>NZ_ANAD01000001.1 GCF_000341245.1 Nocardiopsis halophila DSM 44494
GTCCTGGCGTCCGGCAAGCGGCCCCGAGCGGGGCACCAGCCGTCCCGTCGTTGCCACCGTTCCCGGGCCTCTCGCAGCCCGGGGTCAGTCCTCTTCCAGGGACTCGTCCATCGCCTCGACCAACTCGGCGTCGGGGTCCATGTCCAGGTTCCACAGCATCAGGCCGCCCAGCTCCTCGCGGCGCACGTACTCCCCCTTCATCCGGACGATCTTCGGGGTGTCGTAGGTCCACCACTCATCGCCGTCGTAGAGCCAGTACGCCCCGTGAACCGGGTCGAAGAAGCGCTGCCCCGGGCGGTCCCGCAGGTCGCCGTAGGAGTCGGTGGCCTCCCCGTAGTCACCCTCGGCGGGCCCCTGGGCCGGGGCGTAGCGGCCGAACCCCTCCGGGGAGACGCCGGACCAGCCGCGCCCGAACCCGGGGAAGCCCAGCACCAGCTTGTCCGCCGGCAGCCCGTGGCCGAGCAGCTGGCGCACCGCCCGGTCGCTGCTGGGATCGTCGTCGTCCCCGGTGGGCGCGTACAGCTGCGAGTGGTGGTCGGTGGTCCTGCTCCACGACCCTGTGAAGTCGTAGCCCTGGACCGTGGCGAAGTCGATGGAGGCGAACACCTCGGGCTCGTAGCTCGCCTCGATGATCTCGGCGTCGTTGGCCAGCGACGCCGACAGCGCGTACTCCTCGCCCGTCTCCTCCTCCAGCGCGTCCAGCTGCCGCCGGAACTCCTGCACCACCAGGGTGAAGTTGCGCGGGTCGTCGGGGTGCTCGACGTTGTCGGGGTGGCCCGACCCGCCGGGCCACTCCCAGTCCAGGTCGATGCCGTCGAAGACGCCCGCGGCCGCGCCCTGCCCGCCCTGCGGCTCGTCGTTCATCCGCGGCAGGTTCCCGCGGATCCACAGGTCGATGCAGGAGGCGACGAACTCCTCCCGGGACTCCTCGGTGCGCACCGCCCGGGAGAAGTAGGTGGAGGTGTTCCAGCCGCCGAGGGAGATGGAGGCCGCGAGCGAGGGGGTCTCCTCGCGCAGCTTGCGCAGCTGGTTGAGGCTGCCGGCGAGCTCCTGCTCATAGGTGTCGGCCTCGCCGTCCACGCTCTCCCCCGCCTCGTAGCGGCGCTGGTAGATCTCCCAGGGCTGGTCGGCCTCGGGGTCGATGAAGCACCGCCCCTCCTCGCTGACCTCGCCGAAGGCCCACATCAGGCGGGTGATCCGGTCGGCCGCGCCGCTGTCGCGCACGTCCTTGATCGAATAGCCGCGGTTGGCCGTGTTCCAGTCGGCGAAGTAGGCCAGCCTGCGGAGCCCGTCCTCGCCCACGGGCGACCCGGTGTAGTCGACGACACGGGTGAACGCGCCGAAGAACAGGGTGCCGAGGGCCACTGCCGCGACGACACCGATCAGTACCCGCCCCTTGCGGGGCGCCGTCTGCCGCTGCGCTGACATCACCTAGAAAGGTAGCCCCAGCCCCCGGCGCGGATGACACGGACCGGCGCACACGGCCACATCAGGCCGAACCGCCGGGATCGGGAACCCGGCGGCGACGCCGGTCGTTCGCCCTCCGCGCCCCGGCCCACGGCCGGCCTCCGCGGCCGGTCCGAGCGGTCGGTCCAGGTGGTGCGGTCAGTCCAGGTAGTCGCGGAGCATCTGCGCGCGCGAGGGGTGGCGCAGCTTGGCGAGGGTCTTGGACTCGATCTGGCGGATGCGCTCGCGGGTCACCCCGAACTCCCGCCCCACCTCCTCCAGGGTGCGCGGGTGCCCGTCGGCCAGCCCGAAGCGCAGCTGGATGATGCGCTGCTCGCGGTCGGACAGCCCGCCCAGCAGGTCCACCAGGTGGTCCTGGAGCATGATGAAGGCGGCCGCCTCCACCGGGACCACCGCGTCGGAGTCCTCGATGAAGTCGCCGAAGTCGGAGTCCTCCTCCCCGATGGGGGCCTGGAGCGACACCGGCTCCTGGGCGATGCGCTGGATCTCCTGGACCCGCTCGTCACCGCACCCGAGCTCACCGGAGAGCTCGGCCGGGGTGGGCTCGCGCCCCAGTTCCTGGTGGAGCTGGCGCTGGACCCGCATCAGCTTGTTGATCGTCTCCACCATGTGCACCGGGATGCGGATGGTCCGGGCCTGGTCGGCGATGGCCCGGGTGATGGCCTGGCGGATCCACCAGGTCGCGTAGGTGGAGAACTTGAATCCCTTGGTGTAGTCGAACTTCTCCACGGCGCGGATGAGCCCCAGGTTCCCCTCCTGGATCAGGTCCAGGAAGAGCAGGCCCCTGCCGATGTAGCGCTTGGCGATCGACACCACCAGGCGCAGGTTCGACTCGATCAGGCGGCGCTTGGCGCGCTCGCCTTCGCGGACGATGGCCTCGAGGTCCTCGGCCGACCCGGCCGCCGTCTGGGCGGGTACCGGACCGGCGCGGGCCCGGCGCAGCTTCTCCGCCGCGAACAGCCCGACCTCGATCGATTTGGCGAGTTCGACTTCTTCTTCTGCCGTCAGGAGCGGAACGCGTCCGATCTCGCGCAGGTAGATGCGCACCAGGTCGCTGGTGGGCGCCCGGCGGCCGAGGTCGGCCGCGGCGGCCTCCTCGGCGGCCGGGTCCACGACGTCGACCCCCTGCTGGGCGAGTCCGCGGACGACCTGGTCCAGGGAGTCCGGGGAGATGTCCAGCCGTTCAAGCGCCGTGGCGACGTCGGCCACGGTGACCGGTTCCCCGGATCCGGAGCCCGCCACCAGGTGCGCCACCTGCCGGACCGGAGGCGTTTCGCTGGGCAGCACCGATAGAGCCACTCCTACAGTGTGCCCGCTCGTGCAGCCGAATAGAGAGAACCAGTATTGTCACCCCGCTGCTACCCCGCCCCGGCGATACGCTCGCGCACCGCGCGTTTGCGCTGGCCGGCGGCGAGGAGCTCGGCGAAGACGCGGTTGTACTCCTCGGCGTCGGCGGCGGGGTCGAGCCGGGCCAGGCGCGATTTCAGGTTTGCCTCGGCCCGATTGGCGGAATGAACGAGAATCGTGTCGATGATGTTCCGGGCGTAGCGCTCGTCGAGCTCGCCGTCGACCTCCACGCGTTCCACGGCCAGTTCGGTGACGAAGGAGCGCAGCGCCTCGCCGGGCGCGGCCTCGCGCAGCCGCGCCGCCCACTGCGCCGGGTCGTCGGCGGCCGCCACGCCCCCCTGCTCCCGGAGCAGCCCGAGCACCGCACGGTGCTGGGGCACGCTGAAGGCGTCCTCGTCCAGCTCGTCGAAGCCGGAGGCCAGCCCCGGCGCCTGGATCGCGATCTTCAGCGCCTGGCGCTCCCGCTGCAGGGAGGGGTCGCGCAGGTCGTAGGGGGCGGACTGGGCGGCGCCGGCCGACGCGGCGGGCGCCGGGGCGGTCCGCGTGCGCCCGCCGGCGCGCCCCGCGGTGCGGGCGCCGCGCGCGTGCTGCTCGACGCGGCGCTGCACGAACTCCTCGTCCATGAGGCCGAGCCAGCGGTCCAGCTCGACGGCGTAGACCTTGCGCACCCCCTCGTTCCGGATGCCCGCAACGATCTCGGCCCCGGCGTCGAGCGCGGCGATGCGCCCCTCCACGGTGTCCAGGTCGTAGCGGGCGATGACCTCGCGCACCATGAACTCGTACAGCGGCTTTGCCTCGTCGATGAGGTGCTCGACCGCCTCGGTGCCCTTCTGCAGCCGCAGGTCGCAGGGGTCGAGGCCGCCGGGCTCGACCGCGACGAAGGTCTGCCCGGCGAAGTTGTGCTCCTCGGCGAAGGCGCGCACCGCGGCCTTGCGGCCCGCGGCGTCCCCGTCGAAGGTGAAGACGACCTTGGCCTTGGTGTGGCCGCGGTCGAACAGGATCCGGCGCAGCAGCTTGACGTGGTCCTCGCCGAAGGAGGTGCCGCAGGTGGCGACCGCGGTGGGCACCCCGCTCAGGTGGCAGGCCATCACGTCGGTGTAGCCCTCGACGACGACCGCCCGGCCCTCCCGGGCCATCTCGCGCTTGGCCATGTCCAGCCCGTAGAGCAGGTGGCCCTTCTTGAAGATGGGGGTCTCGGGGGTGTTGAGGTACTTGGGGCCGTCGTCGGATTCGGAGAGCTTGCGGGCGCCGAATCCGACGGTCTCCCCGGTGACCTCGCGCACCGGCCACACCAGCCGGTCGCGGAACTTGTCGTAGGCGCCGCGCCGCCCCTGGCCGCCCAGGCCCGCGGTGACGATCTCCTTGTCGCTGAACCCCTTGGACCTCAGGTGGGAGGTGAGCGCCTCCCACCCGCCGGGGGCGTAGCCGACGCCGAACTGCGCGGCGTGGGACCCGTTGAAGCCCCGGTCGGTGAGGAACTTCCGGGCGTGCCGGGCCTCGGGGGCGTGCAGCTTCTCGGCGTAGAACTCCTGGGCGATGCGGTGCGCCTCGATCAGCCGCTGCCGCTGCCCCTGGTCGCCGCGCTGGGTGTAGCCGCCCTCCTCGTAGCGGAGCCGTACCCCGGCCTTGGCGGCCAGGGCCTCCACGGACTCCACGAAGGAGATGTGCTCCATCTCCTGGACGAACGTGATGACGTCCCCGCCGACCCCGCAGCCGAAACAGTGGTAAAGGCCCCTCGAGGGGGTGACGTTGAAGGACGGGGACTTCTCGTCGTGGAAGGGGCACAGGCCCTTGAGCGACCCGCCGCCGGCGTTGCGGAGCTGGAGGTACTCCCCGATCACTTCGGCGATGGGCGAGCGCTCGCGCACGAGGGCGATGTCTTCGTCTCTGATCCGTCCTGCCACGGACGCCAGGGTAGTCCTCGCCCGTGACTCCGGGCGCACGGGCCTCAGGGGGCCGTGGATCGGGCGGGCCCACTCGTGCGACATTCGAGTGGCGCACCTCACACGGTCGGGGTGCGGGACGAGGAGGTGGCCGATGAAGCGGGCACCGGCGGCCGCGGCCGCCCTGCTCCTGGCCGCGCTCCCGGCGGCGGCCGGGTGCGAGGGGAGCGGGCGCGATCCCGGCACGGTGAAGGTCGTCTACCAGGATTTCGGCGCGTTCCGGGCGGCGGACGCGATCATGCGCTCCGTCAAGGAGGAGTTCGAGGCGGCCGACGAGGGCGTGACGGTCGAACTGCACCCGATCGAGGCGCCGGCCGAGGAGTACCAGACCCAGGTCAACCTGATGAACCGGTCGGCCGCCGAGGCGCCCGACATCCTCTATGAGGACAGCTTCACCATCAACCAGGACGTCGAGGCCGGCTACCTGCACCCGCTGGACGAGTACTGGGAGTCCTGGGAGGACGCCGACCAGTACAGCGAGCAGGCCGACGCGGCGGTGACCGCGCGGGACGGGTCGCGGTACGGCGTGATGCTCGGCACCGACACCCGGGGCCTCTGGTACAACCGCACACTCCTGGAGCAGGCCGGGGTCGGGGTCCCCTGGGAGCCGGAGGACTGGGACGCAGTGCTGGAGGCGGCCCGGGCGGTGCAGGAGGAGTTCGGCGACGAGGTGACCGCCTTCAACCTGTTCGGCGGCACCCCGGCCGGCGAGGTCTCCTCGATGCAGGGCTTCCAGATGCTGCTCACCGGGACCGGGGACCGGCTCTACGACGAGGACGCGGAGAAGTGGACGGCCGGGTCGCAGGGGTTCACCGACGCCCTGGAGTTCTACGACACCGTCTACTCCGAGGGCCTGGCCCTGGACACCCGGGACATGCTCAACGCCAACGCCCCCACCCTCAACCTGGAGGAGCGCATGCCCCAGGGGGAGATGGCCATCAGCCTCGACGGGTCGTGGGCCACCCAGACCTGGATCGAGGAGGGCGCCAGCCCCTGGCCCGAGTGGGAGGAGGAGATGGCCTTCACCGCGATGCCCACCCAGGACGGGGCGGACCCCGGCGCCACCAGCCTGTCCGGCGGATGGACGCTGGCCATGGGCGCGAAGACCGCCGACCCGGACCTGGCCTGGGAGGTCATGGCGACGGCGCTGAACAAGGAGAACGCCACCGAGTTCGCGGTGCGCGGCGCGCAGATCCCGGTCCGGGCCGATGTGGCCGAGTCCGAGGAGTACAGGGAGCGCTCCCCCATCGTCGAGGAGGCCAACGAGCTGGTGGAGGTCACCCACTTCCGCCCGGCCTACGCCGAGTACCCGCGGGTCTCGCTGGCGGTCCAGGAGGCCACGGAGCAGGTGCTGCTGGGCGAGGCGACACCGGAGGAGGCCGCGGCCGCCTACGACCGGGAGCTGGCCGAGATCGTGGGTGAGGACCAGGTCACCGGTGGGTGAGGACACCGGGGAAGGCGGTGGGCGGCAGGAGCGACGGGTCCAGCGGACTGCGCCGCGCAGCGGCCCGAATGAGGGCGGGGGTGGGCGACGGGTCGGGAAGGGGACCACCCCCGCGCCGGGGGTGCGGGTGCTCCCGGTCCTTCCGGCCGCCGTGCTGCTGCTGGCGTTCTTCGCCGCCCCGGTGGTGTGGACGGTGTGGGCCTCCTTCACCGATGCCGCGCTGACCGGGGCGGGGGCGGCGCGGACCTCCTTCGTCGGGCTCGCCAACTTCGAGCGGCTGTTCACCGACCCCGACGCCCTGCGGGCGACCCTGCTCACCGCCGTGTTCCTGATCGGGTCGGGGATCGTGGGGCAGACCGTGCTGGGCATGCTCCTGGCCCTGCTGATGCAGGGCCGCCGCCCGTGGGTGCGCACGGTCGTGGGCGGCATCGTGGTGGGCGCCTGGGTGCTGCCCGAGGTGGTGGCCGGGTTCGTGTGGGCGGCGTTCCTGGAGCGCGAGGGCACCCTCAACCGGATGCTGGAGGCGCTGGGGGCGCCGCAGCAGGCGTGGCTGACCGCCCTGCCGATCCTGGCGGTGATCCTGGCCAACACCTGGAAGGGCACCGCCTTCTCGATGATGGCCTACTCGGCCGCGCTGTCGGAGGTGCCCACCGACCTGAAGGACGCGGCACGGGTGGACGGCGCCGGGCCGCTCGGCGTGGTCCGGCACGTGGTGCTGCCGCTGCTGCGCCGCACCGTCGCGGCCACCCTGCTGCTGGTGACCCTGCAGACGGTGCAGGTGTTCACCCTGATCTACGTGATGACCGCCGGCGGTCCGGCAGGGCGCAGCACCACCCTGCCGCTGCTGATGTACACCGAGGCGCTGCGGCTGGGCGACATCGCCTACGGCACCACGGTCGCCCTGGCGCTGCTGGCGGTGGCCGCCCTGTTCTCCGCGGTCTACCTGCGCACGCTCCGCCCCGAGGAGGTCCGATGACGGCGCGCTCCCCGGCCGGCCGCCGCACGGCCCGCCCCGTCCGCCCCGTCGGCACGGCCCGGCCCGCCCGGCGCGCCTGGACGGTGGCGGCGCCCCGGCGGGCGGCCGCCGCCGTGCTGGTGCACACACTGCTGGCGCTGCTGGCCGCGGCCTTCGCGCTCCCCGCGCTGTGGCTGCTGGCGGCCTTCGACGCCGACGCCTCGGCACGGGCCCGGCTCCCGGCCGAGCCGACGCTGGAGCACTTCGCCTCGGTCGCCACCGCCGACACCCTGTTCGTCCCGCTGGGCAACTCGCTGTGGATCTGCGGCGGCGCGGCGGTGGTGACGGTGGCGGCCTCGGTCCTGGCGGCCTACCCGCTCTCCCGCTTCCAGCTGCGGTTCGGCCGCCCGTTCCTGTACACGGTCCTGTTCGCCACGGGTCTGCCGATCACCGCGATCATGGTGCCGGTCTACGGCCTGTTCTCCCGGGTGGGGATGGTGGACTCGCGCTGGGGGGCGATGCTGTTCCTGGCCGCGGCCGGGCTGCCGTTCGGGATCTGGCTGACCAAGAGCTTCATGGACGGCATCCCGGTGGAGCTGGAGGAGGCCGCCTGGGCGGACGGGGCCTCGGCGCGGCAGTCGCTGCTGCGGGTGGTGGTGCCGCTGGCGCTGCCGGGCCTGTCCGTCGTGGGCGTGTTCACCCTGGTGCTGGCCTGGGGGAACTTCTTCGTGCCGTTCGTGCTGCTGCAGTCCCCTGAGCGGCTGCCGGCCGCGGTGCGGATCTACACCTTCTTCGGCCAGTACGGCTCGATGGACTACGGCCCGCTGGCGGCGTACGCGCTGCTGTACACCCTGCCGGTGGTGCTGCTCTACGCCGCCGTCTCGCGCTTCCTGGGCGGCGGGTTCTCCCTGGGAGGCGCCATGAAGGGGTGACCCCCTGCCGGGCGGCCGCGTCGGCCCGGACCCGTCGTCCGGGCCCGAGCCGACGCGCACGGCGGGGGCCCGNGGGGGCCGGTGTGCGGATCCGGCTAGAGCGTCGGGCGGACCTCCGCCCCCCGTCCCGTGCCGCGGCCCGATTCGTCCCCGGCCTGACGGGCGGGGTCCCCGGATCCCTCGGCGGCCTCCGGCCCCCCGGTGCCGTCGCCCCCGGAGGACCCGCCCCCGCCGCCGCGGGCCCCGAGGGCCGCGCGGAGCCGGCCGAGGCCGGAGGCGAGCAGCCCCTTCTTGCCCAGCACGTCGAAGGCGACCGCGATGAGCAGCACCAGGCCCTTGATCGCCTGCTGCCAGTCCACGCCCAGCCCGATGATCGACATGCCGTTGTTGAGCACGCCCATGACCAGGGCGCCGACCACCGCGCCGACGACGGTGCCCACACCGCCCGAGGCCGACGCCCCGCCGATGAAGGCGGCGGCGATCGCGTCCAGCTCGAACATGGTGCCCGCGCCGGGCGCGGCGAGGTTGAGCCGGGCGGTGAACACCAGCCCGGCCAGCGCCGACAGCGCCCCCATGTTCACGAACACCCAGAACACGGTGCGCTTGGTGCGCACCCCGGACAGCTCGGCGGCCTTGGGGTTGCCGCCGGTGGCGTAGACCCGGCGGCCGGGCACGGTGGCCGCCATGAACAGCGCGTATCCGGCGATGAGCACCAGCAGCAGGGCGCCGACCACGGGGATCCCGCTGTGCAGGGCGAAGGCGGTGCACAGGGCGAGCACCGCCGCGGCGGCCAGCGCCTGGACGGCCAGCGCCGCGGGGGCGGGAACGACCCTGATCCCGTGCCGCAGGGCCCGGGCGCGGGAGGCGCGCAGGCCGGCGACGACCAGGGCCGCCACCGCGGCCCCCAGGGCCAGCGGGACGATGTCGACCCCGGCGACGTCGAAGCCCGGCACGAACCCGGTGGCCAGCGTGCGCGCCGAGGACGGCAGGTCGCCGACCGACTCGCCGCCGAGCACCAGCAGCGTCAGGCCGCGGAAGACGAGCATCCCGGCCAGGGTGACGATGAACGCGGGCAGCCCCACGTAGGCCACCCAGAACCCCTGCCAGGCGCCGATCAGGCCGCCCACCAGCAGCGACAGCGGCAGGACCAGCAGCAGGGGCAGGCCCCATTCGGCCAGCATGATGGCGGACACGGCGCCGGTGAAGGCCACCACCGACCCCACCGACAGGTCGATGTGCCCGGTGATGATCACCAGCATCATCCCCACGGCGAGGATGAGCACGTAGGAGTTCTGCAGGACCAGGTTGCTGACGTTGGCGGGCTGCAGCAGCAGCCCGCCGGTCAGGATCTGGAACAGGACGACGATCAGGGCCAGGGCGATGACCATGCCGTACCGGCGGGCGTTGCCGCGCAGCACCGCGCGCACGGAGGCGGCCCCGCCGGCCGCCGCCCTCACCGGCCCCCCTCGCGCGCCCCGCCCGCGCGGGCGGTGGGTCCGGGCGTGCCCGGCGCGCCGGTCATCAGCGTCATGAGTGCCTCCTGGTCGGCTTCGTCGGCGGGCAGGCAGCCGGTGATCCGCCCCTCGCACATGGCGTAGACGTGGTCGCACATGCCCAGCAGCTCGGGCAGCTCCGAGGAGATGAGCAGCACGCACGCCCCCTCGGCGGCCATCGCCCGCACCGCCTCGTAGATCTCGTACTTGGCGCCCACATCGACGCCGCGGGTCGGCTCGTCGAGGATGAGCAGTTCGGGGCGGGTGTAGACCCACCGGCCGAGCACGACCTTCTGCTGGTTGCCGCCGCTGAGCTCGACCACCGCCTGCCCGGTGTCCCGGCAGCGCACCCCCATCCGGGTGCGCAGCTCCTCGGCCGCGGCCTGCTCGGCGGCGGCGTCCACCACCCCGGCCCGGCCGAGGCGCCCGAGCCCGGCCAGCGTCAGGTTGGTGCGCACCGGGTCGTCCAGCACCAGGCCGAGCTCCTTGCGGTCCTCGGGCACGTAGGCGATCCCGGCGGCGACGGCCTCGGCGGGGTGGCGCGGGGCCACGGGCGCGCCGTCCTTGAGCAGCGTCCCGCGCACGTAGCGCCCGTAGGCCCGGCCGAACAGGCTCATGGCCAGCTCGGTGCGGCCGGCGCCCATCAGCCCGGCGAGCCCGGCGACCTCCCCCGCCCGGACCTGCAGGTGGGCGCCGTCGACGATGCGGCGGCCCCGCTGCACCGGGTGGTCCACGGTCCAGTCGCGCACCTCGAAGCGGACCGGCCCGGCGCCGCCGGGCGGGCCGGGGTAGCGGTGCTCCAGGTCCCGGCCGACCATGCCGCGGATGATGCGGTCCTCGGTGGCCTCGCCGCGGGCCGCGTCCAGGGTCTCGATGCTGCGGCCGTCGCGCAGCACGGTGATCCGGTCGGCGACCCGCGTCACCTCGTCGAGCTTGTGGGAGATGAGGATGGAGGCGATGCCCTGCTCTTTGAACTCCAGCAGCAGGCGCAGCAGGGCGTCGCTCTCGGCCTCGTTGAGGGCGGAGGTGGGCTCGTCGAGGATGAGCACCCGCACCTGCTTGGCGATGGCCTTGGCGATCTCCACGAGCTGCCGGCGGCCCACGCTCAGCTCGCCCAGCGGGGTGGAGGGGTCGACGTCCAGGCCGACCCGCTCCAGCAGGGCCCTCGACCGGGAGACCGACGCCTCCTGGTCGACGAAGGACAGTCCGAGCCGCCGGCGGGCGCGCTCGTTGCCGAGGAACACGTTCTCGGCGACGGTGAGCTGCGGGACCAGGGCCAGCTCCTGGTGGATGATGGCGATGCCCGCGCGCTCGCTGTCGGAGGTGGAGGCGAAGCGGCGCTCGTCCCCTTCCACCTCCACCCGGCCCTGGTAGGAGCCGTGCGGGTGCACCCCGCTGAGCACTTTCATCAGGGTGGACTTGCCGGCGCCGTTCTCCCCGGTCAGGGCGTGGATCTCGGAGGGGCGGACCTCCAGGTCCACCCCGTCCAGCGCGACCACGCCGGGGAAGGTCTTGCGGATGCCGCGCATCCGCAGCACCGGCGGCCCCTCGGTCGGAGCGGTCATTTCAGGTCCGACTCCTCGTAGTAGCCGCTGTCGATGAGGACCTCCTCGTAGTTGGAGGCGTCCACCGAGACCGGCTCCAGCAGGCGGGCCGGCACCACCTTGGCGCCGTTGTCGTAGGTCTCGGTGTCGTCGACCTCGGGCTCCTCGCCGCGGGCCAGCGCGTCGGCCATCTCCGCGGCGGAGTCGGCCAGGGCCCGGGTGTCCTTGAACACCGTCTGGGTCTGCTCCCCGGCGATGATCGACTTGACCGACGCCGTCTCGGCGTCCTGGCCGGTCACCACCGGCAGCGGCTTGTCGTCGGTGCCGTACCCGGCGCCCTTGAGGGAGGAGATGACGCCGGTGCTGATGCCGTCGAAGGGCGAGAGCACCGCGTCCAGCTCCCGGTCGGAGTAGTGCGCGCCGAGCAGGTTGTCCATCCGGTCCTGGGCGACCGCGCCGTCCCAGCGCATGGTGGCGATCTGGTTCATCTCGGTCTGGCCGCTGGGCACCTCCAGCACGCCGTCGTCGATGTAGGGCTGCAGGACCGACATGGCCCCGTCGTAGAAGTAGTAGGCGTTGTTGTCGTCGGGGGAGCCGCCGAACAGCTCGATCGCCAGGGGGCCCTCGGCCTCGTCCAGGCCGAGCTCCTGGGCGATGTACTCGCCCTGGAGCACGCCCACCCCGAAGTTGTCGAAGGTGGCGTAGGCGTCCACGCCTTCGCTCTCCATGATGAGCCGGTCGTAGGAGAGCACCGGGATGCCCGCGTCCTCGGCGGAGCCCACCACCTCGGTCAGGGCCTCGCCGTCGACCGGGGCGACCACCAGGACGTCGACGTCCTTGGTGATCATGTTCTCGATCTGGGCGACCTGGTCCTCCACCACGTCCTCGGCGTACTGCAGGTCGGTGCCGTAGCCGGCCTCCTCCAGGGAGGCGACCATGTTCTCGCCGTCCTGGACCCAGCGCTCCCAGGACTTGGTGGGCATGGAGATGCCGACGGTGCCGCTCTCGCCCTCGGGCCGGGCGGCGTCGCCGACGCCCCCGCAGGCGCCGGCGGCCAGGGCCAGGGCGGCCCCCAGGGCCGCGGCCCGTACGGTGCGCCCTGTGCGCCCTGTGCGCCCTGTGCGGTTCTCGCTCATGGCGTTCATCGCTCTCGCCTCCTCGGTTCAGGGGTCAGGCCTGCGGCCCGGTGAGTTCCACGCAGGTCCAGGAGACCGGCGGCAGGACCGCCGTCAGGCGCCCGCCGTCCAGGCGCACGTCCTTGTTCTCCTTGAGGACGACCCGCTCGGGGTCGTCGGCGGTGTTGGCGGCGTACACGTCGTCGTCGGCCAGGGTGAGCGCGGAGGCCGCGGCCATGCCGTCCAGCCCGCGCAGGTCCGCCGCGACCTCCATGGGGGTGTCGGTGGAGCGGTTGACCAGGAACAGGGCGGCCCGTCCGGCGTCGCGGTCGTAGGTGGCGGCGGCGTCGAGCAGCGGCACCTCGCCGTAGAGCGCGGTGTCGTGGCGGGGCGCGGCGGGCTCGACCCGCAGCACCTGCCCGCGGGCCGCGGCGGCGGTGCGGGCGAAGGGGTGGAAGGTGGTCTGGCGCCAGGCCCGGCCGCCGGGCTCGGTCATGATCGGCGCGATCACGTTGACGAGCTGGGCCTGGGATGCGGCGGTGACCCGGTCGGCGTGGCGGAGCAGGCTGTTGAGCATGCCGCCGACCACGACGGCGTCGGCCACGTGGTAGCGGTCCTCGATGACGCGCGGGGCCACCGGCCAGTCGGTGGGCGGGTTCTCGGCCTCCTCGCGCTGGAACCGGCTGAGGTACCACACGTTCCACTCGTCGAAGGAGAGCATGATCTTCTTGGAGCTCTTGCGGCGCGCCCCGACGTGGTCGGCGGTGGCCACGACCTCCTCGATGAAGCGGTCCATGTCGGCGGGAGCCGCCAGGAAGCTGCGCAGGTCGCCGTCGTACTCCTCGTAGTAGGCGTGCAGCGAGACGAAGTCGACCTCGTCGTAGCACTCGCCCAGCACCTCGGCCTCCCAGGCGCCGAAGGTGGGCATGGAGCGGCCGGAGGAGCCGCAGGCCACCAGTTCCAGCCCGGGTTCGGCGGTGCGCAGGGCGCGGGCGGTCTCGGCGGCCAGGCGCCCGTACTCGCGGGCGGTCTTGTGTCCCAGCTGCCAGGGGCCGTCCATCTCGTTGCCCAGGCACCACATGCCGATCGCGTGCGGGTCGGGGGCGCCGTTGGCGATGCGCCGGTCGCTCAGGGCGGTGCCGCCGGGGTGGTTGGCGTACTCGTGCAGGTCCAGGGCCTCCTGGATGCCGCGGGTGCCCAGGTTGACGGCCATCATCGGCTCGATGCCCAGGCCGCGGGTCCAGCGCATGAACTCGTCGAGGCCG
This sequence comes from Nocardiopsis halophila DSM 44494, assembly GCF_000341245.1. GTDB lineage: Bacteria > Actinomycetota > Actinomycetes > Streptosporangiales > Streptosporangiaceae > Nocardiopsis_A > Nocardiopsis_A halophila. The sequence continues at coordinate 13,506 of NZ_ANAD01000001.1, forward strand.
AACTGGTTGGTCTCGGTGCTGTGCCAGGCCAGCTCGCGGCGGACGGGCCGGTCCTCCTTGGGGCCGACGCCGTCCTCCCAGCGGTAGCCGGAGACGAAGTTGCCGCCCGGGTAGCGGACGGTGGTCACTCCGAGCTCGCGGACGAGCGCGGCGACGTCGCTCCGCAGCCCGTCGGCGTCGGCCGCGGGGTGGTCGGGTTCGTAGATGCCGGTGTAGACGCAGCGGCCCATGTGCTCGACGAAGGAGCCGAAGAGCCGGCGGTGGACGGGCGCCACGGCGAATGCGGGGTCGAGGGTGAGTTCGGCCTTGTGCACGCGGTGTCCTCTCTGGGGCGGGTCGGTGGGGCCGGTGGCCCCGGGGGCGGCCCGCCGCCCCCGGGGCGGTGCTCCCGCGGCGGGGAGCCGGGGCTGCGGGCGGGGGTCAGTGGGCCAGGACGGGCCAGCCGTCCCCGGTCCACCGCACGCGCTCGATTCCGAGGCGGAAGTCGCCGGGGGTGCCGTAGGGCCCGTAGGTGTGGTAAGCGATGCGGCCCTCGGACAGGGACTGGCCGCCTGCGGCGACGTCCCCGCCGCGCTCGGCGAGGATGACGGTGCCGCCGCCCTCGGTCATGGGCACGCCCTCGGCGTCGGTGAAGGGGCCGGTGGGCGAGTCCGAGCGGCCGACGGCGATCTTGTAGGTGCTGTCGGTGCCCTGGCAGCAGGCGTCGAAGGAGACGTAGAGGTAGTAGTCGCCGCCGTGCTCGGCGATGTAGGGGGCCTCGATGCGGTTGGCGCCCTCGCGCCGGTCAGCGATCCTGAACGGCTGCGCGCCGTCCGCGGGCTTCCCGTCGGACCAGGTCAGGGGGAGCATGTAGATGCCTCCCCAGTGCGACCCGAAGGCCATCCACGGGTTCCCGGACCCGTCCTCGACGATCCCGGGGTCGATGGCGTTGTAGGGGTCGCCCTCGTGGCTCTCGAAGACCTTTCCGCGGTCGACCCAGGCGTAGTCGGGGTCGTCGGGGTCGAGGGTGGTGTTGGTGGCCAGGGCGATGACCGAGCGCTGGGAGCCGAAGGTGGAGGCGGAGTAGTACAGGTAGTAGGTGCCGTCGTGCTCGTAGACCTCGGGCGCCCACAGGTTCTCCACGCCCGGGACCTCCTCGGAGAGCCAGGCGGGCTTGGTGTCCCAGACCGTGCCGGCGTTCTCCCAGTGGTTGCCGTTGGCCGAGGTGCGGATCTGGACGTTGCCGTCGCCGACGGCCTGGTCGCCGGTGCCGAAGACGTACCAGTCCTCCCCCGGGCCGCCGGCGACCAGGGCCGGGTCGTGGACGCGGACGTCGCCGGTGAGCGGGGGCGGAGGGGCGGACGAGGGGGCCGCGGGGTCCGCCGCGGCCTGCTGGGTGGTCGCGCAGGCGGCCAGGACCGCCAGGGCCGCGGCGACGGCCGCGGTCGTCGGGGTGCGGGGCATGGGGGGTACCTCCGGTGGGTGTTTCGGGGTGCGGGTCGGGGCCGGGGGTCGAGGACAGGGGCGTCGGGGGCGGGCGGGCCGGTGCGGCTACTTGAGGCCCGCGTCGGTCACGCCCTTGACGATCTGGCGCTGGAAGAGCATGAAGACGGCGATCAGGGGCGCCGCGCCCAGCACGGCGGCGGCCATCTGCTGGGCGTACTGGATCCCGTAGGCGCCCTGCACGGTGCCCAGGCCGACCGGGACCGTCATCAGCGCGGGGTCGGTCGTGGCCACGAAGGGCCACAGGAAGTTGTTCCAGGCCTGGACGAAGGTGAAGATGCCGACCGCGGCGAGGATGGGCCCCGACATCGGCAGCACGACCGAGACCAGCACCCGCAGGTGCCCGGCGCCGTCGAGGTGGGCGGCCTCCAGGTAGTCGTGCGGGATCGCGTCGAAGAACCGCTTGAGGATGAAGATCATGACCGGGGCCACCACCTGCGGCAGCGCCACACCCCAGTAGGTGTCGACCATGCCCAGCAGCCGCATCTGGTCGAACAGCGGCACGATCAGCACCTGCGGGGGCACCATGATGCCCGCGATGAACAGCAGCAGCAGGGCGTTGCGGCCGCGGAAGGAGGTGCGGGAGAAGGCGTAGGCCGCCAGGGCGCACAGCACCAGGGTCAGCACGGTCACCAGGGTGGAGATGACGGTGCTGTTCAGCAGCCACTGCTGGATGTCGCCGCGCGCGATGACCTGGCGGTAGGCCTCGACCGTCGGCTCGATCGGCAGCCAGCGGATCGGCACCGCGGTGGTCTCGGCCTCGGGCTTGAAGGAGGTGAGCAGCGCCCACACCAGGGGCAGCAGCCACAGCACGGCCAGGACGAGGGCGGAGACGGTGGCGGCGGCCCCCGTCGGGGAGATGCGCCGCCGGCGGCGGGGCGCGGCCGCCGCGGGGGCGGGTGCGGGTGCGGCGGCGGGCGCCGGGGTCGCGGTCGGAGCGCTCATGCGGTGTTCTCCTTCCTGGTGAACAGCCAGAACTGCAGGACGGAGACGGCGATGATCACCGCGAAGAACAGGTAGGAGATCGCCGAGGAGTAGCCGATGCGCAGGTTGGTGAAGCCGCTGTCGAAGATGTAGCCGATGATCGGGCGGGCGGCGTAGTCCGGCCCGCCGGAGCCGTTGGTCATCAGGTACGCCTGGTCGAACAGCTTGAGCGAGGCCACCATCTGCAGCAGCACCACGATCGCGGTGGTGCGGTTGAGCAGCGGCAGGGTGATGCGGCGGAACCGCTGCCAGGCGCCGGCCCCGTCCAGCGAGGCCGCCTCGTAGACCTGGCCCGGGATGCCCTGCAGCGCGGCCAGGTAGAGCAGGTAGTTGAAGCCGACCGTCCACCACACGGTGGTGCCGGCGATGGCGAGCAGCACGGTGCCCTCGTCGCCGAGCCAGTTCACCTCGGGCAGGCCCGCACCGGTCAGGACGCCGTTGAGCATGCCGAACCCGGGCTGGTAGATCCACACCCAGATCAGCGAGACCACCGCGACCGGCAGCAGGAAGGGCGAGAAGAAGGAGAAGCGCAGGAACCAGCCCACGCGCACCGCCCGCTGGGTCAGCACCGCCATCAGCAGCGCGACCGCCACCAGCGGCGGGGTGGTCATCAGGGTGAACAGCAGGGTCGTCCACAGCGACCGCCACACCATGGGGTCGGCGGCCATCTCGGCCCAGTTGTCCAGGCCGACGAACGAGGGCGCGGCCCCGGTCAGCGAGCGGTCGGTGAAGCTGGTCCACAGCCCGGCGCCCAGCGGCCAGAGCAGGAACACGGCGAAGAGCAGGGCGAAGGGCAGGGCCAGGGCGGGGCCTGCGAGGTCGGCGCGGCTGCGCGCGCGCCGGGGCGGGGAGCCGGTGGCGGAGGTTCCGTGGGGGTCGGATCTGCTCGCCTGGCCCGCCGTCGGGGGTGCGGTCATGGCGGACTCCAAGGTCGCGGAAGCGTGCCTGAGGGGGTGGGCCCCTCGCGGGGCCGGGCCCGGCCGGGCCGGGGGCGGTGGCGGGGGTGCGGGCCGCCGGTCGTCAGGGGGTGCGGGGTGTCGGTTCGGGCCCCGCCGTTCGGGGCGCCGGGGGGTGCGCGGGCTCAGGCCGGGGGCGGGGTGTCGATGAGCTTCTGCACCGCGCGCTTGAAGCTCTCCAGGGTCTGCTCGGGGGTGGACGAGCCGTTGTGCACTCCGGCCATGACCGAGTTGGCCTCGGACATCAGGGCCGCGGCCGACCCGCTGAACCAGGCGTCCGGGTCGAGCTGCACGTTCTCGGCGGCCGCGCGGTACTCCGACTGCGGCTCCAGCGCCGCGTAGTCCTCGCTCTCCACCACCGGGAGGTAGGCGGGGGTGTGGCCCCCGCCGGCCCAGACGAGGCTGTTCTTCAGCATCCAGGCGGCGTAGGCGACGGCGGCCCGGACGGCCTCGTCGTCGCGGTCGCGCCGCTGCGGGAGGACGAACACGTGGGAGTCGCCCTGGCCGAGCTCGTCGCCGAAGACGCCGGGGAAGGGGCGCATCCCGAAGTCCATGCCGGCGTCCTGGAAGGTGGGCAGCTCCCAGTTCCCGGCCAGCATCAGCCCGGCGATGCCGTTCTGGAAGTTGGCCGGGGTCGCGGGGGCATCGGAGGCCTCGGGGGCCAGGCCCTCCTGGCTGACGCGGCGCAGGAAGTCCAGGCTCTGCAGCGCCTTGTCGTCGTCGATGCCCAGCTCGCCCTCCAGGGTCATCTCCCCGCCCAGCTGGCGGTAGAGCGACCAGAACTGGCGCCAGGCCCCGGTAGTGTCCATGACGATGCCGTACTGCCCGGTGACCTCCTTGACGGCGGCCAGCACGTCGAACAGCTCCTCGACGCCGGAGGTGCGCACCAGGGTGCCGTCGGACTCCAGCACCCCGGCCTGCTCGCAGACCTCCCGGTTGTAGTAGGTGACCACCAGGTGGGTGTCGAGCGGGATCGCGTACAGCTGCCCGTCGACCGTGGCCTTCTCCCACAGGGAGGACCGGACGGTCTCCTCGGTGATGCCGAACTCGGCGAGCACGTCGCGCGGGACCGGGTCGATGAGGGTGCCGGCGCCCATGCCCTTGACCCGGGACAGGTGCAGGGTGCCGATGTCGAACGAGCGGCCGCCGGCGGCGCCCATGGCGAACTTGGTGTAGTAGGGGTTGCCCCACAGGTAGGTGGTGGGGCGCAGGTCGTACTCGGGGTGCTCGGCGGCGAACCGCTCGTGCATCTCGACCATGCGCGCCCCGTCGCCCCCGGTGAACAGGTTCCACTGGCGGATCGGGGTGCGCGCACCGGTCTCGACGGCGGTGCCGGCGCCGCAGCCGGTCAGGGCCAGGCCGGCGGCGGCGAGCCCGCCGGCCAGCAGCGAGCGGCGGCCGATGCCGGGGGGAGGGGCCGAAGGCGGGTCGACGTTCATGGGGTGCTCCTGGGACGTCGCGGAGTCAGGGGGGAAGGGTGGGCGCCGCCGCTCCCCCGCGCGGAGGGCGGCGCCGTCGGAGGGGCGTCGGGCGGCCGCCGGGAGGGGCCGGCGGCCGGTGGGGCGGACGGGTCAGACCGGGCGGTACTCGACCCCGGAGGCGGTGCAGAAGGACTCCCAGTCCGCGGCGGTGCGGCCGGGGGTCATGGTGATGTGGTGGGTGCCGCCGGCGGCAAGCCAGCCGTCCATGCAGCCGCGCACCCCGCTGTCGGGGCGGAACATGCCGTAGGGCATCTCCAGGGACGGCATGGGCGGCTCGTCCAGCACCTCGCCCTCGGCGACCACCAGCCGGAACCGGCCGCCGCCGAGGGTGACCAGGCTGGCCAGGGTCGCCGGGCCGGGCTGGATGCGGAACAGCAGGGTGGGCGGGTCGTCCAGGCCGCCGATGGCCAGCGGGCGCTTGATCAGCCGCACGGGCTCGTCGTCCCGGGCGATCTTCCAGTTGCCCTCGCCCATGTGGCTCATCAGGATCGCGTCGCGGGGGAAGTCCATCGCGTACATCTCGGTGAAGTGCCCGAGGCCGGTCAGCCGGTGCCCGGCGTAGACCAGCGCGGCGGCGGGCACGTCGCCCTCGCCCGCGAAGCCGTAGCCGCGCGCCATCAGGCTGGAGGCGGCGGCCATGGGCAGCCGGGCGAACCGCCCGTCCTCGCCCAGGGCGTCGAAGTGGGTGGAGTAGGCCGCACAGCCGTGGCGCTCCAGCACCCGCTCGATGCCGAGCTGGAGGCGGGCGTGGTCGTCCAGCTCCTCCTTGGACAGGCGCTCGTCGATCTCGAACCGGCCGCGCTCGGCCTCCAGCAGCTCGGCGACCTCCCCCTCGGTCAGGGCGGCCATGGTGCGGTGGAGCTCGCCCTGGGCGATGTGCACCACCTCGGGCCCCAGGTGGCGCAGGAGCTCGCTCTCGTCGACGCGGGCGTCGCCCATGCCGTTCATGGGGTAGCCGAAGACGCCGACCTTGAGCGCGGTGAGCGCGGTGGCGGCGCGCGCGGCGCGCGCCCAGCGGCCCACCCGCTCGCGGAAGGCGGGGCTGCCCCGGTCCTCGGTGACCACGTCGAAGGGCAGGCCGGCGCGGACCATCGCGTTGGCGGTGTCCTGGGCGCCGTGGATGCCCTGGTTGTAGGTCATCTCGGCCATGCCCCAGCGGTCGGTGATCCGCGGCTCGGGCTGGATGTTGGCCAGGCACACCGGCAGACGCATGTGCTGGAACAGCCGGGCGACCCGCAGCGAGGGGCCGTAGGTCAGCATGACCACCAGGACGCCGTCCAGCCCCTCGTCCTCGAAGCGGCGCACCGTCGCCTCGGCGTCCTCGCGACCGCGCACCGGCGGCGCGGCGGTGACCTCGGCGACGCCCTCCAGGGAGGAGGCGACCTCCTGGGCGTAGGCGTACTGGCGCTCGGTGATGCCGGGCAGCATGTCGTCGTAGAGCGGCTGCATGATGCCCAGCAGGCCGATGCGGGGAAGGTCGCTCACGGGTGCTGTCTCCTTTGCCCGTAGACGTTCTGGTAGCGGTCGTAGAGGGCGTCGACGTGCTCCTGCGGGAGCGGCTCGACGGGGCCGCCCTGGCGGGCGATGTGCACCGTGCGCGCGACGTCCTCGCACATCACGGCGGCCTTGACGGCGGCCTTGGCGTCCTTGCCGACGGTGAAGACGCCGTGGCCGCGCATGAGGACCGCCGGGGAGCGGTGGCCGCGCAGGGTGGCGACGATGCCGCGGCCGATGTCGTCGCCGCCGATCAGGGCGAAGGGGCCGACCGGGATCTCGGCGCCGAACTCGTCGGCCATGGCGGTGATGGCGCACGGGACGGGCTCGCCGCGGGCCGCCCAGGCGGTGGCGTAGGTGCTGTGGGTGTGGACCACGCCGCCGACCTCGGGCATCTCCCGGTAGACGTAGGCGTGCGCGGCGGTGTCGCTGGAGGGGCTGTGCTCGCCGTCGACGGGGGTGCCGTCCAGGGCGCAGACCACCATGGAGGCGGGGGTCAGCTCGTCGTAGGACAGCCCGCTGGGCTTGATGGCGAACAGGTCGGTGCCGGGGATCCGCTCGGAGATGTTCCCGCTGGTCCAGGTGACCAGGTTCCAGCGGGGCAGCTCGGCGTGGAGCGCGCACACCCGGTCGCGGGTGCGGGCGGCGGCCTCGGCGGCCTCCGGCGGCAGCGGTGCTTGGGTCATCGGCTCCTCCGGTCGGGGGCTCATGCGTCCGCGGCCCGGGACGGGGCGGTGTCGGTGGGTGCCGTGTCGGCGGGATCGGTGCCGGCCGGCGCGGTCTGGGGCGGGACGGCGCCGGCCGCGGGGTCCTCGGCCAGGGCGGTGTTGCGGATCTCCCGCAGCCGGTGCAGTGCGTCGCTGCCGCCGCGGCCGAAGTGGTCGTGCAGCTCGGTGTAGACCGCGTAGAGGCGGTCGTAGGCGGCGGTGCGGGCGGGGTCGGGGCGGACCGCCTCCCGCGTGCGGCCGCCCATGGCGGCCGAGGCCGCGGGCAGGTCGGGGTGGGCCCCGGCGGCGACCGCGGCGTGGATCGCGGCTCCGGCGGCCGGGCCCTGGTCGGAGTCGGCCAGGTGGAGCGGGCGGCCGAGCACGTCGGCGTAGACGCCCATGACGAAGGGGTTGCGCTTGAGGCCGCCGGCCACGGTGAAGCCGCGCACCGGCACCCCGGAGGCCTCGAAGGCGTCGACGATGGTGCGGGCGCCGAAGGCGGTGGCCTCCACCAGGGCGGCGTAGACGTCCTCGGGCCGGGTGGCCAGGGTGAGCCCGGCGAGGACGCCGGACAGGTCGTGGTCGACCAGGACCGAGCGGTTGCCGCTGTGCCAGTCCAGGGCCACCAGGCCGTGCGCGCCGGGCGGGCGGCCGGCGGCGCGGCCGGAGAGCAGGTCGTGCAGGGACAGCCCGCGCTCGGCGGCCTCCCGGGAGGCCGATCCCCCGGCGAAGGAGTCGGCGAACCAGGCGAAGATGTCGCCCACGCCGCTCTGCCCGGCCTCGTAGCCCCACAGTCCGGGCACGATGCCGCCGTGCACCACCCCGCACATGCCCGGGACCTCGGCCGGGGCGCCGGCGCCGGCCTCGGCGTTCATCACGTGGCAGGTGCTGGTGCCCATCACCGCGAGCATCTCCCCGGCCGCGACGGTGTCCGCCGAGGCCGCGGTGACGTGGGCGTCGATGGCGCCCACCGCCACCGGGGTGCCCTCGGGCAGGCCGGTCCAGGCGGCGGCGCGGGCGGTCAGGCCGCCGGCCCGCCCGCCCTGCTGCGACAGCGGGAAGGCGATCTTGTCCTCGGCGAAGGAGGCGAAGCGGGGGTCCAGGGCGGCCAGGAAGCCACGGGAGGGCCAGGCGCCGTCCTGGTGGATCCCCTTGTAGCCGGCGGTGCTGACGTTGCGGGTCTCCCGCCCGCACAGTTCCCAGACGATCCAGTCGGCGGCCTCGATCCAGCGGTCGGCGCGCGCGTAGGCCTCCGGGTCCTCGCGCAGCACCTGCAGGCCCTTGGCGAACTCCCACTCCGAGGAGATCTTCCCGCCGTAGCGGGCGAGCCAGGGCTCGCCGCGCTCGGCGGCCAGGGCGTTGATCTCGTCGGCCTCGGGCTGGGCGGCGTGGTGCTTCCAGAGCTTGGGGTAGGCGTGCGGGCGGTCGGCGAGGCCGGGCAGCTCGCACAGCGGGGTGCCGTCGGCGGTGGCGGGCAGCACGGTGCAGGCGGTGAAGTCGGTGCCCACGCCCACGACCCGCTCGGGGGCGACGCCGGCGTCGGCGAGGGCGGCGGGGACGGCGCGGCGGAGCACCTCGCGGTAGTCCTCGGGGACCTGCAGGGCGGTGTCGGGGGCCAGTTCCGGGCCGCCGGCGGGCAGCCGGTCGCTCAGCACGCCGTGGGCGTAGGGGTGCTCGGCGGAGCCCAGCTCGGCGCCGTCGGACACGCGCAGCACGACGGCGCGGCCGGACAGGGTGCCGAAGTCGACGCCGACCACGGCGGCGTCGTCGGGGATTGTGTGAGCGTTAACAGACTCGGTCACGGGGGGGTCCTCTCGGGGCGCTCGTCTCGGGGGCGCTTCGCGGTGCGTTCGGCTGCGGCTCAGGCCCCGCAGCTGGCGCGGACGACCAGGCGCGCGGGCACCACCTCGCGCGCGGCGGACTCGGCGGCGGCGCCCCCGCTCTCCAGCAGGTCCAGCAGGACGCCGATGCCGCGCCGCCCGACCTCGCCGAAGTCCTGGGCGACCGTGGTCAGCGGGGGCGCGTAGTAGGCGGCCTCGGGGACGTCGTCGAACCCGACCAGGGCCACGTCCTCGGGGACCCGCACGCCGGCGTCCCCGAAGGCGCGCAGCGCCCCCACGGCCATCTGGTCGTTGGCCACGAACAGGGCACCGGGCAGCCGGCCCTCCTGCACCAGGCGGCGGGCCAGCTCGTAGCCGGACCGGGGGCGCCAGTCGCCGTAGAGCGGCTCGGCGGCGGGGGCGCCCGCCTCCTCCAGGGCGCGGCGCCACCCGGCGACGCGGGCCTCGGCCTCCAGCCAGTCGCGGGGGCCGGCGATGTGGCCGACGGTGCGGTGGCCCAGGCCGAGCAGGTGGCGCACGGCCGCCCGGGCGCCGCCCTCCTGGTCCACGCAGACCACCGGCAGCTCGCGCGCCTCCCCGCCCTCGACGGCGACGACCGGGGCCCCGCCGGCCCACTCGGGCATGCCCTCCAGGACCGAGCGCTGCGGGGCGATGACGACGTAGCCCTCGACCGCCTGGCGCGCCAGGTGGTCCATGGCGTCGCGGACCTGTTCGGCCGAGGCCTCGGTCAGGGTGACCACGCTGAGGTAGTAGCCGGCGGCGCGGGCGGCGTGCTCGATCCCGGTCAGGGTGCGCGCCGGCCCGTAGTGGGCGGTGTCCACGGCGACCACGCCGATCACCCCGGTGCGCCGGGTGACCAGGGCCCGGGCCGAGGAGTTGGGCCGGTAGCCCAGGTCCTCGATCGCGGCGAGCACCCGCGCCTGGGTCTCGGCGCGCACGTTCGGGTGCCCGTTGAGCACCCGGGAGACGGTCTGGTGCGAGACCCCCGCCGCCCGCGCGACGTCGGCCATGACGGGCATGCGCCCGGGTGGGGCCGCCATTGGTCCTCCACTGCACTCGGGGGTGTGACGTGGCAGACATTGTTAGCGCTAACATAGACGGCGTCAAGGGGGGTGGGGAAAACGGTGCCGGAATCGGGGCGAAGCCGGGGAAGGAGCCGCAGCGCCTGTGTACGGTGCGTGCATGGGCAGGTTCACCATCGAGATCGACGACGGGCTCATCGCGGCCGTGATGGACGGGTTCGGTGCCCGCACCGCACAAGAGGCCGTGGACCTGGCGCTCAGGCGCGCGGTCGGCCCGAGGCCCGACCGGGACCTCCTGCTCAGCCGGCACGGAACGGGCTGGGACGGCGACCTGGAGGAGATGCGAGGCCCCCGCTTCACCGACGTGTTCGGCGTCGGCGAACCGGGCAGCGATGACAACGGTGGCCAGGAGGAGGACCGCCCACGGCCGGCCTGACCGGTTCTCCGGGAGCGGGCCCGGTCCGTCTGCGCCCTGCCGGGCCCGGCGCGGACCCGTGGACCGCTCGTCCGCAAGCCCGGCGAACCGCTCTGCGGTCCACCGGGACGGAGGCGGTCGACCGCCTCCGCGCCGGCCCCGCCGTTCTGGAGCGATCGGGCCCGGGGCTCAGCCGTCGGCATGTCCGCCGTCGGCCCGTTCTCCGCTGTCGCACTGCGCAACGGCGCCGTCCCGGTCCCCCGCGACCGGGACTTCGGCCACGTCGCCCAGGTCGTGCCGCGGCTCCGGGTCCAGCGGAGCGGCCTGGGCCGGTCCCGCGCCGACGCGGTGCGGCCGCCCCCTCCGGCCTGCGCGGCCGACGCGGCATCGACGGTGCGCCGGCGCCCCGGCGACACCCCGGGAGCGCCCGCCCGGTTCAGCCGCTCAGGCGGGCGTGCCAGGCGGCGGCGGAGGTGTCGGTCAGCGACGCCACCTGGTCCACGACCACGCGCAGGGCCGCCGCGTCGTCCGCGGCGTTCTCGAAGGCCGGGCGCAGCGGCGGGTCCAGGGTCCCGGGCGCGCCGCGCAGCACCAGCTCCACCAGCTCGGCGATCAGCTCGCGCTCCTGGGCCTGGTAGGCCTGCGCCTCGGAGCGGTCCATCACGTAGTGCCAGGCCACCGCCTTGAGCAGGGCGCACTCCAGCAGCGCCCGCCGGGGCACCACCAGATCGGCCGCGTAGCGCGTCAGCGGCTCCGGGCCGTACCGGTCGCGGGTGGCGCGCTCGGCCGCCCGGCACTGGCGTCCGATCAGCTCGCTGGTCAGGTTCTTCAGCGCCGCCAGCGACTCCAGGCCGCCGTCGAAGCGGCGCGGCCAGAAGGGCTCGGCCAGCAGCGCCGCGAACACCTCCTCCAGCTCCCCGGTGTCGGCGCCGGTGTAGCGGCCCGAGGCCCTCGCGCACACCGCCGCGCGCTCGGCCGGGCTGCGCAGCGCCTCCAGGCGCACCATCCCGGCGTAGAGCCCGTCCTCCAGGTCGTGCACCGAGTAGGCGACGTCGTCGGCCCAGTCCATCACCTGCGCCTCGAAGCAGGTACGGCCCTCGGGGGCGTCCCGGCGGATCCACTCGAAGACCGGGGCGTCGTCGGGGTAGCAGTTGAACTTGTGCCCGTCTCCCCCGCCGCGCTGCCAGGGGTACTTCACGGTGGCGTCGAGCGTGGCCCGGGTCAGGTTGAGCCCGGCACCGGCCCCGTCCCCGCCGACCACCTTGCCCTCCAGGCGGGTGAGGATGCGCAGGCTCTGGGCGTTGCCCTCGAACCCGCCGCAGGCGGCCGCGGCCGCGTCCAGGGCGCGCTCCCCGTTGTGCCCGAAGGGCGGGTGCCCCAGGTCGTGGGAGAGGCACGCCGCCTCCACCAGGTCGGCGTCGCACCCCAGGGCGGCGCCGAGCTCGCGGCCGATCTGGGCGCACTCCAGCGAATGGGTCAGCCGGGTGCGCGGGAAGTCGCTCGCCCCGGGGCGCACCACCTGCGTCTTGGCGGCCAGCCGGCGCAGCGCGAAGCTGTGCAGGACGCGGGCCCGGTCGCGCTCGAAGGGGCCGCGCCCGCGGCTCTTGGGCGGCTCGGGTGCACGGCGCTCGCGGTCCCGGCGGGTGTACCCGTCGGCCGCCCGCTCGTCGGTGGAACGGTCCATCACGCGGCGTCGGTCCCGTAGCCGATGTCGGCGTCGTCGGTGTCGCCGAAGAGCCAGTAGTACCAGAGCGCCCCGGTCTCCCGGGTGATGTACCAGAGCTGGGTGCGGCGCTCCAGGACGGCCGGGCCCGAGCGCACCGGGGAGGTGGCGGCCTCCATGCCCTGGTCCTCGGCCATGATGCGGGAGCGCAGGCTGTGCCAGGGGTCGGAGACGATCACGACGCTCTGCCACCCGTTGGCGTCGACCACCTCGTCGACCGCCTCCAGGCTGCGCAGGGTGTTGCTGCCCTCCTCCACGGCGACCACGGAGCCGGCGGGCACCCCCTGCTCGACCAGCCAGTCCCGCCCGGCCCCGCCCTCGGTGTAGTTGTCCCCGGGCTGGTTGCCGCCGACGGTGATGACGGTCGGGGCCACGCCCTCCTCGTACAGGTGGGCCGCGTGCTCCAGCCGGGCCTCGAAGATCGGCGACGGGCGGCCGTTGTACTGGCTGGCGCCCAGCACCAGGATCGCGTCGGAGGGCGGGCGGGCGTCCTGGCGGGCGGTCCACCACACCCAGGCCCAGGTGCCGGGCGGGACGGCGATGGCCACGACCAGCAGCAGCGCGATGATGCGCCCGGGGCGCAGGCGGAACCGGCGCCGGGGCCCACGGGACCGGGGGCCGCCACCGCCGCCTCCGCGCCCGGCGGGGCCCTCCCCCTCCCCGGGGCCGCCCGGACCGCGTGGGCCCTCAGGGGCGTCGGGCCCGTCGGGCCCGTCCAGCTCCTCCAGCGGCCCGGGAACGGGTTCCGGGACGGGCGCCGCGTCCCGGGTGAAGACCCGGGTGGCCTCCGCTCCGCCGACGGGCCGGGAGCGCTCGAAGACCCGGGTCGCCTCGGCGTCCGGGGAACCGCCTGGCCCCCCTTCGCGCGGGTCGTCCGCGCGCCCCTCGCCGGCTGTCCGCACCTTCACCCCCGGGACCGTTCGTGTGGGTTCCGCCTGACGATAACCGACATCGGCGCCGGACCGGACGTCCGCGCCCGGCGCCCGGCGCCCACAGAGTAGTGGACGTGCGGCTCACCCTGGGGGCCGAGCGTATATCACGGGGAGGTCACATGTCGTGACATGGGCCTCCCGGCCCAGGGCGCCGGAAGGAGGTCCGGGCCGGGGGCGCGCCCCCGGCCCGGAGCGGCCTCAGGCGTCCTCGGCGGCCGCGCGGCCGGCCTCCAGGCGGGCGACGGGGACCCGGAACGGCGAGCAGGAGACGTAGTCCAGCCCCACCCGGTCGAAGAAGTGCACCGAGGCCGGGTCGCCGCCGTGCTCGCCGCATACGCCCAGCTTCAGGCCGGGGCGGGCGGCGCGGCCCTCCTCCACGGCCGTGCGCACCAGCCGGCCGACGCCCTCGGTGTCGATCGTCTCGAACGGCGAGGCGCCGAACACGCCCTTCTCCAGGTAGGCGGAGAAGAACGAGGCCTCCACATCGTCGCGGGAGAAGCCCCAGACGGTCTGGGTGAGGTCGTTGGTACCGAAGGAGAAGAACTCGGCGCTCTCGGCGATCTGCCCGGCGGTCAGCGCCGCCCGCGGCAGCTCGATCATGGTGCCGATGGGGAACTCCAGCTCCACGCCGTACTCCTCGGCGACCTCCCGCACGGCGCCCAGCGCCTCCTCACGGATGATCTCCAGCTCCTGGACCGTTCCCACCAGCGGGATCATCACCTCGGGCCGCGGGGCGCCGCCGGCCCGCAGCCGCTCGGCGGCCGCCTGGGCGATGGCGCGCACCTGCATGGTGAACAGGCCGGGCACCACCAGGCCCAGCCGCACCCCGCGCAGCCCCATCATCGGGTTCTGCTCGTGCAGCCGGCGCACCGCCTGCAGCAGGCGCACGTCCTCCTCGTCGCGCTCGCCGCGCTCCTCGGCCAGGGCCACCCGCACCGACAGCTCGGTGAGGTCGGGCAGGAACTCGTGCAGCGGCGGGTCGAGAAGCCGGATGGTCACCGGAAGGCCGTCCATGGCCTCCAGGATCCCGGTGAAGTCGGTGCGCTGGAGCGGCAGCAGCGCCTCCAGCGCCGCGGTGCGCTCGTCGTCCCCCTCGGCCAGGACGAGGCGCTCGACCAGCGGGCGGCGCTCGCCCAGGAACATGTGCTCGGTGCGGCACAGGCCGATGCCCTGGGCGCCCATCCGCCGGGCGCGCGCGGCGTCGTCGGGGGTGTCGGCGTTGGCCCGCACGCCCAGCCGGCGGTCGGCGTCGGCGCGGCCCATCACCCGGTGCACGGCGCGGACCAGGTCGTCGGCCTCGTCGGACTCGGCGTCCAGGGTGCCGTCGAAGTAGCGCACGACCGGGGAGTCGACGACCGGGACCCGGCCGAGGAAGACCTCGCCGGTGCTCCCGTCGATGGAGATCTCGTCGCCCTCCTCCACGACCCGGCCCCCGGGCGCGGTCATCCGGCGGTTCCGGACGTCGATGTCGAGCTCCTCGGCGCCGCACACGCAGGTGGTGCCCATGCCGCGGGCGACCACCGCGGCGTGCGAGGTCTTGCCGCCGCGGCTGGTCAGGATGCCCTCGGCGGCGAGCATGCCCTCCAGGTCGTCGGGGTTGGTCTCGCGGCGGCACAGCACGACCGGCTCCCCGGCGCGGGCGCGCTTGACGGCGGCGGCCGAGTCGAAGACGGCGCGGCCCACGGCGGCGCCCGGGGAGGCGTTCATCCCGCGCCCGAGCCGGTCCCGCGGGGCGCCCTCGTCGAAGCGGGGGAACATCAGCTGGGCGAGCTGGTCGCCGTTGACCCGCAGGATCGCCTCGTCGGGGGTGATCATGCCCTGGGCCAGGAGCTGGTCGGCGATGCGGAAGGCGGCGGCCGCGGTGCGCTTGCCGACCCGGGTCTGCAGCATCCACAGCTTGCCGCGCTCGATGGTGAACTCGATGTCGCACAGGTCGCGGTAGTGCTCTTCGAGGGTGCGCATGATGTCCATCAGCTCGGCGTGGCTCGCCGCGTCGATGCGCTCCAGGTCGGCGAGCGGCACCGTGTTGCGGATGCCGGCCACCACGTCCTCGCCCTGGGCGTTCTGCAGGTAGTCGCCGTAGACGCCCTGGCGCCCGGTGGCCGGGTCGCGGGTGAAGGCCACGCCGGTGCCCGAGTCCATGCCGAGGTTGCCGAAGACCATGGCGCACACGTTGACCGCGGTGCCCAGGTCGGCGGGGATGCGCTCGCGGCGGCGGTAGAGCGCGGCGCGGGGCGCGTTCCAGGAGTCGAAGACGGCCCGCACGGCCAGCTCCATCTGCTCGCGCGGGTCGGCGGGGAAGTCGCGGCCCGAGGCCCGGCGCACGATGGCCTTGAAGTCCTCGACCAGGGCGCGGAAGTCCTCGGCGTCCAGGTCGAGGTCGGCGGCGGCGCCCTTGGCGCGCTTGCGCTCCTCGATGGCCTCCTCGAACAGGTCGCCGTCGATGTCCAGCACGGTCTTGCCGAACATCTGGACGAGGCGGCGGTAGGAGTCCCAGGCGAAGCGCTCGTCGCCCGACTGGGCGGCGAGCCCGCGTACCGACGCGTCGTTGAGCCCGATGTTGAGGACGGTCTCCATCATGCCGGGCATGGAGAACTTGGCCCCGGAGCGGACGCTGACCAGGAGGGGGTCGTCGGGTTGCCCGAGCCCCTTGCCCATGGCGGCCTCGAGGGCCTTGAGCTTGTCCTCGACCTGGCCGGCGAGGCCCTCGGGCATGGCGCCGCCCTCGAGGTAGGCGCGGCAGGCCTCGGTGGTGATGGTGAACCCGGGCGGGACCGGCAGTCCCAGGTTGGTCATCTCGGCGAGGTTCGCGCCCTTGCCGCCCAGCAGGTCCTTCAGGTCCTTGTTGCCTTCGCTGAACTCGTAGACGTACTTGAGCACGTGGATCTCCTCCGACGGGACCGCTCGACCTCGTCGCCTCCCTGGACCAATCCGGCCGCCTGACCCCTTCATTCCCCGAATCCTCTCTCCGTCTTCACTGGTCATCAGCTTTTCAATGGTCTAGACCAATGGTTCAGGAAGGGTAGACGTTCCCCTGGGTCGGAAAACGGAATAGGGGTCGCAGACGATCGGCACGGCCAGGGACGCTTGAGAGCACGGTAGCAGGCGGCGCCCGCCGTGCCGCGGCCCAGGCCTCGGGAAAAGATCATGTCCCCCTGTGCCGCAGCGCACATTGTTTCCCGTCGGTAACCTACGCTTCCGTAGGTAGAGTCGGTCGGGGGCCGCCCCCCCGCGGCGCCGCGCGCCGCCTCCCGGGCCCCGCACCGACGCGAGGAAGAAGGCGAACCCGTGACCGCAGGACAGCCGCCGTCCGGCGCATCCGCACAGCACTCCGCCCGCCACGGCGCGGCCGAGCTGCTGCGGGCGGTCAAACCCCGCCTGCGCGGCTGGCTGCACCTGGGCACCGCCCCGCCCGCGCTGGCCGCGGGCATCGTCCTGGTCTGCCTGGCCCCGACCACCGCCGCGCGGGTGTGCGCGGCGGTCTACGCCTCCACCGCGGTGCTGCTGTTCAGCACCTCGGCCGTCTACCACGTGGGCCGGTGGTCCTCGGGCGCCGTGGCGGTGCTGCGCCGCATGGACCACGCCAACATCTACCTGATCATCGCCGGCACCTACACGCCCTTCGTGGTGCTGGTGCTCCAGGACCCGCTGCGCACCGCGATGACCGCGCTGATCTGGGGCGGCGCGGTGGCCGGCGTGCTGTTCAAGATGTTCTGGCTGAACGCCCCGCGCTGGCTGTCCACCGCGCTCTACCTGGCCATCGGCTGGGTGGCGGTGCTGTTCGTCCCGCAGCTGGTCCACGGGCTGCACCCGGCCGCCTGGATCCTGGTGCTGGCCGGCGGCCTGCTCTACAGCGCCGGCGCCGTCGTCTACGGCCTCAAGCGGCCCGACCCGGCCCCGCGCTGGTTCGGGTTCCACGAGGTGTTCCACTCGCTGACCATCGCCGCCTACGTGTGCCACTACATCGCGGTGTCGATGGTCGTCTACGCCCAGGGCTGAGCCCCGGGTCCCCGCCTCCGCCGGGGCCGCGGCCCCGGCGGAGGCGGCCGGTGGGACGCGTTCTCCCCCGGTGCCGGTCACGCACGGAATCACGATTCGCTTACACGGCCGGGCGCGGAGGCGGACACCCCTTACCCGACGGCGCGTATCGGGCTAGCGTGAGAACAGGTTCTTCCGGCGTGTGCGCCGGGGAACCCGTAGCGGAGGCGGCCGGAGACCATATCCCCCCGGGTCCGGCCGCCTCTCTCATGCCCGCTCCCTCATGCCCGCGACGGGCCCGCGCTCAGCAGCCGGCGGGCAGCCGCTCGAACAGGTAGGTCTCCACCCGGTCCAGGGAGACGCGCTCCTGCGACATGGTGTCCCGCTCGCGGACGGTCACCGCGTCGTCCTCCAGGGTGTCGAAGTCGACGGTGACGCAGAACGGGGTGCCGATCTCGTCCTGGCGGCGGTAGCGGCGGCCGATCGCGCCGGCGTCGTCGAACTCGGTGTTCCACCGCTTGCGCAGGCGCGCGGCCAGGTCGCGGGCCTTGGGCGAGAGGTCGGAGTTGCGCGAGAGCGGCAGCACCGCGGCCTTGACCGGCGACAGGCGCGGGTCCAGCGCCATGACCGAGCGCTTCTCCATCTTGCCCTTGGCGTTGGGCGCCTCGTCCTCGCGGTAGGCGTCGAGCATGAACATCAGCATGGCGCGGTCGACGCCGGCCGCCGGCTCGATGACGTAGGGGATGTAGCGCTCGTTGCTCTCCTGGTCGAAGAAGGACAGGTCGGCGCCGGACTTCTCCGAGTGGGTGGTCAGGTCGTAGTCGGTGCGGTTGGCGACGCCCTCCAGCTCGCCCCACTCGGCGCCCTGGAAGCCGAACCGGTACTCGATGTCGACCGTGCGCTTGGAGTAGTGCGAGAGCTTCTCCTGCGGGTGCTCGTACAGCCGCAGGTTGTCCTTGCCCACGCCCAGGTCGAGGTACCACTGCATGCGCTGGTCGATCCAGTACTGGTGCCAGTCCTCGTCCTCGCCCGGCTTGACGAAGAACTCCATCTCCATCTGCTCGAACTCGCGGGTGCGGAAGATGAAGTTGCCCGGGGTGATCTCGTTGCGGAAGGACTTGCCGACCTGGCCGATGCCGAACGGGATCTTCTTGCGGGCGCTCTGCTGGACGTTGAGGTAGTTGATGAAGATGCCCTGCGCGGTCTCGGGGCGCAGGAAGGCCAGCCCGGACTCGTCCTGCACCGGGCCCAGGTAGGTGCGCAGCAGCCCGTTGAACATCTTCGGCTCGGTGAAGGAGCTCTTGGCGCCGCAGTTGGGGCAGGCGATGTCGCCCAGGCCGTTCTCCGGCTCGCGGCCGTGCTTCTCCTCGTAGGCCTCGATCAGGTGGTCGGCGCGGAAGCGCTTGTGGCAGGACTGGCACTCGGTCAGCGGGTCCACGAAGGCCTGCACGTGGCCGGAGGCCTCCCACACCTCGCGGGCGAGGATGACGCTGGAGTCCAGGCCGACGATGTCGTCCCGCTCCTGGACCATCGACCTCCACCACTGCCGCTTGATGTTCTGCTTCAGCTCCACACCCAGCGGGCCGTAGTCCCAAGAGGCGCGCAGACCGCCGTAGATCTCACTGGAGGGGTACACCAGACCCCTGCGCTTGGCGAGGTTGACGAGCTTGTCCATTGCCTCAGACTTGGCGGCCATGTTCTCTCTGACTCTCCATCCGGCTGGCGGTCGGCGGATCGCGCTTCGGCGATTCGGTGGTGTCGGTTCGGTGGCTCGGCCGCCCGGGCCCCGGGCGGCCGGTGAGGGCGCCGTCACGGACGGCCCCGCGCTCCCCACGACGATACGCGGGCTCGGGGGCCCCTGCGACCGATTCAGCCACCCCCGGGCGTGGGGACGTTCACGATCTCGTAGGCCGTCGGTTCGTCCCTGGCCTGGGAGAGCAGGGGGACCGCGGCCATGCGCACCTCGAAGTCGGACAGGGCCCGCCGGTAGTACCCGGCGCCCTCCCACTCGGTGACCACGGTCCACAGCCGGGGGTCGTCGGCGGCGCGGCCCCCCCGCGAGCCGAGGAAGCCGGGGCGGGCGCCGAGGACGCGCAGCGCCTCGGCGGCACGCGCGCGGAAGTCCTCGACCTGCTCGGGCGGAACGGTGTATCGGGTGATGACGATCACCCGGCCATCCTCCCATCGCCGCGGCCGCGGCCGCGCCCGGTCCGCCCGCGGGGATGGTGTACTGGTCTAGACCGCACCCGCGACGTCAGGAGGCGCCCGCCGTGACCGAACCCGTCCCCTCCCCCGCCGGAACCAACGGAACCGCCCGCACCGGCACCGCCTTCGAGATCGTGGTGGAGGGCGCCGCAGGGGCGCGCACCGCCCAGCGCGCCGGCGCCGACCGGGTGGAGCTGGTCACCGCCCTGGTCGACGGGGGCCTGACCCCCAGCATCGGCACCGTCGAGGCGGTCCTGGCGGCCGCCCCGGACATCGCCGTCTTCCCCATCGTCCGGCCCCGCGGCGGCGACTTCGTCTACGACGCCGGCGAGCTGGAGGCCATGGAGCGCGACGTGCGGGCGTTCGCCCGGGCCGGAGCGCACGGGGTGGTGCTGGGCGCGCTCACCCCCGACGGCGGCGTCGACCACGCGGCCATGGAGCGGCTGCTCGCCGCCGCCGAGGGGCTGGGGACCACCTTCCACCGGGCCTTCGACGTGTGCGCCGACCCGGTGGGCACGCTGGAGGAGCTGATCGGGCTGGGGGTGGACCGGGTGCTCACCTCGGGCCAGCAGGCGAGCGCGCCCGAGGGGGCCGGGCTCATCGCCGAGCTGGTGCGCCGCTCGGCCGGGCGGATCGCGGTGATGCCCGGCGGCGGGGTGCGCGAGGGCAACGCCGCCGAGCTGGTCGAGCGCACCGGGGCGCGGGAGCTGCACTTCTCGGCGATGGACACCGTCCCCTCCCCCGTGCGCCACCGCAACCCGCGGGTGCGCATGGGCGGGCAGGCCGTGCCCCCCGAGGACGTGCGCACGGTCAACTCGGCCGAGAAGATCGTCCGGGTGATGCGCGCCGTCCGGCCGGCCGCGGGCGGCTGAGCGGGCGGGCGCGGGGACGGTGCCGGCCTCCCGGCCCGACCGCCCCCGCGCCCCGGCTCACCCCGTGCCGAAGACCCGGTCGGCCACGCGGGCCGCGGCCCCGCCGTCGTCGAGCGGGCAGAACTGCTCGGTGAAGGCCCGGTACTTGTCCGACGAGGCCTCGGCCACCGCGTCGATGTCCCGCAGCGCCGTGACGACCTCCTCGGACTCGGTCAGCAGCGGGCCGGGCGCGGTCTCCTCGAAGTCGAAGTAGAACCCGCGCAGGTTGTCCCGGTAGCTCTCGATGTCGTAGGTGAAGAAGAGCATCGGGCGGCCGGTGTTGGCGAAGTCGAACATCATCGACGAGTAGTCGGTGACGAGCACGTCGGTGATCAGGAACAGCTCCATGATCTCCGGGTAGAGCGAGACGTCGTAGACGAAGTCCTCGCCCACGATCGGCACGCTGTCGACCACCCGGGGGTGGCGCCGCACCAGCAGCACGTGGTCGTCGCCGAGCTTGTCGTACATCCGGCGCAGGTCCAGGTGCAGGTCGAGCTTGTGCTTGCCGCGGGTGTAGTACTTGTCGTCCCGCCAGGTGGGGGCGTACAGCACCACCTTCTTGCCCTCGGGCAGCCCCAGCGTCCGGCGGGTGCGGGCGGCGATCTCCTCGCGGTCGGGAGCGAAGAAGATGTCGTTGCGCGGGTAGCCGGTCTCCAGGATCTCGCCCTCGAACCGGAAGGCCCGGCGCAGGATGGGCGTGGCCCACGGGCTCGGCGAGACCAGGTAGTCCCACTGCGCGGTCTCCCAGGCCAGCTTGTCGTGGTAGTCCCGGGACTTGCCGCGGATGTTCTCGATGTCGAAGCCGATGCGCTTGAGCATCGAGCCGTGCCAGGTCTGCACCACCACCTGGTCGGGGCGGCGGGCGAACCACGCCGGCTGGCGGGAGTTGGTGACGATGTAGCGGGACCGGGCCAGCGCCTCGTAGAAGCCGCGGCCGTTGTGCCGCACCGGCTCCAGGTCCCCCGGCAGGTTCACCTGGCCGTCCTTGACCAGCCAGGACATCGGGTAGTCGGCCCACTTCCCGCCGCGCCGGCGCAGCTCGGCGTAGATGCTCTGCGGGCTGTCGGAGAACTGGCGGCCGGTGTAGCTGTCGAACAGCACGCCCTCGCGGACCGACTCGCGGCGCAGCTCCGGGTAGACCTCCTCGCGCAGGGTGCGCTGGGCGAAGGAGCCGCGCTCCTCGGGGCGCAGGTCGCTCTCGACCCGCAGCACCGGGGTGTCGAACCCGGAGTCGGCGAAGGCGTAGCCGCGCTCGCCGGTGTCCATCCGCAGCGGCAGGCCGCGCACCAGGTCCGGGTCGAGCTCGGCGCCCACGTCGCGGACGGTGCCGTCGTCCAGGGCGACCCGCGCCCACAGCTGGAAGGTGCCGGCGGGCAGCGGCAGGGTGCCCGAGAGGGTGGCGATGGCCGCCGGGCTCATGCGGGCGGTGAACGCGGCGCCGTCGCGCTCCAGCACCAGGCGGTGCTCCTCGTCGCGGCCGCGCGCCTTGAACACCAGCTCGGCGTCGCTGGACCCGGCGTAGTCCCCGGTCAGCACCAGGTCCCGGCCCTCCCAGCGGGCGCCGCGCACCACGGGGTGCGCCCAGCCGGCCCGCAGCCGCAGGTGGCCGGTGCCGGTGCGCTGCACGGCGACCTCGTGGAGGCCGTCGCCGACCGGGTGGGCGGGGGTGCCGGCCTCGTCGGGCAGCACCAGCGGCAGCGCGGTGCCGTCGGGCGCGGTCAGCTCGGCGCTCCAGCGCTCCTGGCGCAGCTGCCCCGGCCCCTCGTCGACCGCCCCGGCCAGCAGGTCGTGCACCGGGACCCGCACACTGAAGCCGACGTCGGCCGGCTCCAGCGGGTACTCCAGGCGGGCGGTGCCGGGCAAGCGGGTGAGCCGCAGCGCGGTGCAGGAGGCGGCGGGCGGGCCGACGTACTCCCCGCGCAGGGCGAGCACCTGGCCGCCCGGGGCCTCCTCCAGCCCCAGGCCGGTGACGCGGGCGCGCACCGGGGCGACGGTCAGGGCCAGGTGGCGGTCGCGGTCCCACTCCGGGCGCAGCCACACGTCGCCGGTGATGCGGCGGTAGGGCGGGCGCTCGGCGGCGCCGGGTACCGGGTTGGCCACGATGCGGCGGCGCACCAGGCCCCGGTTGACCACGACCAGCTCCAGCTTCCAGGAGGTGGCCCGCCACTGCCCGGCCAGCCGCAGCCGCGCCGGGTCCACGGTGACCTCGAAACCGCCGTAGTCGTGGCGGGGGGGGGCGGGGNACGTCGGGCAGCCGGTACTCGGCGGCGCGCAGCACCTTGACCGGGACGGGGATGCGGCGCCCGGTGTCGGAGTTGACCGCGAACGCCAGCAGCTGCTGCTGCCAGCGGCGCCCGGGGCGCAGGTTGAGCACCCCCACCCGGCCGCCGACCACGAGCCGGCCGCCGCGCCACTCCACCCGCTCGGTCTTCTGGCGGACCCGCAGCTCGGACTGGAGCCGGTAGACGTCGCGGGGCACCCCGGCGGCGGGGTCCTCGAAGAAGGGGTAGCGGACGAAGTAGTGCAGGCCGCGGCGGACCACCGGGGCCTTCTTGAGCTCCACGCTCTTCTGGAAGGTGACCGCCTCCAGCAGCCGGTCCAGGTCGCGGCGGCGGATCAGGTGGTGGTTGAGCCGGTGCAGCGGGGCCATCGCGTCCAGCACCGCCGGGGAGACCGTCGCCAGGTGGTCGTTGGCCAGGTCGAGGAAGCGGGTGCGGCCCTCGTCGTCGGCGTCGTCGAGCTTGAGCAGGACGGCGCGCACGTCGGAGCGGAGCGCGCGGGAGTCCCACAGGTCGCGGTCGCCCTCGGCGAGCGAGGAGGAGACCGCGGCGACGGCGCGGAGCCGGCGGGTGAGCACCGCGGTGTCGCTGAGCGGCGGCCCCTCGCCCCGGTCGCGGCGCAGCAGCACCGGCGCCGGCAGCACGTCCACGGTAGTGGCGGCGATGAGCGCGCGGACCGCGGCCAGGTCGTCGTCGGCGTCGTCCAGGCCCAGGTCGGGCAGCGACTCCCAGAACGAGCGGCGCCAGAGCTTGTTGCCGAACAGGCGGTCGCGCAGCAGCGAGGAGGTGGCGTGCACGTCGACGCCGGTGCGGGCCTTGCCGAAGATCTTGCGGTGCGTCGAGGAGGGGCGGGCGCCCAGGTCGTTGAAGCGGTACACGTTGCCGGTGGCGACCTGGGAGCCCGAGGCCTCCAGCGCGTCGGCCAGGTAGCCCAGG
Organism: Nocardiopsis halophila DSM 44494; assembly: GCF_000341245.1. Taxonomy (GTDB): domain Bacteria; phylum Actinomycetota; class Actinomycetes; order Streptosporangiales; family Streptosporangiaceae; genus Nocardiopsis_A; species Nocardiopsis_A halophila. Next base: position 36,852 of record NZ_ANAD01000001.1, read on the forward strand.
GCGTAGCCGGACAGGGTGTCCCCGCCGTCCAGGAAGAGCAGCAGGTCGCCGGCGGAGGCGGCGGTCCCGGCGGCGCGGGCGGCGGAACGGCCGGCCGCGCGCTCGCCCACCAGCACGGCCGAGACCCCGGACGGCGGTGCGGCGGCGAACTCCTCGGCGGCCTCCAGCCCCTCCTCGCGGACGGGGCCCACGGCCTCGCCCGCCTCGCCGTCCTCGCCGTCGGCGGCCTCGTCGTCGCCGGCGCCGGCGTCGTCCCGGTCGGCGTCCTCGTCGCCGGCGTCGTCCCCGACCGGCCCCTCGGCCGGTGCGGGGGGCACGCGGCCGGGGGCGCCCGCCTGCCCGGCGGCCAGGGGGACCAGGACGATCTCCAGGTCGCGGCCGCCTGCGTCCTGCCCGGACAGGGAGTCCAGAGTGGGGCGCAGGTGCGGCTCGGTGACGTCGAACGCGACGATGACGCTGAGCTTCGGCACGGAAAAAAGTCTCCCGATCGGTCTGTCTGCGGAGCGGGCGCAACGGGGGAGAACGCCGCCGGGACGCGGTCCGCGCGGCCGGCGTTCGCCGGACTACTCTACGGCGGCGCGCGTGAACGTCCGGTGAGACGCGGGGCGCCGCCGTCCCCCTCCTGCACGATGCATCCTAGCCAGAGCCGGGGAGTAGGCTTCCCCGCAAGGACGGCGGACGGTGCGGAGGGTGCGCGTGGCGGCCAGGGGCGACGACGGGTTCCGGCGGGCGCGGCGCCCGCTTCCGAAGGGCGGGTCCTTCTTCACTCCCGGCGCGGGACCGCTGCGCCGACGGATCGAACAGGCGAGCGCGGTCCCGCTGGTGTGGCTGCACCAGGCGCCGCGGTGGATCCTCCCGGTGGCGATGGCGGGCGTGTTCATCGCCGGGCTGCTGCTGGCGGGGCCCCTGGGGGGCCTGCTGCTGGTGGTGCTGGCGGCGTTCATCGGCTGGCTGGCCTTCCTGGCCTGGCCGGGCCTGCGCACGGGCGAGCGGGCGATGCGCCTGCTGGTCGTGGGCGGCCTGGCGGCGATGGGCGCCATCCAGGCGGTGGGCTGACCGCGGCGGCCCCGCCCCGCGGTGCGGACCCGCCACCCCTTCTCCTCGGCGCCGGGATGGTGTACCCTTCCCCGCTGTTTTGACAATCGTTTTCGTTTTCGGCACCATGGGTCGGTGACCGCTGAATCCGTCGCGGAGCGCGCCGGGGCCGGGGGCGGCCCGGGCTCCGCGCCTCCCGCGTTCCTCGTCCGGGACGCCGTCGTCTCCTACGACCGCGTTCCCGTCCTGCACGGCGTCGACCTGACCGTCCCCCGGGGACAGGTGCTGGCCATCCTCGGGCCCAACGGGTCGGGCAAGTCCACCCTGATGAAGGCCATGCTGGGCATCGTCCCGCTGACCTCGGGGAGCGTCGAGGTGCACGGCGCCCCGCTGCGCCGGTTCCGCGACTGGGGCCGCATCGGCTACGTGCCCCAGCGCCTGACCGCCGGCGGCGGCGTGCCCGCCACGGTCCGCGAGGTCGTCGCCTCCGGGCAGGTCGCGCGGCGCCGGCGGCTGCGCCGGGCCACCTCCGGCGACCGCGCCGCCGTCGACGAGGCCCTGGACGCCCTGGACCTGTCCGGCCTGGCCCGCGCCTCGGTCCACGAGCTCTCGGGCGGCCAGCAGCAGCGGGTCCTCATCGCCCGCGCCCTGGCCGCGCGCCCCGACACCTTCGTCATGGACGAGCCGATGGCCGGGGTCGACGCCGAGAACCAGCGCGCCCTGGCCGCCGCCATCACCGCCCTGCGCGAGCGCGGCTCCACCATCGTGCTCGTGCTGCACGAGAGCGGCCCGCTGGAGCCCCTGCTGGAGCGCGGGGTGGTGCTCTCCGCCGGCCGGGTGGTGCACGACGGCCCCGTCCCGCACCCCAGCGGCGACTGCGCCCGCCCCGGCCACGACCACGTCCACCCGCACGCCGACGCCGACTCCCCCGCCGTCGCCTCCGCCCTGCCCGAGTTCGAGGTGCCCCGCCGTGACTGAGATGCTCCAGTACGCCTTCATGCAGCGCGCGCTCATCGCCGCCGCGCTGGTGGGGCTGGTGGCGCCGATCATCGGGG
>NZ_ANAD01000002.1 GCF_000341245.1 Nocardiopsis halophila DSM 44494
TGTTCCTGGTCCAGCGNGCGCCTGGCGCTGCTCGGCGACGGCATCGGCCACGTCGCGCTGACCGGCGTCGCGCTGGGGTACCTGACCCAGACCTCGCCCCTGCTGACCGCCCTGGCGGTGTCGGTGGCGGGCGCCGCCGCCATCGAGCTGATCCGGGTGCGCGCCCGCACCGGCGGCGACGTCGCGCTGGCCCTGCTGTTCTACGGCGGCATCGCCGGGGGCGTGCTGCTGATCGGCCTGGCCCCGCGCGCCAACAGCGCCACCCTGACCGGCTTCCTCTTCGGGTCGGTCAGCAGCGTCGGCGAGGAGGACGTGGCGGTGGTGGTCGCCCTGGCCGCCGTGGTGCTCGCGGTGGTCGGCTTCTTCTGGCGGGAGCTGTTCGTGCTGTGCCAGGACGAGGACACGGCCCGCGCCGCGGGGCTGCCCGTGCGCCTGCTGAGCCTGGTGATCGCGGTCACCGCCGCGCTGACCGTGGTGGTGTCCATGCGCGTGGTGGGGGTTCTCATGGTCAGCGCGCTCATGGTGGTCCCGGTGGCCGCCGCACAGCAGCTGGCGCGCAGCTTCCGGGTGACCGCGCTGCTGGCCATGGCGATCGGCCTGCTCAGCGCCCTGGGCGGGCTGACCGGGGCGTTCTATGTGGACGTGGCGCCGGGCGCGGCCATCGTGCTCCTGGCGCTGGCGGTGTTCGCCGCCGCGGTGGCGGGCGGGTACGCGGTGCGCGCCGCGACCGGGCGGGCGCGCGTGCGCGCGGCCGGGTCCTCCCCCGGGACGGACGGCGCCGGTACGGTCGGTACGATGCCCCAGACCGAACGGGGGAGCGTATCCAGGTGAGTACACGACGCGAGGCCGTCAAGCAGGCCCTGAACGAGGCCAGCGGGTTCCGCAGCGCGCAGGACCTCTATGCCGACCTGCGCGCCGAGGGGTCGAAGATCGGCCTGACCACCGTCTACCGGGCTCTGCAGGCGATGAGCGACTCCGGTGAGGTGGACGTCCTGCGCACGGACGAGGGCGAGGCGGTGTACCGCGCCTGCGTCACCGACGCCCACCATCACCACCTGGTCTGCCGGACCTGCGGCCGCGCGGTGGAGGTGGAGGGCCCGACCGTGGAGAAGTGGGCCGAGTCGGTGGGCGCCCAGCACGGGTTCACCGACGTGACGCACACCGTCGAGGTCTTCGGCACCTGCGCCGACTGCTCCGCGCGCGGCCGCGCCTGAGAGGCCGCTCAGAACCGGCGAGGGGCGTGCTCCGTTCGGAGCACGCCCCTCGCCGGTTCTACGGGCCCAGGGGTCTTTCCCGGGTCGGGTCCGTAGCGAGCGGCCTCCAGGCGCGGTCATCGCGAGGCCGCTGTGCTCCCCGAGGCGCGGGAGCGGGCCGGGGCGCGCCGCCGACTGATGGGAACACGGCGGGGTGTGCCCGGACCGCCGCGCCGGAGGGCCCGTCCCGGGAGGCGCCCTCTAGCGCAGCGGCTCCAGGTCCGGGCGCTTCGGGGTGAGGCCGTCGCCGGAGGAGCGGCCGGTCAGCCGCCGCCCGATCCAGGGCACCAGGAACTCCCGCGCCCAGTGCAGGTCCTCCTGCCGGGCCGCGCGCCAGTCCTTGGGGGCCTCGGGCGGCCACGGGGCGTCCCACCCCGGCTCGACCTCCAGGCCGAGCAGCTCGGCCGTGCGCAGCGCCAGCCGGCGGTGGCCCTCCGGGGACAGGTGCAGCCGGTCCCAGCTCCAGGCGCGCGGGTCCTGCAGCATCCGCATCGCCCACAGGTCCACCACGGTGCAGTCGTAGCGGTCGGCGATCGCCCGCAGGTGCATGTTGTAGGTGGCCACCTTGCCCCGCAGGTGCCGCATGACCGGCTGGAACCCGGTGTCCATGCCGGTGAACAGCACCACGTGGGCGCCGGTGGCGTGCAGCCGCTGCACCGCCCCTTCGAAGACCTCGGCGACCTGGTCCGGGTCGCCGCCGGGGCGGATGATGTCGTTGCCGCCGGCGCACAGGGTCACCAGGTCCGGCCGGAGCTCGACCGCGCGCGGCAGCTGGTCGCGCACGATCTGCCGGACGAGCTTGCCGCGCACCGCCAGGTTGGCGTAGCGCACCTCCGGCCCCGCCTGCGCCAGGTGCTCGGCCAACCGGTCGGCCCAGCCGCGGAAGCGGCCGTTGGGCGTGCGGTCGCTGTCCGGATAGGGATCGTCCAGGCCCTCGGTGAAGCTGTCACCGAGGGCCACATAGGAGATGATGTCCTGCCCAGTCTCGAAGCCGCTCATGGCTCGATGATGCCCCTCGGACCCCTGGTTACGCGACAGTAGGTTACGAGTCAGCGCCCATTTGTAACGGCCGTCACGGTCCCCGATCCACTCGCCCGGTCACGGTGCGTCACGGGCTCGGCCGGGCGCACCGCCGAGCGCGCCCCTGAGCCGCCGATCCCGCGCTCAGCGGTCGGCGGGGGACTGCGGCCGCAGCGGCAGCGCGTCGGGGCGCTTGGGCCGCACGCCGTCGCCGGAGGAGCGGCCGGTCAGCCGCCGCCCCACCCACGGCACCAGGAACTCCCGCGCCCAGCGCACGTTCTCCCGCGCCGCCTCGGCGCGGCCCTCGGCGGCCGGGGCGGGGGGCCACGGCTCGTCCCCGGACCCCTCGGCCGGGACGCCGAGCACCGCGCACACCTTCAGCGCCAGGCGCCGGTGCCCCTCGGGCGACATGTGCAGGCGGTCGTCGTCCCAGGCCCGCGGGTCGGTGAGCGCGGCCATGGACCACTGGTCGACCACGTGGCAGCCGTGCCGGTCGGCGATCGAGCGGATGTTCAGGTAGAAGCGCGCGAAGTGCCCGATCCGGGCCCGCATATAGCCGCCGGAGACGTTCACCCCGGTGAACAGCACCACCTCGGCGCCCTGGGCCCGCAGCCGGCGCACGGCGTGCTCCAGGATCCGCGCCAGGGCGTCGGGGTCGGCGCCGGGGCGCAGCACGTCGTTGCCGCCGGCGCACAGGGTGACCAGGTCCGGCTCCAGCTCCAGCGCGCGCGGGAGCTGGTCGGTCACGATCTGCCGGATGAGCTTGCCGCGCACCGCCAGGTTGGCGTAGCGCACCTCGGGCACCGCGCCGGCCAGGTGCTCGGCGAACCGGTCGGCCCAGCCGCGGAAGGCGCCGTCGGCGCCGGGGTCGCCGACCCCTTCGGTGAAGCTGTCCCCGACCGCCACGTAGGTCAGCGGCGAGCGCGCGAGCAGCCCCGCCGCCGTCCCGGCGGCCTCGTCGTTCCCGCTCATTCGGCCTCCTCCTTCGGCTTCGCGGCTCCGGCGGCGTCCGGCTCCGCCGCACCGGAGGGCCCGGGCAGCGGGTTGGGCTCGGCTCCGCCGTAGCGGCGGTCCCGCGAGGCGTAGACCTCGCAGGCGTGCCACAGGTGGCGGCGGTCGAAGTCGGGCCAGAGCGTGTCCAGGAAGACGAACTCGGCGTAGGCCGACTGCCAGAGCAGGAAGTTGGAGAAGCGCTGCTCGCCCGAGGAGCGCAGGAACAGGTCGACGTCGGGCACCCCGGGCTCGTCCAACCGGGCGGCGAAGTCGGACTCGGAGATCTTGGCGGGGTCGATCCGCCCCTCGGCCGCGGCGCGCGCCAGTTCGGCGGCGGCGTCCACGATCTCGGCGCGGCCGCCGTAGTTGACGCAGAACTGCAGGGTCAGCGCGGTGTTGTCGCGGGTCATCTCCTCGGCCTCCTCGAGCTCGGAGATGACGCTCTTCCACAGCCGCCCGCGGCGCCCGGCCCAGCGGACCCGCACGCCCATGGCGTTCAGCTCGTCGCGGCGGCGGCGGATGACGTCGCGGTTGAAGCCCATGAGGAAGCGCACCTCCTCGGGCGAGCGCTTCCAGTTCTCGGTGGAGAAGGCGTACGCCGACAGGTAGGGGATGCCCATCTCCAGGGCCCCCTCGACGACGTCGAACAGGGACCCCTCACCCGCCTTGTGCCCGTCGGTGCGGGGCAGGCCCCGCTCCTTGGCCCAGCGGCCGTTGCCGTCCATGACGATGGCGACGTGCTTGGGGACCACGGCCTTGGGCAGTACCGGCGGACGCGCCCCGCTGGGGTGCGGCGACGGGGGCGCATAGCCCCGGCCGGACTTGGACGCGGACGGGTTGAACAGGCTCACGAACGCTCCACTAGGCGCAGGGATCGGATTCCGTTTTCCAGGTGCCACTGCAGGTAGGCGGCGACCAGGCCGCTGCACTCGCTCCGGTGCCGCTCCGTGCTGGCGTCGGCCGTCGGCCAGTCCCCGCCGAGCAGCGCCGCCATCAGGCCGAAGGTCTCCGGGGCGGGGTTGACCGACCCGTGCGGGCGGCACACCCCGCACACCGCTCCCCCGGCGTGCACGGCGAACCCGCGCGGCTCGGCGCCGCNAGCGCGGGCGCGTACCCGGCGACGGCCAGCGACCGCAGCAGGTAGGCGTCGAGCACCAGACGGGGCTCGTGCACCCCCTCGCCCAGCGTACGCAGCGCGCCGATGAGCAGGAGGAACTGGCGCAGCGCCGGGTCCTTCTCGACGGCGACCACCTTCTCCGCCGTCTCCAGCATCGCGGTGGCGGCGGTGTAGCGGGCGTAGTCGGCGACGATGCGCTCACCGTAGGGGCGCAGCGTCTCGGCCTGGGTGATCACGTCGAGGGTGCGCCCGGTGTAGAGCTGCACGTCGACGTGGCTGAAGGGCTCCAGCCGGGCCCCGAAGCGCGACTTGGTGCGCCGCACCCCCTTGCCGACCGCGCGCACCAGCCCGGTGCGCCGGGTCAACAGGGTCACGATGCGGTCGGCCTCCCCCAGCTTCTGGGTGCGGAGGACGACCCCCTCGTCGCGGTAAAGGCTCACCTTCCCATTGTCGCGGATGCACGGCCCCCGACCGACCGGATGGGCCCACACGCGCAGAGCGCCCCGCCGGCCGGGCCGGCGCCCCCTCGGCGACAACCCCCGCAACCTGCGGAAACCCCCTCCATATCGGCAAATCGGGAATATTGCTCTACGATCACGCACACCCCGCTACCCACCCGATCGACGGGAGGACCCGATGGGACGAGGACGCCGAAGGCACGGCCCCCGCGGGGGCCGCGACCGCCGCGCCCGCGATCCGCACCGCGCCCCGGAGCGCGCCCCGCGCCGCACCGCGGCCGGGCGCACACCGCGCACCGGACGCCGTGTGCTGCTGGCGTCGGTGCTGGCGCTCCCGGTCGGCCTGGGAACGGCCGCCGCGCTGGTGCTGGCCACCTCGGCCGGGCCGGGACTCACCTCGCAGGCCACCGCACCCGGCGCAGGCGCCGGGGCCGACAACGGCCTTCCGCCCGCCGCGGACGACTTCTTCGCCGGGTCCGGGCAGGACCCGGACACCCAGGGCGGCGCCGACGGCGGCGGGACGGCCGGCTCGGACGGCGCGAACGGCGGGGACGGCCCGGCCGAGGGCTCGGCCTCCGGCGAGGACAGCGTCCGCCCCTCCGAGGAGCCCGCCGACGGCGGCGACGGCGACCGCGAGGGCTCCTCGTCCGGTTCCTCCGGCGGTTCCGGGGGCTCCGAGGACTCGGGGAGCTCCGGCGGTTCGTCCTCCGGCCCCTCCGCCGCGGGATCCGCGGCGAGCGGCGGCGTGGTGGCGCTGACCAACGATGAGCGCGCGGACGCCGGGTGCGGCCCCCTTCAGGTCGACGCCAAGCTCACCCGGGCCTCAGAGGACCACAGCGCGGACATGGCGCGGCGCGACTACATGGCCCACGAGACGCCCGAGGGCGTGGGCCCCGCCGAGCGGGCCGAGAAGGCCGGCCACACCGCCTGGGGCGGGGAGAACGTGGCCGCGGGCTACACCTCGGCCGAGGCGGTCATGGACGGCTGGATGAACAGCGAGGGCCACCGCAAGAACATCCTCAACTGCGATTTCACGACCATCGGTGTCGGCGAGGTCGACGGCTACTGGACCCAGAACTTCGGCTACTCCTGACGCCGACGCCGCCGGTCCGCGCCGCAGTGGTTCCGGACTTCCCCACTTCCCCACAGCCCGGCGCCTCGGCGAGGCGGCACGGAAGGTACCCCGCTTCAGCACCCCGGCCGGGCGGCGGGCCGCCGCCGGTCGAGCGAGGTGGAGGGCGACGACAGGACGGCTGGTGCCCCGCTCAGGGCTGCTTGCCGGGCGGCGGGCGGCCGGGGTGCCAGGGAGATGGCGGCAACGACGAAACGGGGCGGTTCCGCGGTGCTGCCGGTCGGCCGCGAGGTCTCTGCGGCCCCGGCGATGAGCAGCGGCGACGGCACGGCTGGTGCCCCGCTCACTCGCCGCGGCCGGATGCCCGCGCACGGCCGGTACCGGCGATGAACAGCAACGACGGCTCAGCAGGTACCCCGCTCAGGGATGCTTGCCGGGTGGCGGGTCGCTTCAGCGCAGGGAGACGGGCAACAACGACAAGGCGCGGCGGTTCCCCGGCCCTGCTCGTCGACCGCCCGGCCTCTCACGCTCCCGGAACAGCGGCAAAGACGGCCCGGCAGGTGCCCCGCTCAGGGCTGCT
>NZ_ANAD01000003.1:0-71370 GCF_000341245.1 Nocardiopsis halophila DSM 44494
ATTCGTCGTCGCCCATCTCCTTGCACCCCGACGACCCGACACCCGGCAAGCAGCCCCGAGCGGGGCACCCGCCGTGCCGTCGCCGATGATCTTGCTGGACGACCAGGGGCCCGGCGGCCGAACGGCCACCCCGGGAACCGCCCCGCCTCTCGGACGGTCGCTTCTCGCGGCGGCCGCGGTGCCGGCTCCCGGCCGGGGGCCGGGAGCCGGGGTCACGGAGCCGGAGGCCGGGGTCAGGGAGCCGGGGCAAGACCCGGCCGACCCGGACACCTGGCCGTGTCTAGTCCTGTGCGGCCGCCGCGGCGCGGTTGACCGCGCTGCAGACCGCCTTCAGGGACGCGGTGGTGATGTTGTGGTGCATCCCCACGCCCCACATCACCCGGCCGTCCACCTCGGCCTCGACGTAGGCGGCGGCGCGGGCGTCGGTGCCTTCGCTCATCGCGTGCTCGACGTAGTCGACCACGCGGACCTTGACGTCCACCGCGGCCAGCGCGTCGCAGAAGGCCGAGAGCGGCCCCTGCCCGGTGCCGGTGATCTCCTGGATCCGCCCGTCCAGGCGCACGTCGGCCTCGATGCGGTACCCGTCCTCGCCGTTCTGCGAGCGGTGCGCCAGCACCCCGACCCGGCCCTTCTCGGACAGGTAGGTGTCGCGGAAGGCCTCCCAGATCTTCTCCGCGCTGAACTCGCCGCCCTCGGTGTCCGTGTGGCCCTGGATGACGTGGGAGAACTCGATCTGCAGGCGCCGCGGCAGGTCCAGGGCGTGGTCGCGCTGCAGCACGTAGGCCACCCCGCCCTTGCCGGACTGGCTGTTGACCCGGATGACCGCCTCGTAGTCGCGGCCCACGTCCTTGGGGTCGATCGGCAGGTAAGGCACCCCCCAGGCGTGCTCGGACACCGGGACGCCGGCCGCCTCGGCCTCGGCCTCCAGGGCGGCGAAGCCCTTCTTGATGGCGTCCTGGTGGGAGCCGGAGAAGGCGGTGTAGACCAGGTCGCCGCCGTAGGGGTGGCGCGGAGCCACCGGCAGCTGGGTGCAGTGCTCGGTGATGCGGCGGATCTCGTCGATGTCGGAGAAGTCCACCATCGGGTCCACACCCTGGCTGTGCAGGTTCATGCCCAGGGTGACCAGGTCGACGTTGCCGGTGCGCTCGCCGTGCCCGAACAGGCACCCCTCGACCCGGTCGGCGCCGGCCATCACGGCCAGCTCGGCCGAGGCCACACCGGTGCCGCGGTCGTTGTGCGGGTGCACCGACAGGCACACGTGCTCGCGCCGGGACAGGTTCCGGCTCATCCACTCGATCTGGTCGGCGTAGACGTTGGGGGTGGCGCGCTCGACGGTGGCGGGCAGGTTCAGGATGATCTCCCGCCCCGGGCCGGGCCGCCACTCGTCCATGACCGCCTCGCAGACCTCCAGGGCGAAGTCCAGCTCGGTGTCGATGAAGATCTCGGGCGAGTACTCGTAGCCCACGTACGCGGTCCCGCCCAGGTACTGCTCGGCGAAGCGCATGACGTGGCGGGTGCCCTCCACGGCGATGCGCTTGCAGTCCTCGCGGTCGACCTTGAACACCACCCGGCGGAACAGCGGCGCGGTGGCGTTGTACAGGTGCACGGTGGCGCGCTCGGCGCCGACCAGGGACTGCACGGTGCGCTCGATCAGGTCCTCGCGTGCCTGGGTCAGCACCGAGATCTGCACGTCGTCGGGGATGCGGCCGCCCTCGATCAGGCTGCGGACGAAGTCGAAGTCGGTCTGGCTGGCCGAGGGGAAGCCGACCTCGATCTCCTTGTAGCCCATGCGCACCAGCAGGTCGAACATCTCGTGCTTGCGCTCGGCGTCCATCGGCTCGATCAGGGCCTGGTTGCCGTCGCGCAGGTCGGTGCTCAGCCAGCGGGGGGCGGCGTCGATGGTCTTGGCGGGCCATGTGCGGTCGGGCAGGTCGACCGGCTTGAAGGGGGCGTAGCGCTGGAAAGGCATACCACTGGGCTGCTGCTGCGGCACCATGGAAAGGGCTCCTCAGAAGAAATCACGCGGTGTCGAAACGGCCGACAAGAGCATGCCGAAGCCCCGCGGCGAGGGAGTCGACCTCTTAGCGACCCCCGCCGCGGCCGCTAAGGAGGAGCAGCTCGCGCAGCATAACGTGGGCCACAGTAGCAGACCGGTCGGCACATGGTGGGCGGCCGGCCCGTAATCTGCGGGCCGCGCGCCCGGGCGGCGGCGCGGAACCGCAGGCCGCAGGCGGGACCTGGCGCGGGAGAAGACAGAACGGCGGGGCGCCGCGGTGGTCCGGCCAAGTGACCACCGATGCGCCCCGCCGTGCGCCGGTGTGCGGCGGTGGCCCGGCCAAGCGGCCACCGACGCAACCGGTCCCAAGGGGCGCGGAGGGCCTTCCGCCTCCGCGACCGCACCGCGCCCCCGTCTCGTGCCCCCTAGCCCTGCGGCTCGGGGGCGGGCTCGAACTCCTTCACGGCGTCGATCGCCGGGCCGTGCGGAGTGTTGGCCTCGCGCTCGATCATGATCTCCACCAGCACCGGCCGCGAGGTGGACTGCGCCTGCTTGCGGGCCCACTCGATGGACTCGCGGATCTGGGAGGGCTCGAAGACGCGGCGCCCGGAGCAGCCGTAGGCCTCCATGATCTTGACGCTGTCCGTGCCGTGGTCGTCGTAGTGGATGTCGACCTGGTAGTTCATGTCGTAGGGGATCTCCGCCTGGCGGATCAGCCCCAGGTACTCGTTGTTGAGCATGATGATCACGAACGGCACGTCGTACTGGGCGGCGACCGCCAGCTCCTCGACCATGTACTGGAAGCCGTAGTCGCCCACGACGCCGACCACCTCGGCGTCGGGCTCGGTGTCCTTGAGCGCCTTCTTGACGCCGATGGCCGCGGGGATCTCCCAGCCGAGCGGGCCCGCCTGGCCGCAGATCTGGTAGTGCCGCGGCTTGTAGGCCTTCTGGTGCTGGCCGCCCCAGATCTGGTACAGGCCGATGGCGGTGACGAAGTAGGCGTCCTCGCCGAAGACCTCGTTGATCTCCTTGTAGACGCGCGGGGCCTTGATCGGCACGGCGTCGAAGTCCTCGCGCCGGCCCAGGGTGCGCTTGAGCTCGCCCACGCGCTCGATCCAGGCGCCCACCTGCGCCTTGGCGGAGCGCTTCTTGGCGGCGTCGACGAGCTCGCGCAGGAAGAGCCTGGCGTCGGAGACGATGCCCAGGTCGGGTTCGAAGACCCGACCGAGCTGGGTGGCCTCGATGTCGACGTGGATGAACTTCCGGTCGCCCCGGTAGACGTCGATGGCGCCGGTGTGCCGGTCGGCGAAGCGCGCGCCCACCGCCAGCACCAGGTCCGACTCCAGGAAGGAGGCGTTGCCGTAGCGCTGGGAGGTCTGCACGCCGGTCATGCCCGCGTACAGGTCGGAGTCCTCGTCGAAGGAGCCCTTGCCCATGAGGGTGACCTGGACCGGGACCCGCAGCAGTTCGGCGAGCTCGGTCAGCTCCTCGGAGGCCTCGGAGATGATGATGCCGCCGCCGGCCAGGATGAGCGGGCGCTCGGCCTCCAGCAGCATGTCCAGGGCGCGCTCGACCCGCGGGCGGTGCGGGACGACGTCGTTGACCTTAAGCGGGGCGTCGATGGCGGGGTCGTAGGAGATCTCCTGCTGGGCGACGTCCAGCGGGATGTCGATGAGCACCGGCCCCGGGCGTCCCTCGCGGGCGATCCGGAAGGCCTCGCGGAAGACCCACGGGGCGGTCCCGGGCTCCTTGATCTGCACGGCCCACTTGGTGACGGGCTTGGCGATCTCGACGATGTCGACCGCCTGGAAGCCCTCCTTGTCCAGCAGGTCGGTGCGGTTCTGGCCGGTGATGCACACGATCGGGACGGAGTCGGCCATCGCGGTGTACAGGCCGGTGATCATGTTGGTGCCGGCCGGGCCGGAGGTGCCGATGGCCACGCCCACCTTGCCGGTGGTCCGGGCCCATCCGTCGGCCATGTGGGTCGCGCCCTCCTCGTGGCGGACCGTCAGGTGCTCGATCCCTCCGACCTGCTCGAGGGCCTTGTAGAGGGGCAGGATCGCGGCGCCGGGGCACCCGAAGGCGGTGTCGACGCCCTCGTCTTTCAGGACCTCGACGGCCGCGTTCATGGCGGGCATCTGTACCATTTGATGAGAACCCTTCAGTGCTAGGGGGTCGATGGGCCCGCCTGCGGGACCAAGGGTGCGGCCAACACCCAGGCCTCGGCGGTTCGCGCTGAGCACACACACGTAAGTCGCGAACCGTCCACGGCCGTCCCGCGGCGGGATCCCTTTCCTACTTCTGCTCGCCCTGCTCGCCGGAGAGCTGCTCCACGAGCTTCAGCAGCGCGGAGTGGTCCAGGCCGCCGTGCCCCTGGGCCTTGAGGGCGCCGACGAACTGCGCCACCAGCGCGCCCAGCGGGATCGACACACCGGCCTCGCGGGCCGCGGTGGTCACGATCTTCATGTCCTTGTCGTGCAGCTCGATCCGGAAGCCCGGGGCGAACTCGCGGTTGCGCATGCCCTCGCCCTTGCGGGTCATCACGGTGCTGCCGGCCAGGCCGCCGTTGAGGACCTTCAGGCCCTGCTCGGTGTCGACGCCGTGGGCCTCCAGGAAGACGAGCGCCTCGGCGACGAGCTGGATGTTGCCGGCCACGATGAGCTGGTTGGCGGCCTTCACGGTCTGCCCGGCACCGGCGGGGCCGACGAGGACCGGGGTGGTGCCCAGCACGTCGAAGACGGGGCGCGCGGCGTCGAAGTCCTCCTGGGCGCCGCCCACCATGATCGACAGCTTGGCCTCGATGGCGCCGGCCTCGCCGCCGCTGACCGGGGCGTCGAGCACCCGGAAGCCGCGGGCCAGGCCCTCGGCGGCCACGGTGCGCGCCACGTCGGGGCGGATGGTGCTCATGTCGATGACCAGGGCACCGGAGGGCGCGTTGGCGAAGACGCCGTCCTCGCCCAGCATCACCTGCTCCACGTCGGGGGAGTCAGGGACCATGGTGATGACCGCGTCGGCGCCGGCGACGGCCTCGGCGACCGAGGCGGCCGCCTTGCCGCCCTGCTCCGTCAGTTTGCGCGCCTTCTCCGGGCTGCGGTTGTACCCCGTGACCTCGTAGCCGGCCGTGGCGAGGTTGGCGGCCATGGGCAGGCCCATGATGCCGAGGCCGATGAAGGCGATGGTGCGCGGCTGGGACATGGTGGCTGTTTCCTTTCGTGGGTTCTGGTCGGCGCGGCCGGGGCCCGGGGTCAGCGCCCGATCCAGCCGAAGCTCTCGGCGGTGGGCACGGTCGGCTTGTACTCCAGGCCCACGTACCCGTCGTAGCCGCCGGCCTGGGCGGCGGCGAGCAGCTCCTGGAGGGGCAGCGCGCCCGTGCCGGGCTCGCCGCGGCCGGGGGCGTCGGCGATCTGCACGTGCCCGAACTCGGCGGCGTGGTCGCGCACGGCGGCGGCCACGTCGTCGCCGTTGACCGCCAGGTGGAAGAAGTCGGCCAGGAGCGCGACGTTGGCGGCGCCGGCGGCGCGGGCCTTGCCGACCACCTCCAGGCCGTCGGCGGCGGTCTTGACCGGGTAGCCTTCCGCGCCGCTGACCGGCTCGATCAGCACGGTGCCGTCCACGGCCCGCACGGCCTCGGCGGCGGCGACGACCGACTCCAGGCCGACGCGGTCCTGCTCGGCCGGGTCGACCCCGTCCTGGCGCAGCCCGTAGAGGGCGTTGAAGGCCTTGGTGCCGGTGCGGCGGGCGATGCCGACGACGACGTCGAGGTTGTCGCGGAACTCCTGGGCGCGCGAGGGCTGGGAGAGCACCCCGCGGTCGGGGCCGGGCAGCTCGCCGGCGAAGAAGTTGAGCCCGCTCAGGTGCACCCCGGCGTCCGCGATCGCCTCGACGAAGGCGTCGACCTCGCGGTCGGCGGGGACCGGGCTCGCGAAGGGCCACCAGAACTCCACGGCGTCGAAGCCGGCCTTGCGGGCGGCGGCGGGACGCTCGTTGAGCGGCAGCTCGGTGAACAGCAGCGAGCAGTTCACCGTGTAGCGCAGCGAGTGGCTCATGTCGCGCTCTCCTCAGTGCGGAGGTTTTCGTAATCCGGAAACTACTTTTCACTTGAAGGAATGCCTTGAGTCTGCGTCCGCGGACCGGGCTTGTCAACTCCCCCGCGCCCCGACCGGGCCGCCACCCCGTCTCCCCCCATCGCGCGCATAAGGTCGACTAGTAGGACATAGCTCACATATGACGCGGTTCACGAACGGGTACACCAGGCGACACGGCCGTCGACGCCTCCGGGATTTCGCCGCACCCGTGTTGACAACCCCACTGTGACCGGGGCTACAGTCCGAGATGTAAAAGCAAGTTTCTGCTCTACGAAATCCGGTCGCCGGAACGGGGAGCAGCGGGTGAACGCGCGCACCAGCCACCGGCCGCAGTGCAGCCGAGCGCGTCCCGGCGCATCCCGCCCGGGCACCGCCGGGTCGCCCGCCCTCCGCCGCCGCGCGGGCCGGACCGATCCAAGGAAGCGAGCCGCCATGCCCGAAACCCCGACCTCCCCGGGCACCGGGGACCCGGGGCTCGACCGGGTCAACGCGCTCTCCCCGCCGGCCTTCCGGGAGGAGTTCGCGCGCTGCCTCAACGTCGACCGGTGGGTCGCGGCCCTCGACGCCGAACGGCCCTTCGCCTCCCGGCAGGAGCTGCTGGCCGCCGCCGAGGCGCACGCCAGCCCGCTCACCGTGCCGGAGGTGGAGGCGGCGCTGTCCCGCCACCCCCGGATCGGCGAGAAGGCCTCCGGCGGCGACACCGAGTCGCGCTGGTCCCGCGGCGAGCAGGCCGCGGTCACCGCCGGCGGCGACACCACTGAGCAGGCCTTCAAGGCCGCCAACGCCGCCTATGAGGAGCGCTTCGGCCACATCTACCTGGTGTGCGCCAGCGGCCGCTCCCCCGAAGACCTCCTCGGCGACCTCGAGGCCCGCCTGGACAACGATCCGGAGCGGGAGAAGCGGGTCGTCGGCGAGGAGTTCCGCAAGATCGCGCTGCTGCGCGTGGAGAAGGTGCTGGACGAGGTATGAGCCATGTGACCACGCACGTCCTCGACGCCTCCCTGGGCCGCCCCGCCGCGGGCGTCCCGGTCCGGCTCGAGGCCGCCGCCGACGCCGACCGCTCCTCCTGGAAGCCGGTCGCCACCGGGACCACCAATGACGACGGGCGGGTGCCCGACCTGGGGCCCGATCAGCTCGCCGCCGGGATCTACCGGGTCGTCTTCGACACCGCGCGCTACTTCGAGCGCACCGGGCAGAAGGGGTTCTACCCCGACGTCACGATCGCGTTCGAACTGGCGGACACCGACGCCCACTACCACGTCCCGCTGCTGCTGAGCCCGTACGCGTTCTCGACCTACAGGGGGTCCTGACAGCAGGAGAAGAGCCCTCCCCATCCGAGTGCGGTGACAGGTCCTTCCGCATGACCACAGCGGTCCTCCCTCGTCGCACGCCGCCCGCTCCCCTTCCCCGACCCCAGGCCGGCCCCGGCCCGGAGCGGCGCAGGCAACTTCTGTGAAGCGCAGTTCGAGCACAGAATCCAGGAGACGACCCACATGGGCATCCGACTCGGAGACAACCAGTACGGCAAGGCCGAGGTCCGCATGGTGCACGTCACCCGCGACACCCCGGTGCACACCATCAAGGACATCAACTACACCTCCCAGCTCCGCGGCGAGCTGGAGTCGGTGCACACCGAGGGCGACAACGGCACCTGCCTTCCCACCGACACGCAGAAGAACACGGTCTACGCCAAGGCCAAGGAGTGGGGCGGCGTCGGCGCCATCGAGGACTTCGCCCTCAAGATGGCCCGCCACTTCGTCGACGAGCACGACTACGTGCACGGCGCGCGCCAGGAGGCCGAGGAGTACGCCTGGGACCGGATCACCACCGCCCAGGGCCCACACGACCACTCCTTCGTCCGCCGCGGCGGCGAGGTGCGCACCACGGTGGTCACCAAGGACGGCGACGCCGAGTGGGTGGTCTCGGGCTTCTCCGGCCTGACCGTCCTGAAGTCCACGGGCTCGGAGTTCCACGGCTACCCGAAGACGAAGTACACCACCCTGCCCGAGACCGACGACCGGATCCTGGCCACCGACGTCACCGCCCGCTGGCGCTACACCGGCACCGACGTCGAGTGGGACAAGACCTACGAGTCCGTGAAGGCCCTGGCCCTGGAGGCCTTCGCGCAGACGCACAGCCTCGCGCTGCAGCAGACCCTCTTCCAGATGGGCAAGGCGGTCCTGGAGGCCCACCCGCAGATCGCGGAGATCAAGTTCTCCATGCCCAACAACCACCACTTCCTGGTGGACCTGTCGCCGTTCGGGCTGGACAACCCGAACGAGGTCTTCTTCGCCGCCGACCGGCCCTACGGCAAGATCGAGGCCGTCGTCGAGCGCGACGACGCCCCCGAGGCGGGCCGCGCCTGGGAGACCGTCCCCGGCTTCGTGTAGAGCCCCCGCGCCGGGCCCCGCCTACCGCGGGGGCCCGGCGCGCCCGCGGTGCGGCCCGGAAACCTGCCGGTGCCGGGCACCGCCCCGCCGCCCGCCGGCCCGCGCGCCCGGCGTCCGCGGCCCTCACGCGTACCCGCTTCCAGGCCGCCGGCCCCGCTCCCTGAGGCCGCGACCTGTCATTGACCCACGGGACAGGTCACCTCCCATGCCGAACCACCCCTCCGGCCCGGACGCCCCCGGCGTCCCCTCGCCCCGCACCGAAGAACGGCCCGAAGACCACCGCCTGGGCGTCGGGCAGTACCTCGTCGGCGGGCTCCAGCACCTGCTCACCATGTACGCGGGGCTGATCACCCCGCCGCTGATCATCGGCACCGCCGCCGGCCTCGACGCGAGCGGGACCGCGACGATGATCGCCGCGACCACCCTGCTCGCCGGGCTCGCCACCCTCCTGCAGACCCTGGGCGTGATGCCCCTGCGCCTGGGCTCGCAGCTGCCCATCGTGGTCGGCGCCACCTTCGTCCCGGTCGGCGCGATGGAGTCCATCGCCGCCACCGACGGACTGCCCACCGTCTTCGGCGCCAGCCTGGCGGCGGGCCTCTTCGCCCTGGTCATCACCCCGTTCTTCGGGTCCCTGGTCCGCTTCTTCCCGCCGATCGTCACCGGCACGATCGTGACCGTCATCGGGCTCTCGCTGTTCCCGGTCGCCATCGGGTGGATCGTCGACGGCGCCCCCGGCGGCACCCCCGCCACCGCCGACCTGGCCCTGGGGCTGGGCACGCTGGCGCTGGTCCTGGGGCTCAACCGGGCCCCGGGGGTCCTGGGCCGCTTCGCCATCCTCATCGGCCTGGTCGCCGGGACCGCCGTGGCGGCCGCCCTCGGGCGCACCGACTTCTCCGGGGTCGGCTCCGGCCCCGCGTTCGCCCTGCCCGAGCCCTTCCACTACGGGCCCCCCGCCTTCGACCCCGCCGCGATCGTGACGATGTGCATCGTCATGCTGGTGGTCCTGACCGAGGGCACCGCCAACATCATGGGCGTGGGCGCGGTGGTCGGCGCGCGCGTGGACCGCCGGCGCATCTCCGACGGGATCCGCGGCGGCGCCCTGGCCTCCATGCTCGCGCCGATGCTCAACACCTTCCCGGTCTCCTCCTTCGCCCAGAACATCGGCCTGGTGGCGATGACCCGGGTGCGCAGCCGGTTCGTGGTCGCCTGGGCGGGCGGGCTGCTGGTGCTGCTCGGGCTGTTCCCGGTGCTGGGGCGGCTGGTCGCCGCCATCCCCATGCCGGTGCTCGGCGGCGCCGGGCTGGTGCTGTTCGGCACCGTCGCCGCCAGCGGCGTCAAGACCATCGCCGAGGCCGACCTGACCGACCAGCTCAACCTGGTGCTGGTCGGCGCCTCGCTGGCGGCGGGCCTGACCCCGCTGCTCTTCCCGCACTTCTACGAAGGGCTGCCCGGCTGGGCGGCCACCGTCCTGCACTCCGGCATCGTCGGGGCCTCGGCGGTGGCGATCGGCCTCAACGTGCTGTTCACCCTGGGCCGCGGCAGGCGCGGCCCCGAGACCCCCGCCGCCGGGGGCGAGGACCCCGGCGGCGGTGCGGCGGAGGCGCCCCCGGCACCGTCCGCCGCGACGCCGGCATCCGCACCGTCGGCCCGCTCCCAGGGCGGCTGACGCGCCGGCCGGGCGGCCCTGGACCTCAGGGCGCGACCGGGCCGCCCGCCCTTCCCACACGCCGGGTTCGGCCGCACCCCGGGACGGTGTCCCCCAGGGTGGAGTGCCCCGCACCTCGGGACGGCCGGACCCCGAACCGAAGGCTGGAAACTGGCCATGAGATTCGGAAAGCCGGAGCGTGAACCCCGGGCCACAACGAAAGCCGACGCCGAGGGAGACACCGCCACCCCCCAACGCCCTGAAGACGAGACGCTTCCCCCGAGACTGCTGCTGCTCTACGGGCTGCAGCACATCCTGACCATGTACGCCGGCGCGGTGGCCCCCGCGCTGGTCATCGGCGGCGCCGCCGGACTGGGCCCGGCCGACCTGGGCATCCTGGTCAGCGGCGCCCTCCTGGTCGCGGGCATCGCGACCCTGCTGCAGAGCCTGGGCCCCTGGCGCACGGGCGCCCAGATGCCCATCGTCGTGGCCGCCTCCTTCGTCCCGGTCTCGGCGATGACCGCCATCGCCGCCGACCAGGGACTGCCGGTGGTCTTCGGCGCCTCCCTGGCGGGCGGGGTGTTCGCGCTCTGCCTGACGCCGTTCTTCGGCCAGCTGGTGCGGTTCTTCCCGCCCCAGGTGACCGGGAGCATCATCACCGTGATCGGGCTGTCGCTGATGCCGGTGGCGGCCGGGTGGGTGGTCGACGGCGCGGAGTCGGGCCACCCCTCCGCGGGGGACCTGGCGCTGGCCGGGACCACCCTGGCGCTGGTGCTGCTGTTCTCGCGGGTGCTGCCCGGGCTGCTGGGCCGGGTGGCCATCCTGCTGGGCCTGGTGGCCGGCACGCTGATCGCCCTGCCGTTCGGCAAGACCGACTTCGGCTCGGTGCCCGACGGCGCCTTCTTCGCGCTGGGCTCGCCGCTGCACTTCGGCATGCCCGAGTTCGACGTGGCGGCGATCCTGACCATGTGCGTGATCATGCTGGTGGTGCTGACCGAGGGCGCCTCGCACATCATCGCCGTCGGTGAGATCACCGGCTCGAAGGTGGACGCCAAGCGCATCTCGGCCGGCCTGCGGGCCGACGTCAGCGCCTCCATCATCGGCCCGATCTTCAACTCCACCCCGGGCAGCTCCTTCGCCCAGAACATCGGGCTGCTCGCGCTGACCAAGATCCGCAGCCGGTACGTGGTCGCCACCGGGGCGGGCATCCTGATCGTGCTGGGGCTGTTCCCCGTGCTGGGGCGGGTCGTGGCCGCCATCCCGATGCCGGTGCTGGGCGGTGCCGGGCTGGTGCTGTTCGGCTCGGTGGCCGCCAGCGGCGTGCGCACGCTGGCGAAGGTGGACTTCGACAACAACCTCAACCTGATCCTGGTGGCCACCTCGCTGGGCTTCGGCATCATCCCGATGGCCGTGCCCGAGTTCTACGAGGGCTTCCCGCCGCAGGTGGCGCTGGTGCTGCACTCGGGCATCGTCGGTGCGGCGATCGTGGCGATCGTGCTGAACATCTGCTTCAACGTCATCGGCCGGCCGGCGGCCCAGGACCCTCCGGACATCGACGGGGACGAGCTGCGCACGGCCGGTCCGGGCGAGGCCAAGTACACCGAGTCGGCGGACGCCGCCTACCGCGCCCCCGGAGAGCGCGACCCGGGAGAGGAGCTGGCCAAGGAGGCGGAATAGCGGGACGGCGGCCGAGAGCGCTCCGGGTGTGAACGGACGCCCTCGACCGGGGAACGAAGGGCCCGGGACGTCGGTCCCGGGCCCTTCGCATCGCGGGTCGGCCCTGGTCGTGGCGGTCGCGGTCCGAGCCGTGGCCGCCCCTCCGAACAGGCGGTCACAACAAGGCGCAGGGCGCGGCGGGCGCCCTGCGCACGGTCGCCGCCGGGGCACAGGCCGCCGAAGAGCCAGAGGCGGGACACGGGCTCGTGTCCCGCCTCTGGCAGGGGATTCGCCCCTCGCCGACCTCTCGCCTCGGCGGGCGGCCGGCGGCCGAAGGCGGTGGCCCGGCGCCCCGCCTTCGGCCCGGCCCTCGGGCCCCCTGCCGCCTACGGGCGGTCCAGCAGGCGTCCCTTGGGGGTCTGCGGGTCGATCCGCTCTCCGCGCAGGTAGGCCGCGCGCACGACGCCCTTGAGGGTGCGGCCGTCGTAGGCGCTGACCTTGTTCTTGTGCTGGAGGGTCCTGGCGTCGATCGTGGTCGAGGCCTCCGGGGCCACCACCGCGAAGTCGGCGTCGCGGCCCGGCGCCAGGGCGCCCTTGGACGGGAGCCCGGCCACCCGGGCGGGCCCGGCGGACATCCACGCGGCCACGTCGGCCAGGGAGTACCCGCGCTCCGCGGCCTCGGTCCACACCGCGGGGAAGCCCACCTGCAGGCCGGCCACGCCGCCCCAGGCGGTGCCGAAGTCGTCGGTCTTCAGGTCGGCGGTGCTGGGCGAGTGGTCGCTGACGATGCAGTCGATCACCCCGTCGGCCAGGGCCTGCCAGAGGGCGTCGCGGTTGGCGGCGCCGCGGATCGGCGGGCAGCACTTGAAGCTGGTGTCGCCCGCCGGCACCTCCTCGGCGGCGATGGTCAGGTAGTGCGGGCAGGTCTCCACGGTCAGCGGGACCCCGTCCGCACGCGCCTTCTCGATCATCGGCAGCGCGGTGGCCGTGGACAGGTGCAGGATGTGCGAGCGGGTCCCGGTGCGCCGGGCGGTCTCGATGACCAGGCGGATCGCCTCGTGCTCGGCCTCGTCCGGGCGCGAGGCCAGGAACGAGGCGTAGTCGGTCCCGGACGCCTGGGGGGCCGACTCCAGCAGCCCGGGGTCCTCGGCGTGCACGATGATCTGCCCGCCCAGGGCACCGATGGCCGACACCGCCGACCGGTACAGGTCGGGGGTCAGGTGGCCGAACTCGTCCACCCCCGAGGGCGAGAGGAAGGCCTTGAAGCCGAAGACCCCGCCCTCGTACAGGGAGGCCAGCTCGCCGGTGGCGCCGGGGGCGCTGTTCTCCGGCACGGCGCCGCCCCAGAAGCCCGTGTCCACCGCCACCTGGTCCCGGGCGACCCCGCGCTTGACGCGCAGGCCCTCGGCCGTGGTGGTGGGCGGAACGCTGTTGAGGGGCATGTCGACGATGGTGGTCACACCGCCGGCGGCGGCGGCGCGGGTGGCGCTGGCGAACCCCTCCCACTCGGTGCGGCCGGGCTCGTTGACGTGCACGTGGCTGTCGACGAGGCCGGGGAGCAGCACCTCGTCCTCGGCCAGCTCGACGGTGCGGGCGCCGTCGAGCGCGGCCCCGGCGTCCTCCACCGCGGCGATGCTCCCGTCCCGCACGCCCACGGCCGCGGGGCGCTCCCCGTCGGGGGTGACCGCGCGGCGGGCGCGCACTACGAGATCGAAGTCGTGCTCGGACATGGTCCTCCGTACTCTGCAAGTCTGCATCTATTGTCGTCGCCGGTCGCGCCCGATGCCTCGGCTTCCGGCCCCGGCTCAGAGGGCACGGGCGCGGCACCGGGGTTCGACCGGGTCGTTCGTCTTCCTTCGTTCCTTATGGCAGGCTTCGCGTCCGCCCGGGTGGTGCCGTCGTCGGCCGCAGGGAAGTCGGCCCTACGCGGGGCCCTTGAGGCCGATGCTCCGAAGCCGCAACAGGTCCGGGCCGAGCCGCGCCCCTACCCGGCGCAGGGAGCATTCGGCCCCGTTCTCCCAAGGGCGGTACAGACCGTCAGGCCGTTCACGCTCCGGACGTCCTCGCGTGGTCGACCATCGGGCGCACCCGCCCTGCGCGATCTCGACGGGGACCGGACGACCCCACGGCCGGGCCCGACGAACCGCACAGGGGCAGATCGTGCCGCCTCGCCACTGCCTCAGACCGGCGGGGTCTCATCCCTGGTGACCCCCTGTACCGCAACGCTCGGAACGCCTACCACCGCCCTGGACGGGACCAGGCCCGTGTCCCCGGTCCGCCACCGTGGCTTCCCGGGGCGACGGAAGCGCGCCCGCCCGGTGGGACCGGGCTTCTTCAGAGCCACAGGCCTGGAAAGGGAACCGGCCCCGGAGGCGACGCCACCCGAGACATGTCAGGCGGACACGTCTCAGGCACTTCCAGCGCCCGAGCAGCCCTTCCCCTCGGTCGGCGTGCCCCGGCCTCAGGTGGGCTCCACACAGGTGTCCTGCACGTGCGCGGCTATCCCCGGTTCAAAGCGCGGCGCTCATCGGACGATCACCGTCACGGCCCTACCCGCCGTCGCGCCGCTCGGGGCCCTAGGGCGCCCGAGCCCCGCCGGAAGTCGCCAGCTGGAAGCGCCATGCGCACAGGCCCCAGGGGGCGCGGCTCAGGGGAGCCCCGGACGCCCAGCGGCCGCCCGGGGCTCCCCCCGCCCCATGGGGGCCGCAGGCACGGCCCCGGTGTCCGCCATCGGCGCCCTGGGCGGGCGGCTCCTCGTGCACGCCGAGGACCCCGGTCCTCTGAAAGCAGCCCCGCAGGCCCACAGGGCCGGGCACCAGGCGATCCGACCGCACGTCCCGCCCCCGCCGGGACACGAGACCGCCCCACCGGCGGCCGCGTTCGGCGGGCCGGTGGCCGGGGGGCGTGGTACGTACGGGCACGGCCGCCTAGCCCACCCGCCGGTTCGCGAAGCCGCGCAGCACCTCGGCCCCGACGCCCGTGGCCTCGGCGACCTCCTGCTCGGTCAGTGCGCCGCAGTTGACCCCGCGCACCAGCGCCGAGGCGAGGGCCTGGGCGGTCGCGGGCTCGTCGGCCACACCGCCCCCGGCGGCCGTCAGGTAGGCCTTGAGCCGCGCGGCGGCCGGTCCGAAGGCCTCCCGGTAGAAGGCGAACGTCGCCAGGTACCGGGTGGGCAGGTGGGCCGGGTGCATGTCCCAGCCCTGGTAGTAGGCGCGCTCCAGGGAGCGCCGCACCAGCCCGGCGTGCAGCCGCCAGGCGGCGTGCACCTCCTCGCGGGTGCCGACGGGCAGGACGTTGGTCGAGCCGTCGGAGAGCCAGACGCCGGTTCCGGCCGCGGCCAGCTGCATGACCGCCTTGGCGTGGTCGGCGGCCGGGTGGGCCATGCTCTGGAAGGCGGCGGTGACGCCCACGGCGGCGCTGTAGTCGTAGGTGCCGTAGTGCAGGGCGGTGACCCGGCCCTGGCCGGCGTGGACCATACGCGCCACCGCGGTGGTGCCGTCGGGGGAGAGCACCGACTGCGGGGTCTCGATCTGCAGCTCGAAGCCGAGCCGCCCCGCGGGCAGCCCGAACCGCTTCTCCAGGTGCTCGGCGGCCCACACCATGGCCTCGACCTGCTCCACCGAGGTGATCTTGGGCAGGGTGAACACGAAGCCCTCGGGGAGCCGCCCGGCCTCCTCCAGCAGGCCCCCGGTGAACACGGCCAGGCTGCGCATGCCGCGGCGGCGCCCGCCCGCCTCCATGCCCTTCATCCGGATCCCGACGTAGGCGGGGGCGCGGCCGGAGGCCAGGTCCGCGGCGACGGCGCGCACCGCGGCCGCCACGTCGCGGTCCTCCTCCTCGTCGGAGCGGTTGCCGTAGCCGTCCTCCAGGTCGATGCGCAGGTCCTCGACCGGTTCTTCGGCGAGCTTGGCCCGCACCGCGGGCAGCGCCCCGGCGACGGCGCCGGGATCCATCCCGGTGGCCTCGGCCAGGGCCGCGGCGTCGGGGGCGAACTCGTCGAGGGCGGCCAGGGCCTGGGCCCCCCACTCGTCGCAGACGCCCGCACGGACCTTGTCGGCGGGGATGTAGACGGTGTGCACGGGCTGGCGCCGCCCGGTGTCCCCGGGATACCGGCTCAGCAGCCGGGCGTCGGCCGCGGAGAGGCGGGCGTCCAGGGCGTCGCCCATCTCCTCCAGGCCGGCCCCTGCCGCCCAGCGTTCACCCTCCGTTGGCTCCTGTCCACCCACGTGGTGCTCTCCTCATCGCGTGGCCGTCCGCCCCCGGGGCCGTGCCCCGGGGGCGGGGCGGGCAATCCGCCCACCCCTAGGTCTTTTATATAGCGGACACTAACTTCTACAATTCGGAACAACAAGAGGGGGGTGGGAGCGAGCGGGCGCGCGGTTGGCGTCGGCCGACTTCCGTATCGCAGAATGAGACCGCACGATCCTCGCGATGGGAGCTGGAGACCCTTGGCAACGTCACAGACCTCGATCGGGGACGCCGACGGCGTCCCCCGAGCGCGCGCCGGCGGCGTGCAGTCGCTCGACCGGGCATTCGCGCTGCTGGAGATCATGGCCGATGCCGGGGGCGAGATCTCGCTGAGCCAGCTCGCCGACTCCTCCGGGCTGCCCCTGCCGACGATCCACCGCATCATCCGCACCCTGGTCGACAACGGGTACGTCCGCCAGCTCCCCTCGCGCCGGTACGCCCTGGGGCCGCGGCTGATCGGGCTGGGCGAGAGCGCCTCGCGGATGCTCGGCACCTGGGCCCGCCCGCACCTGGCCCAGCTGGTGGAGGAGCTGGGCGAGACCGCGAACCTGGCCATGCTCGACGGCGACAAGGTCGTCTACGTCGCCCAGGTGCCCTCGCCGCACGCGATGCGCATGTTCACCGAGGTGGGGCGGCGGGTCCTGCCGCACTCGGCGGGCGTGGGCAAGGCGCTGCTGGCGCAGCTCCCCCCGGACGAGGCGCTGGCCACTGTGCGGCGCACCGGCATGCCCGCGGCGACCGACCGCACGATCACCACCCCCGAGGACTTCGCCGAGGAGATGGGCCGCATCCGGGACCGGGGCTATGCCATCGACGACGGCGAGCAGGAGATCGGCGTCCGCTGCCTGGCCGTTCCGGTGCAGGGCGGGCCGGCCATGATGGCGGTCTCCATCTCCGGCCCCGAGGCCCGGGTGAGCTGGGAGTTCGTGGAGAAGGCGGCACCCATCGTGCAGCGCACCGCCCACTCCCTGGCCGGGGACCTCAACCACCAGAGCTGACCGGCCGACGGCGGGGGTGCCGGGAGGGCCGCAGGCCCCGGCGCCCCCATCGCCGACCGCTCCGCAGAGGTGGACCGGAACCGCTCGCCGGACTCACCCACCGCCCCCTTCGGCCGCGGGTGCGTCCACCGGTTACGCCGCCGCCGGCGCACCCGCCTCCCAGGACCCTCGGCCCACGCGCCGCAGGTGGACCAGGTGGCGTCCCAGGGCCACCGCGCACAACAGGGCGGCGACCGCGCACACCCCCGGCCACCGCGCCAGGGCGAAGGCCTGCACGCCCAGCCAGGACCCGGCGGTACCGCCGAGGAAGGCGCAGGTCATATAGGCCGTGTTGATCCGGCCTCGGGCCTCGGGGCGCAGGGCGAAGACCCGGGCCTGGTTGGCGACCATGCCGGACTGCATGGCCACGTCCAGCAGCAGGATCCCGGCGGTCAGGGCGGCGAGCCCGGCGGCCCCGCCCAGGGCCCCCAGGGCGAGCGGCCCGGCCGAGGCCAGGGCACCGAGCATGCAGACCAGCCCGACGGCGTCCGGGCCGCGCCGGTCCACCCACCGCCCGGCGACCGGGGTCAGCGCCATGGAGGCCGCCGCGACCAGCGCCACCGCCCCCGCGGCCGAGGCTCCCAGCCCGTACACCGGCCCGGTGAGCACGAGCGCCATGCCGGTCCAGGCCGCCGAGAAGGCGCCGAACACGCAGGCCTGGTAGAGGCAGGAGCGGCGCAGGTCCGGCTCGGTGCGCAGCAGCCGCAGCGGCGCCGCGAGCAGGGCCGGGTAGGGCTGCCGGCCGGAGGGGACCGTGGTGGGCAGGGCCGCGGCGAGGACGGCTGCGAGCAGGAGCACCGCGACCGCCGCCACCAGGTAGGGGGCGCGCCAGCCCAGCTGGTCGGCCAGCACCCCGCCGAACCCCCGGGCCAGCAGCATGCCGCCGATGGACCCGCTGAGCAGGGTGCCCATCACCTCCCCGCGCCGGTCCGCGGCGGCCGTCGCGGCCGCCATGGGGGCGATCAGCTGGGCGGCGACGGTGGCGGTGCCGACCAGGGCGCCCGCGGCCACGAGCACGGGCAGCGCGGGCGCCAGTCCGGCCGCCAGCAGCAGGAGGCCGGTGAGCCCGAGCAGTCCGGCGATCAGCGGGCGGTTGGGCAGCCGGTCGCCCAGCGGAACGAGGAGGAGGATGCCCACCGAGTACCCGGCCTGCGCGGCGGTCGCCGCCAGGGCCGCGGAGGCGGGGGCCACGTCCAGGCCTTCGGCGATGATCGGGGTGACGGCCTGCGGAAAGTAGAGGTTGCCCACGGCGACACCGCAGGTGACGGCCAAGAGGAGGACGAGGCGCTTACTCATACCGGGTGAGCGTGACACCGGAGGAGTGTCACAAGGGCCGCGCCCGACGGGCAATGGATTTTCGATGCGAGGCGGCGACGGCGGGGCAGGCGCCCCTGCTCGCGGGCCCTGGCCCGGGGGCGGGCCACTTGGTGTCCAGGAAGGGGCGGCGACGAGACGGCGGCGGCTCAGCGGCCAGCACTGTCGGGTGCCGGGCGTGCGGGTGGTCACCGGAGGGGCGGCGACGGAGGAGCACGTACCCTGCTCACCGACCCCGGCCGTGCGCCGGGGAGGGCGGCGACGAGACGAGGCGGGGCGGGGCGGGGAGCGGGTGGGTTTCCTCGGCTTCCCGATCGACTGCGGGGGCAGCGGGCCCACGGGGCCCGGGGTCCGGCTCGGTAGGCGGCCGCCCCGCATCGAGTGTGGTGGTATTGCCACGCAATCGCACATTGCGTGGCAATACCACCACACTCGATGGCCCCACCCCGCGGGCACGCCCGGAGGCGGTCCGGAAGAGGCGCCTCAGGTCTGCTGGTCGAAGCCCAGCCGGCGCAGCTGCTTGGGGTCGCGCTGCCAGTCCTTGGCCACCTTGACCCGCAGGTCCAGGTAGACCCTCCGGCCCAGCAGGGCCTCGATCTGGCGGCGGGCCTCGGTGCCCACCTGCCTCAGGCGCGCCCCCTTGGTGCCGATGACGATGGCCTTCTGGCTCGGGCGCTCCACGTACAGCGAGGCGTAGATGTCGGTGAACTCACGCCCCTGGGCGGTGTCGGGCCGGTCGGTCATCTCGTCGACCACGACCGCGATGGAGTGCGGCAGCTCGTCGCGCACCCCCTCCAGGGAGGCCTCGCGGACCAGCTCGGCCACGAGCATCTCGTCCGGCTCGTCGGTCAGGTCCCCGTCCGGGTAGAGCGGGGGGCCCTCCGGCAGGTGCGTGCACAGCACCTGCGCCGCCTCCTGCAGGTTGTCCCCGGTCTCGGCCGAGACCGGGACGATGTCGGCCCACTCGCCCAGGCGCTCCACCGCCAGCAGCTGCTCGGCGACCCGCCCGCGGTCCACCTTGTCGGCCTTGGTCACCAGCGCCACCACCGGCGTGTGGCGCTGGGCGGCCAGCTCCCGGGCGATGTAGGTGTCCCCGCGCCCGATCGGCTCGTCGGCCGGCACGCAGAACCCGATCACGTCGACCTCGACCAGGGTGGAGCGCACCAGGCTGTCCAGCCGCTCCCCCAGCAGGGTGCGCGGCTTGTGCAGGCCCGGGGTGTCCACCACGATCAGCTGGGCGTCCTCGCGGTGCACGATCCCGCGCACGGTGCGCCGGGTGGTCTGCGGCCGGTTGCTCGTGATGGCGACCTTCTGCCCCACCAACGCGTTCATCAGGGTCGACTTGCCCACGTTCGGGCGGCCCACGAAGCAGGCGAAGCCGCTGCGGAACCCGTCGGGCACCGCGGTGGCGCCCGGCAGCGGGGCACGGAGTCTGTCGAGGTCGAGCTCGTCCATCGTCGTCATGTCTCGAATCGTGCGGGTGCGGGGGCGGGCGGGGCGCGGCGGCCCCGCCCGGCCGGGTCAGGGGCGGTCGACGGAGGCCGGGGTGCCGTCGGGGGCGGCGGTGATGAGCACGCCCGTCTTCAGGTCGGCGGCCACCTCGCGGTCCTGCTCGCTCGGCCCCTCCTGGTCGGTCACCACGGCGGCGGCCTCCAGGCGGTCGGCCTCGCTGGCGACCGCGGCCGCGACGGCGGCCTGCAGGGCGCTCAGCCGCAGGTGCGGCAGGTCCACGGTGACGGCGGCATAGGTGCGGCCGGTCTCGTCGCGCACCGCCGCGCCCTCGGCGGCGCCGGTGCGGGCCCGCGAGGCGCGGGCCAGGGTGACGAGCTTGCCGTCCTCGGCGCCCAGCTCAGGGGTGGTGCTGTCGGTCACTGCTCTCCTTCGTCCGGTCCGGGTGGCGGATCCAGCCGCTCCACCAGCACCGTCGCGGTCCGGTTGCGGCGGCCGGCGGGATCCTCGGCGGTGAGCCTCAGACCAGCGTAGTCGGCCCGGGACCCGCTGATCGGCACCCGGCCCAGCGCGTAGGCGAGCAGCCCGCCCACGGTGTCCACATCGGGCGCGTCGAGCTCCATGCCGAAGTGCTCGGCCAGCTCGCCCAGCGGCAGCCGCGCCGTCACCCGGGCGCGGCCCGGGCCCAGGTCCTGCACGGGCGGCACCTCGTCGTCGTACTCGTCGGTGATCTCGCCGACGATCTCCTCGACGATGTCCTCGATGGTGACCAGCCCGGCGGTGCCGCCGTACTCGTCGATCACCACCGCGATGTGGATGCGCTGGCCCTGCATCTGGCGCAGCAGCTCGTCGATGGGCTTGGAGTCGGGCACGTAGGACGCCGGGCGCATGGCCTCGCTCACCGGCGGCACCGGCGCGTCCGCCCCGGCCTCGGCCCAGTGCTCGCGCATCCGCGCGGTCAGGTCCTTGAGGTAGACGATGCCCACCACGTCGTCCTCGTCCCGGCCGGTGACCGGGATCCGGGAGAAGCCGCTGCGCAGCGCCAGCGACAGGCAGGAGTCCAGGTCCTCGTCGGCCGACGCGAACACGATGTCGGTGCGCGGGACCATCACCTCGCGCACCACCGTGTCGTCGAGCTTGAACACCGAGTGGATCATCTGCCGCTCGTCGGCGTCGATCACGTGCCCCCGCTCGGCGAGGTCGACCAGCCGCCGCAGCTCCTCCTCGCTGCTGAACGGGCCGCCGCGCTCGCCCTTGGTGCGCGGGGTCAGCGCCCGGCCCAGGCGGACCAGCAGCTGGGCGGGCGGCCCCAGCACCACCGAGGGCCAGGCCAGCAGCACCGCCGTCGCCTCGGCCACCTGCACGGAGAACTGCCGCCCCAGGATCCGCGGGGTGACGCCCATCAGCACGTACTCCACCGGGATCAGCACCGCGACGGTCAGCGCGGCGGAGGCCCAGCCGAAGCCGAGCAGCGCGGTGAATCCGGCGGCGACCGCGACCACGGCCGCCACCTCGCAGGAGACCCGCAGCAGCAGGACCAGGTTGAGGGTGCGGGCCGAGTCGGCGGTCAGCGACTCCAGACGGGCGCGGCGGCGCTCGGGCAGGTCCGCGGCGGCCCCGGCGCCGCCGGCGGCGACCCGGGTGACCGCGATCTCGGCGGCCACCAGGAAGGCGGCGGCCAGGCCGAACACGGCCCCGGCGGGGAACGCGGCCCAGGCGGTCGGCACGTCAGGCCTCCCGGGTCTCGGCGGTGCGGGAGGCCTCCGCGGCGCTGGGCCGCCACCCCGTCAGCAGCTCCGCCTGCAGGCCGAACATCTGCGCCCGCTCGTCGGGCTCGCCGTGGTCGTAGCCCAGCAGGTGCAGGATGCCGTGCGTGCACAGCAGGTCCAGCTCGTCCTGGGCGCTGTGCCCGCCCTCCTCGGCCTGGCGGGCCGCCACCTGCGGGCAGATGATCACGTCTCCCAGCTGGCCCGGGTCGCTGGTGCGGTCCGGGCCGCCGGGGCGCAGCTCGTCCATCGGAAAGGACATCACGTCCGTGGGCCCGGGCAGGTCCATCCACCGCTGGTGCAGCTCGGCCATCGGCTCCTCGTCCACCAGCACCACCGACAGCTCGGCGAGCGGGTGCACCCGCATCGCGTCGAGGACGTAGCGGGCCAGCTCCGAAAGGGCCGATTCGTCGACCGGGACGCCGGACTCGTTCGCGACGTCGATACTCATCGTGTTGCGCGCCTTACTCGTGTGCTCCTGCGGGGCTCAACCGTCCTCGCCCCGGCGGCCGTGCTCTCTGCCCTGGCTCTGGCCCCGGCCCTGCTCCCGTCCCGACTCGCGGCCCTGTTCCCGGCCCCGCTCGCGGGCGCGGCCCCCGTCGTAGCGCCCGTAGGCGTCGACGATGGCGCTGACCAGCTTGTGGCGGACCACGTCCTCGCTGGCGAGCCGGCAGAACCCGATGTCGTCGATGCCCGAGAGGATGTTCTCGATGGTGCGCAGACCGCTGGAGGTCCCGCTGGGCAGGTCGACCTGGGTGACGTCGCCGGTGACGACGATCTTGGAGCCGAACCCGAGCCGGGTCAGGAACATCTTCATCTGCTCGGGCGAGGTGTTCTGCGCCTCGTCGAGGATGATGAAGGAGTCGTTGAGGGTGCGCCCGCGCATGTAGGCCAGCGGAGCCACCTCGATCGTGCCCGACGACATCAGCTTGGGGATGCTGTCGGGGTCGAGCATGTCGTGCAGCGCGTCGTAGAGCGGCCGCAGATAGGGGTCGATCTTCTCGTAGAGGGTGCCGGGCAGGAAGCCCAGCCGCTCCCCCGCCTCGACCGCCGGGCGGGTCAGGATGATCCGGTTGACCTGCTTGTTCTGCAGTGCCTTGACCGCCTTGGCCATGGCCAGGTAGGTCTTGCCGGTCCCGGCCGGGCCGATGCCGAAGACGATGGTGTGCCGGTCGATGGCGTCGACGTAGCGCTTCTGGTTGAGCGTCTTGGGGCGGATCGTCCGCCCGCGCGACGAAAGGATGTCGGCGGTGAGGACCTCGGCGGGGCGCTCCTCGGAGGGCGAGCGCAGCATCGCCAGGGTGCGGTCGATCGCGTCGGGGGTGATGTGCGTGCCGTTCTTCACCAGCTCCAGCAGCTCCTCGATCAACCGGACGACCAGCGAGGTCTCCTCGGGGGAGCCGCTGATGGTGATCTCGTTGCCGCGGACGTGGATGTCGCTCTCGAAGGACCTCTCGACGGTGCGGAGCAGCTCGTCCTCGGGACCGAGCAGGGCGACCATCATGTGCTCTTCCGGCACGACGATCTTGACCTGGGTGCTGTTCTGCGTTGTCTCGACCATGGGTAGGCCTCGCGGCCTTCTCGCCCCTGCCTCTCGCGTTCCACGTGGTCGCTTCCGGCGACCCCTTCACTTTATCCCAATGGGCCCCCGGTCCGGTTTGTTCCCAGGGGCCGCCGCGCCTCCCGGAGGCCTACCCCGGGGGCCACTCCATCCCGCGCCCGCCCAGCACATGGGCGTGCACGTGGAAGACGGTCTGCCCGGCGCCGGTGCCGGTGTTGAACACCAGGCGGAAGTCGGACCCGATGCCCTCGTCCCGGGCCGCCGCCTCGGCCTCCCGGGCGATCTCGTCGACCAGGCCGGTGTCGGACCGCGCCGCCGAGCCCACATCCGGGTGGTGGTCGCGGGGGATCACCAGCACATGGGTGGGGGCCTGGGGGTTGATGTCGCGGAAGGCGAGCGTGCGGCCGCCCTCGCGGACGATGTCGGCCGGCACCTCGCCCTTGACGATCTTGCAGAACAGGCACTCGGGGTCGCTCTGGGCCACCTGTCGTCCTCTCCCAACTGGTCGGCGTCTCCCCGCTGCCGGGGCCGTCGGTCGGCACCCGGCGCCGCAGGGCGTTCCGGGCCCGCCCCCATCATGCCGCAGTCCGGCCGCGGCGAGGGGGAGCACGGCGGCCCGGGCGCGCGGCCGTGTCCGGCCGCGCGGGCCGATCCGCCGGTTCCGGCCCGGCGGGCCGCGCGTTCTTCTACCGTTGGCTGCGGCGCCGCGGACGTTCCGGCTCGCCGGGCGGCGCGGACCGTGACGGTTTCGTGAGGTTGCGGGGGCCTGCGCCGGGGAAGCACAATCGGCGACCCCTCCGCGATTCGCCGCCGTTGCGGGCTATTCTGTTCCTTCGCGTGGCTTCGCCCACAGCGTCCTCTTCCCGGGGCCCCTCCCCCGCGGAGCACGGCGGTATGCGGACACGTGGCGAGGCGCGTGCCCGACCACAGACCTCAACGAGAAGAATAGGTATGCCCTTTCGTAAACCCGGCGACAAGGGCGCGCGTCGAACGGACGTGACGGAGACCATGGTCGCGGGGACGACCGCGGCGGCAGCGACAGCGATCGAATGGGACGCGGACCAGGCCGTGACCCGGCTCTACAGCGAGCACTACCGGCCGCTCGTGCGCCTGGCGGCCCTCCTCGTGCGCGACCACGCCACGGCCGAGGAGGTCGTCCAGGACGCCTTCGTGGCGATGCACGGCGCCTGGCGGCGGCTCAGGGACCCCAACAAGGCCCTGTCCTACCTGCGCCAGTCGGTGGTCAACCGCGCGCGCTCGGTGCTGCGGCACAGGGCCGTGGTGGAGAAGCACGCCCCCAAGGCACTGCCCGACGCGCCCAGCGCCGAGCACGGTGCCCTGGGCGAGCTGGAACGGGCCGCGGTGATCGCGGCGCTGCGCCGGCTGCCGACCCGCCAGCGCGAGGCCATCGTCCTCCGCTACTACGGCGACCTGTCCGAAGCCCAGATCGCCGACGCGATGGGTATCAGCCGCGGCGCCGTCAAGAGCCATACGGCACGGGGCATCGCCGCGCTCCGCTCGGTTCTGGAGCAGACGACATGAGCGAACCGTTCGACGAAGGAACCGAGGAGCGGCTGCGCGCGATCCTGCGCTCGGAGGCCGACTCGGTGGAGCCGTCCCCCGAGGCGCTGAACATGATCAGGGAGCGCACCCAGAGCCGGCGCTCGCCGCTGTGGTCGGGGCTGCCCTGGCTGCGGCCGGTCGTGGCCGTAGGGGCGGCGGCCGCCATCGCGGGCAGTGTCCTGATGGGCACTCCGCAGCTGCGCGACCAGATCTTCTTCGCCGCCAACGACACCGGCACCCCCCAGCAGCAGGAGCGGCCCGAGGGCGACGGGGCGGGCGAGGCGACCGACTTCACCTCCCATGACGACGGCCGGGCCGAGCAGGAGGGCACCGGGGGCGGCCAGGGCGGCGGCGCGGCGTCCCCCACCGAGGAGGACGAGGAGCGGCGGACGCAGGAGCTGCCGGCGCACTGCCGCACGCCCGAGCCGCCCGGCTCCGAGTCCCCCGTGGCCACCGCGACCGGCCGCTCGGATCAGGACGAGGGCGACGGCCAGGAGCTCCCGCCCGAGTGCGACCCGGACAAGGAGCCGGACGAGGGCGACGGTGACGGCGGCGGAGACTCCGGTGACGGCGGCTCCGGCGACGGCGGCGGCGGGGACGACGGTTCCGGCGGCGACGGCTCGGACGGGGACGGCGACGGCGGAGGATCCGGCGACGACGGCGGCGACTCGGACGGCGGGTCCGACGGCGGCGGGAGCACCCCCACGCCGGACGAGCCGGACCCGGGCGGTACCGACGGCGGCGGAGGCACCGGCGACTCCTCGGCGGAGTAGCAGGCGCACGGCCTCCGCGCTGCGCCACGCGCCCGCTGACCGGGTCCGGACCGCCCACCGGCCGGACCCGGCGGCATCGCGGAGGGCGGGCGGAGGGCGGAGAGCGGTCCGGCCCCCGCCGCGGCGGTGGCGGCAGGGGCGAAGAGCTTCGGCTCTACCGGGCCGGAGCGCGCCGTGGCGCTACCAGCGGCCGACGCGGGCCTGGAGGACGGCGAGGGCGGCCACCCCCGCGGTCGAGGTGCGCAGGACCGTGGGGCCCAGCAGCACGCGCTGCGCCCCGACCGCCTCGAACGCCTCCAGTTCGGCCTCGGACACCCCGCCCTCGGGGCCCACGGCCAGCACGATCTCGGCGGCGCCGCCCCCTTCGGCCGGCTCCGGGGGCCCATCGGGGGCACCGGTGGGAACACCGGTCCGCGCCAGCGGCCGACCGGCCTCCTCGTGCAGCACCAGCCCCAGGTCCGCCTCGCCCAGCAGCTCGGCGGCGCCGTCCCGGCCCACCGGTTCGGCCACCTCCGGGACGCGGGCGCGGCGGGCCTGCTTGGCGGCCTCGCGCGCCGTCGAGCGCCACTTGGCCAGCGACTTGGCGGTGCGGTCGCCCTTCCAGCGGGCCACGCACCGCTCGGCCGCCCACGGCACGATCCGGTCCACCCCGGCCTCGGTCATCATCTCCACCGCGAGCTCGCCGCGGTCGCCCTTGGCCAGGGCCTGGAGCACGGTCAGGCGCGGGCGCGGCTCGGGCTCGGCCCTGCGCTCGCGCACCGCGCACACCACCGTGTCCTTGCCGACCTCGGTGACGGTGCAGCGGGCGCGCACGCCCGCACCGTCCACCAGGTCGACCTGCTCCCCCACCGCGATGCGGCGCACCGCCGCGGCGTGCCGCCCCTCGGGGCCGCGCAGCACCGCGGTGGCGCCGTCCAGCCCGCCCTCCTCGGCGAGGAAGACCGGCGCGGTCATCAGCGGGCCCCGAAGGCGTCCCGCAGCCGGGAGAACAGTCCGCCGTGCCCGGGGCTGAACTTGCCCGGGGGCTGGGTCTCACCGCGCAGCTCGGCGAACTTGCGCAGCAGCGCCTCCTGCTCCTCGTCCAGCTTGGCCGGGGTCTCCACGTCGACCTGGATCATCAGGTCGCCGCGGCCGCCGCCGTCCAGGTGCTTGACGCCCTTGCCGGCCAGGGTGATGACGTGCCCGGAGCCCGTGCCCGGTCGCAGGTCGATCTCCTCGGTGCCGTCCAGGGTGTCGAAGGTGAACGAGGCGCCCAGCGCGGCCGCCGTCATCGGCACCGTTATGGTGCAGTGCAGGTCGTCGCCCCGGCGCTCGAACACCGAGTGCGGGCGCTGGACGATCTCCAGGAAGATGTCGCCGCGCGGACCCCCGTTGGGGCCCACCTCGCCCTCTCCGGCCAGCTGGATCTGGGTGCCGTCCTCGACACCGGCCGGGATCTGCACCTTGCGGGTGACGCGCTCGCGCACCCGGCCCTCGCCGGCGCAGTCCGCGCACGGGTCGGTGATGACACTGCCCTGGCCCGAGCACTGCGGGCACGGGCGCGTCGTCATGACCTGCCCCAGGAAGGACCGGGTGACCTGGGACACCTCGCCGCGCCCCTGGCACATGTCACAGGTGTGCCGGCTGGTGCCCTCGGCGGTCCCCTCGCCCTCGCAGGTGTCGCACAGGACCGCGGTCGGGAACGTCACGTCCTTGGTGACGCCGAACGCGGTCTCCGACAGGTCCAGCTCGACCCGGATCTTGATGCTGCGCCCGCGGCGCACGCGGTCGCGCGCGCTGCCCCGGCCGCCGCCGGCCTGCCCCCCGAAGAAGGCGTTCATGATGTCGTCGAAGGGGAAGCCGGCCGCACCGAAGCCGCCGGCGCCTCCGGCCCCGCCGCCGCCACCGGGGGCGAACGGGTCGGCCCCCATGTCGAACATCCGGCGCTTCTCATCGTCGGAGAGGACCTCGTAGGCCTGGGTCACTTCCTTGAAGCGCTCTTGGGTGGCCGGGTCGGGGTTGACGTCGGGATGCAGCTCCCGAGCGAGCCGACGGTACGCCTTCTTGATCTCGTCCTGAGACGCGTCCCGGCGCACACCGAGGATCTCGTAATAGTCTCTCGCCACTTACTGCCCCGCCAGAATCGAAGAAATGTACCGAGCCACCGCGCGTACCGCTCCCATCGTTCCCGGATAGTCCATGCGTGTCGGTCCGACCACACCGAGTTTGGCCAGGGTCTGATCGCCCATGCCGTAACCCGCGGAGACGATGGAGGTGCCCCTCAGGCCCTCATAGGGGTTCTCCGCGCCGATGCTCACGGTGAGCATGGAGGGATCCCCCGCCTCCCCGAGCAAACGGATCAGGACCACGTTTTCTTCCAAGGCCTCCAGCACGTCCCGCAGGCCGGCCGTGAAGCCCATCCGCGCCAGGTTGGCGGTGCCTCCCAGCACCACCTTCTCCTCGTGCCGCTCCACCAGGCTCTCCAGCAGCACCGACAGCACCGAGGCGGTCAGCTGCCGGTCCTCCGGCGGTGCCTGCGCGGCCAGGTCGGCCACGGCGGCGGGCACGTCGTTGAGCCACTGCCCGGCGGTGGCCTGGTTGAGCACCTGGCGCAGCCGGTCCACGCCCTCCTCGGCCACCCCTTCCAGGTGGTCGATGACACGCTGCTCGACCCGGCCGGTGTTGGTGATCAGCACCATCATCACCCGGTTCGGGCCCAGCGGCACCAGCTCCACGTGCTGGACGTAGGAGCGGGTGAGCGAGGGGTACTGGACGATGGCGACCTGCCGGGTCAGCTGCGCCAGCAGCCGAACCGTGCGGGCGACGATCTCGTCCAGGTCGACGGCTCCGCTCAGGAACGTCTCGATGGCCCGGCGCTCGGCCCCGGACAGCGGCTTGACCGTGGAGAGGCGGTCGACGAACAGGCGGTACCCCTTGTCGGTGGGGATCCGCCCGGCGCTGGTGTGGGGCTGGGCGATGTACCCGTCCTCCTCCAGCGCGACCATGTCATTGCGGATCGTGGCCGGGGATACGCCCAGGGAGTGGCGCTCGGCCAGGGCCTTGGACCCCACCGGCTCGTTCGTGGACACGTAGTCCTCGACGATGGCACGCAGGACGGCCAGCTTCCGGTCGTCTAGCACGCGCTCACCTCCTGGCACTCCGTGGTCTTAAGTGCTAATTCTATGCGCCCCGGTCCAACCGCCCTGGGACCTGCCCCGACGGCGGCCCGTGCCCGGGCACGGCGGTGGACCCTCCGGAGCATGGCACATGCCCGCCCCCGGACGTCGCATCGCGGACACCCGGCGGTCATCTGTGGCCGACCGCACCGCTTCCGACCGGGACCGACGGTCGGTTCCGCACCGGTGCCGCAGGCCCTCCCCGTCCGGCACGGCCGCCCCTCGGGGCGCAGGAGGCCCGGAAGGCCCCCGGTACGCCCCGCGCCCGGGGAGCGCCCGGGGAGCAGGGCGCGTCCGGCGCGCATGCCGGGCCCCGCGGCCCCGTTCCCACTACAATCCCCGCCGTGCCTACGAATTCCGACAGATACGGTTCCGACGTGCTGGCGGGCGACTGGCGGCGGCCGCGCAAGGACCGCATCGCCGAGGTCGTCCTGGAGCCGGGACTGGTCCTGGAGTCGGCCGACGAGGGCTTCTGCGGCGCCGTGGTGACCTGGGACAAGTCCACCGTCACCCTGGAGGACCGGCAGGGCGGCACCCGTGTCTTCCAGCTGGAGCCGGCGGCCTTCCTGGTCGAGGGCCGCCCCGCCACGGCGGTCCGGCCCTCGGCGCCCGCCCCTGCCGGTCCGGTGCTGAGCGCCTCCGGTTCGGTCGCGGTGCGCGGCGCGGGCGCGCGCGTGGCCCAGGAGAGCCGCATCTACGTCGAGGGCGTGCACGACGCCGAGCTGGTCGAGAAGATCTGGGGCCACGACCTCCGTGTGGAGGGCGTGGCCGTGGAGTACCTGGAGGGCGTGGACCACCTGCCCGCCATCGTGGAGGCGTTCGCCCCTGGCCCCGGGCGCCGCCTCGGCGTGCTCGTGGACCATCTGGTCCCCGGCTCCAAGGAGAGCCGGATCGCCGAGCGCGTCTCCTCCCCGCACGTGCTGGTCACCGGCCACCCGTTCATCGACGTGTGGCAGGCTGTGAAGCCCTCGGCGCTCGGCATCGGGGCCTGGCCCGAGATCCCGCGCGGCACGCCCTGGAAGGAGGGGGTGCTGGCGGCGCTGGGAATCCGCGAGGAGCCCGGGGAGGCGTGGCGGCGCATCCTCGGCGCGGTCCGGTCGTACAAGGACGTGGAACCGGAGCTGCTCGGCCGCGTCGAAGAGTTGATCGACTTCGTCACGGTGCCGCCCGCGATGCAAGACTAGGGCGTCGGAACCGCGGTACCGGCGCGGCGTGCGGCGGCCGGGCGCCCGTCGGCGCACGACCGGGACCGCAGCACCACGCAATCGGCAAGCCAAGGGACGAGATGAGCGAGACCCCGCCCAATCAGCAGCAGCCTCCGGACCCCGCACAGGGATCGGGCGGAGCCGCGCCCGGAGGCGCCGGCGGACCGGGGACCGGTGGTCGGCCGGGGTTCGCACCGCAGTCGCCGCCACAGCCCCAGCAGCCCCAGGGCCCGCAGCAGGCCCCGCAGGGGCCCGGCTCCACCCCGCAGGCCGGAGGGCCGCCGCCGCACCCCGCCACCGGCGGGGGCCCCCNGCGGGTACCCGGCGCCCGGCCCCGCGGCGCACCAGCCCTACGGGCAGCCCCAGCAGGGCGGGCCGCGGATGGCCCCGCCCGGCGGCCCGGTCCCGCCGGGGCCGGGGGCGCCCCACGGTCCGGCGACCGGTCAGCAACCGGCGGCCGGCCACGGCGCGCCGGGCCCGGCGGTCCCCGGCTTCCCCGGCGGCGGCACGGTCCCCGGCTCGGGCCCGGCCCCCTCGGCCGAGGACCCCACCTGGGCGATGATCGCCCACCTGGCCGGAGTGGTGACGGCCTGCCTGGGCTGGGTGCCGGCGCTGCTGGTCCTCTCCAGCCAGAAGCACCGGTCGGCGTTCGGGCGGCACCACGCCGCCGAGGCGCTCAACTTCCAGCTGACCCTGCTCATCCCCTACGCCCTCGCGTGGATCGTCTACATCGTGCTCGCGTTCCTGACACCGGCGGTGTCCTGGATCGGGTCGGTGCTCATCGCGCTGATCTGGGGACTGTCCATCCTGTTCGGCGTCCTGGCCGCGGCCAACGCCAACAAGGGCGGGTGGTACCGGTACCCGGTGGCCCTCCGCCCGGTGAAGTGACCGGCGCCGGCGGTCGGCGCCGACCGATTCCCGGCCCCTGACCTCCGGCCGGCGACCGCTCCTCTGCGCATGCCGCAGACCCCCATCGCCGCAACGAACCTGAACGAGCGAGGAGTCCGACCATGGGTTACCCACCCCAGCCCGACCCCTACGGCGGGCAGCAGCCCTACCCCCAGCAGGGGTACGGCCAGCANAGCCCGGCTACGGGCAGCCCCCGGCGCCCCAGCAGCCGCAGCCGCCGCAGCAGCAGCCCCAGCCCGGTTACGGCCAGCCCACCGGGGGCCAGCCGGGGTACGGCCAGCAGCCCCAGCAGCCGCCGCAGCCCGGCTACGGCCAGCCCACCGGCGGCCAGCCCGGCCAGCAGATGCAGCCCTACCCCCAGCAGGGGTACGGCCAGCAGGGCGGCTACCAGCAGCCCGGCTACGACCAGGTGTACGGGCAGCAGGGGTACCAGCAGCAGGCCTACGGCCATCAGGGGTACGGCCAGCAGCACGGCCAGATGGCTCCCGGCGAGGAGGGCCTGGTCGCGGCGGCCCACATCGGCGGCGCCTTCATCCCGCTGCTCCCGCTGATCCTCTACTTCGCCAAGAGCGACGCGTCGCCGTTCACCAAGCACCACCTCGCCCAGGCGACCAACTTCCAGATCGCGATGATCATCGCCTACTTCGTCAGCGGGCTCCTGATGTTCGTGATCATCGGCATCCTCACCTACCTCGTCGCCCTCGGCCTGGCCATCTACTTCGGCATCAAGGCCAACTCGGAGGCCAAGAAGGGGGTCTGGTTCACGTACCCCTTCTCCATCCCCGTCGCGAAGTAGGACCGCGGGACCGGGCCGCGCGGGGTCCGCGCCCTCAGGTGAGGTCGCGGACCACCGCGTCGGCCAGCAGGCGGCCGCGCCGTGTGAGGACGGCGCGGCCGCCTTCGTGTGCGGAGGCGTCCAGGAGGCCCTCCCCCACCGCGCGCGCGGCGGCCGCCCTCCCGTCGTCGTCGAGCAGGTCGAGGGAGCAGCCCTCGGCGATGCGCAGCTCCAGCAGGATGCGCTCGAACCGGCGCTCGTCCTCGGTCAGCACCTCGCGCGCGTGGCCGGGCGAGATGTGCTGCGCCAGGCGGGCGGCGTAGGCGGCCGGGTGCTTGACGTTCCACCAGCGGGTGCCGCCGACGTGGCTGTGGGCGCCGGGGCCCACGCCCCACCAGTCGCCGCCGGTCCAGTACAGGCGGTTGTGCTCACTGCGGGACTCGGGGCCGCGCGACCAGTTGGAGACCTCGTAGGCGTGCAGGCCCGCGCCCTCCAGGACCGAGTCGGCGATCAGGTAGCGGTCGGCCAGCACGTCGTCGTCGGGGGCGTGGAGCTCGCCCCGGCGCACGCGCGCCGCCAGGCGGGTGCCCTCCTCCACGATGAGGGAGTAGGCGGAGACGTGGTCGGGGTCGGCCTCTAGGGCGGCCTCCAACGAGGCGCGCCAGTCGTCGTCGGTCTCGCCCGGGGTTCCGTAGATGAGGTCGAGGTTGACGTGCTCGAACCCGGCCTCGCGTGCCCACGCGGCGCACTGCTGGGGCCGTCCGGGGGTGTGGGTGCGCTCCAGGACCTTCAGTACGTGCGGGCGGACGCTCTGCATCCCGAAGGAGACGCGCGTGAAGCCGGCATCGCGCAGGCGCTTGAGGTAGTCGGCGTCGACGGTCTCAGGGTTGGCCTCGGTGGTGACCTCGGCGCCGGGGGCCAGGCCGAACTCCGTGTCGATCGCCGCCAGGACCCGGCCCAGGTCCTCGGGCGGAAGCAGGGTCGGCGTACCGCCGCCGACGAACACGGTGCGCACGGGCACGTCGGCGTCCCCGAGCACCCGCCGGGCCAGGTGCACCTCGCGCACGGCCAGGTCCGCGTAGCCGTCCCGGGTCGCGGTGGCGGTTCCGTCGCGGGAGACGAGCTCCTCAGCGGTGTAGGTGTTGAAGTCGCAGTACCCGCAGCGCGTGACGCAGAAGGGGACGTGGACGTACACACCGAACGGCCGCCGCCCCACCCCTCGGAGGGAGGCGTCGGGCAGGGAACCGTCCGACGGAACGGGATCGCCGTCGAGGACAACAGATGGCATGCCTCCAGTGTCGGTGATCGGGACCGATGACCGCGCCCGACAACGGGGCAACGGTCCGGGCGGCGCGGGCCCCCGGACCGTTGCCGCCGGGGAGCGCAGGCGCGT
This sequence comes from Nocardiopsis halophila DSM 44494, assembly GCF_000341245.1. Taxonomy (GTDB): domain Bacteria; phylum Actinomycetota; class Actinomycetes; order Streptosporangiales; family Streptosporangiaceae; genus Nocardiopsis_A; species Nocardiopsis_A halophila. Next base: position 32,921 of record NZ_ANAD01000003.1, read on the forward strand.
CCCCGCCGGCGGCTAAGCCGTGTAGGCCACCAGGCCCATCATCCCGACCTCACCGTGGTAGATGTTGTGGCAGTGCACGAGCCACCGTCCGGGGTTGTCTGCGTCGAATTCGACCTCCACCGACCGGCCCGGCAGCACGATCAAGGTGTCCTTGCGCGGTCCGTCCTTGCCGACCTGGAAGGTGTGGCCGTGCAGGTGCATCGGGTGCCACATCTTCGTGGAGTTCTTGAACACCAGCCGCACCCGCTGCCCCTGCTCGACCTTGAAGGCGCCCCTGGTCGGGTCCTCACGGTCGAACCGGCGCCCGTTGAGCGCCCAGTCGTAGGCCGCCATGCTCCCGGTCAGCTCGATCTCGTGCTCGGTCTCCGGGCTCCGCCGCTCCAGACGGACCTGCGGGTCGGCGGCCAGCTCGGTGGCGTGCACGACCTCGCCGTCCAGCTCGTCGGGCCGCACGTCCTCCTTCGGCGCCTCCCCCGATCCGGTGCGCACGACGGCCCTCCCCGTCATGTCCTTGCCCTCGGCCAGTGCGACCAGCGGGAACACCCCGTCCTCCAGGGTCACCAGGACGTCGTAGCGCTCCCCCATGCCCAGCAGAACGGCGTCGACCTCGCGGTGCTCGACCGGGTAGCCGTCGGTGTGCGTGACCGTCATGCGGTGCCCGCCCAGGGCCACCCGGTAGGCGGTGTCGCCCCCGGCGTTGACCAGGCGGATCCGGACCCGCGCCCCCGGCTTGGCCGAGAACGTCCGGGGGTCGGCCCCGGGCCGCCCGTCGACCAGGTGCACCGGGTAGTAGACGTCCCCGGCGTCGCCGCCCAGCAGGTCACTGCTCGCGCCCATGAGCATGGCCCCCATCCGCATGGGCCCTTCGTCGCCGTGGCCCATGCCGTGGCCGCCGTGGTCCATGCCGCCCCGCACCTCGTCGAGGACGTCGTCGGGGGTGGCGCCGTCGACCCCGTCGAGCCAGTCGTCGAGCATCACGACCCATTCCTCGTCGTAGGCGAGCGGCTCGTCGGGGTCCTCGACGATGATCGGCGCGTACAGGCCCCGGTCGATCTGGGTGCCCACGTGCGGGTGGAACCAGTGGGTGCCGGGGGTGTCCACGATGAACCGGTAGGTGAAGTCCTCGCCGGGCTTCACCGGCGCCTGGGTGACGGACGGGACGCCGTCCATGTCGTTGCGCATGGCCAGCCCGTGCCAGTGGACGGAGGTCGGGTCCGGGAGCCGGTTCTCCAGCGTTGCCTTGATCGTGTCGCCGGCGGTGAGCCTCAGCTCCCGGCCGGGCAGCGCGTCACCGTAGCTCCAGGTCCGCACGGTGCGTCCGCCGAGGTCGAGCTCGGTCTCGGCGGCGCGCAGGGTGAACGCGCGCTCCTTGCCGGAGGCGGGGCGCTCCTTCTCGACGGCGTCGACGATCGGGTCCGTGGGCTTGACGAGGGCGCCGGAGGGGCCGGACGCGCCGCTGCGCCCGCAGGCGGCCGTCAGGCCGAGGCCGGAGACGGCGAGGCCCGCACCGATGAACGAGCGACGGCTGAACTTGGGCATGACTGAACTGTCCTTCGCGTGAAAGGTGGATACGGATCGGGTCGGCAGGCGCCGGGCGCCGGGTACTAGATCCGTAGAATCGACAGTTCTGCCAGGTCAGGCGGGGTGGGAAGAGCCGCGCTCGCGGGGTGGGCGACGACGGGCGGCAGGGGTCGTGCGTTCGGCAGCACGAGCCGGGCGCGGGGCGGCAGCGCGACGTCGACGGTGACCTTCGCGCTCTGGCAGGTGCCCGACGCCGGGCCGCAGTCGCCCTGGTCGTCCGAGCCTTCGTGGCCGACGTGGTCGTGCCCGCCGTGCTCGTGGCCGGACGGGGACGCGGCCGCGAGGCCGGGGGCGGCCTGCTCTGATCCGGCAGGGCCGACTCCGAAAGGGCCGGTGCGGTGCTGTGCGGCCTCAGAGACGGCCGTCGTCGCCGATGCCGGCGCGCTCTCCTGAAGCGCCACCCGCGGCACGGTGCCGTGGTGCGCGGCCAAGGCGAGCATCATGAGCAGGATCGCGGAGAACACGGCCGCGAACGCCGCACCGCCACGATGGGGCGACCGAGTGCGCATCCCCTTCGGCCGCATGGTCACCCCGCTTCCCTGCCCGTGTCGGATCCCAGACTGCCGCATGTAGGGGACCGGATACTCACCGTTCGCACGTGCAACACCTCACACGAGAGGGGGCGTGGGGCCAATCGACGGCCCGGCGGCCGACCGGGTGCCCCGCCCCCTCCGACGGGGCACCCGGGTCCGTGCGCGGTCACCGGATGCGCACCGCCGGCGCCCTCCTTCCAGTGGCGATACGGGCCGCGACCTGGGCACGGAGGACCTGGGCATCCGGGGACCCCGCGATGGGGAGGCCGAACCACACGGACTTCCCGGGTTCCGGCTCCAGGGGCTCCACCCCGCAGCGGCCACCGGAGCACCGGGTGACCAGGGCGAGGCCCCACCCGGAACCGCGCTCCCATCCGACCTCGTCGGGGGAGATCGCCGAGGGCAGCACCGGCAGGGAGCCGCCCGCGTCGCGCACCTCCAGGACCGCGCAGCCGAGTTCGCTCTTCCACGCCACCATCGAGGCGGGCGCGCGGCCGTGCTCGACGGCGTTGGTCAGCAGTTCCGAGGCCATGAGCCCTCCGTCCCGCACGAGAGGGTCGGGGACCCCCATGCACCCCAGGGCGAGTTCGGCGAACTCGCGCCGGAGCCCGACCCCCTCCGGGCAGGGCAGGGCCCATTCGTGTGCGACGACGTCACGTACGTCAGCCATAGGGCTTCCTCCAGGGGGAAGCGTCGCCTCTCCTGCTGACCACTTGAATTAGTGCACAACTGGCACCGGCCGAAGCGGGAGCGGCGACTTTCGATCGCGTTCACCTCGGATGTTCGCAGCACTGACCAGCGTTGACGCTGAAGACCCCCACCAGGTTCACTTCCGAGGGGCATAGTGGTTTACAGGCCGCGAAGAGTGGCCGATAGTGGTTCCATGGTGTACTCACCCGGTCAGGCGAAGAAGCGTTTCGGCATCGAACTTCATCGGACCCGGGAGAGGACCGGGATGACCCAGCGAGACCTGGCTCGAAAGGCGTTCCTCTCGCCGACCTACATCGGTGTGATCGAGCGCGGGGAGAAAAACCCCAAACGCGACAAAGCGCAACTCATCGACGCCGCGTTGACCGCCGACGGCGCACTTCTCTCCCTTTGGGACTCGCTGTTCACCCCGAACGGCCTCAGCGCCTACTTCCGGGATGTCGCGGCGCTGGAAGCATCGGCCTCTGAGATCCGCGAATACCGCCTGTGCTCCTTCCCCGGCCTCTTGCAGACCGAACGCTATGCGCGGTCGCTCATTCGCGTCGGCCGCCCCAGGGACAGTGACGACAAGATCGAGAACGCCGTACTGGCCCGCCTCGCACGGCAACAGATCCTCTCCCGCGAAGAACCCCCCAGCTACGCGCTCGTTCTCGATGAGGCGGTCCTGCGCCACCTCGTCGGAACCCTCGACACCATGGTCGAACAGCTGGACCACCTGATGGAGCTCGCGCTCCTGCCGAACGTGTCCATCCAGATCATTCCGTTCGGCACACCGGGGCACCCCGGCCTGGAGGGTACCTTCAAGCTGATCAAGGCCCCAGGACGAGGCGAGGTGGTCTATACCGAGACCCGGGCCACCGGGCACCCGTTCGACGACCAATCGGTCGTCGACGACTACGCACGGGTCTTCGGCGACCTCCGCGGATCCGCCCTTCCCGACTTCCCTTCTCGGGAATTCATCGAGAACATCAGAGAAGAGTACGCACGATGATCGAACAGCACTGGACCAAGTCCGGCTACAGCACCGGCGGCGACGCCAACTGCGTCGAGGTGCGCTCCCCCGCCCCCGGTGAGACTGTGCAGGTCAGAGATACCCAGAACCGCCCCCTCGGCACGATCGACCTCCCCCGCCACCAGTGGACCTCCCTCCTGGGCGCCCTCCGGGCCGGGCGGCTCTGACACGCCCCCGCCATGACAACGCGGCCCCACCCAGACGCGGGCGGGGCCCTCCTCAAAGGGGGAGCCCCTGCCCTGCCCGCCGGGTCAGGACGAACGGGGAGACGTCTCGGCGTCTGCGTCGTCCACTCCCTCACCCCAGAGGGCGCGCTCTGTGGCCCATCCCCGGATGAAAACGACGGCGTCCGTCCCGGCGATCCCGTCCAGCGGGATGTAACGCGGGTCCTTCAGGTCACTCCTGGCCTGGAGGACCCGACCGTCCCACCCTGCCTGGGCCATTCCCGCCGCCGGGAAGAGCGCCCCCTCCCGCGCGCGCGACGCGCCTGCGGCGACCGCCCGTGAGAGGACCCCTTGCAGGCTGTCCGGGTCGCCCTCGGCGGCGTCGCGTCCCTCCGCCTCGGCCATGTCCGAGGCGATGAAGACGTACCGCCCCTTGAGCTTCTGCGCGACGAGCGCCCCGGCTCCCCACCAGTGCATCCGCTCCCCTCCCATGACCATGGAGGACCGCCGCCGCTGAAGGTGGGCGTTGTGCGCGAATGCCAGACACGGCCCGCGCCCGGCCTCGGCCTCTGCGACGGCCTCCAGGTTCTCCGCCATCATCGCGTCGCGGAGGCCGCACAGGTCCGCGAACCGGTCCGGTCCCGAGGACGCCATCGCGGCGTGGTAGCGGAGCAGCCCGAGGGCAGTACGGGCGAGCATGTGCGCATGCTCGTATCCGGCATCCGAGCTCTCCTCGCGCAGCCCGGGTGCCTCCGCCTCCAGGAGGGCGAGGAGGTCATCGGCCACTGGCCTCAGGGCGCGCGCCTCCTCGCCGTCCCCCACCGACTGCGCGGGGTCCATCATCGCCGCCGGATTCGACCATGCCGCGTCGTCGCCGAGCAGCGCGTCCACCCTCCGGGCATCGTGCCGGACACGCCGCTCCCCGAGGTGACGTACCAGGTAGCGGTGCGCCCCCATCAGCGAAGCGCGCGGGCTCGGGGCGGACATCATCTCCATCGGGCCGTCGAAGCCGTAGAACCTCACCCGGTCCGCGGGGTCCCGGTCCGCGTTGAACTCCCTGAGCCAGGCCAGTAGCCGGCGGTTGGAGGGCAGGGACCCGAACTCGTGGCTGAACCCCTTCTCCAGGGCCTCGTCCAGTGTTCCTTCGCCCCGGGTGATGTAGGCGTCGGCGATCGCACCGGCCGGGCAGCCGCTCTCCAGGGCGATGGAGCGGTACCCGCGGTTCCGCACCAGGTGTTCGACGATGTGGTTGCGCAGGTCCGGAAAGGCCTCCACCCCGTGCGTCGGCTCTCCGAACCCGAGCAGGTCCGGCGTACGGTCGAGCGTTCCGAGGAAGCGGTCGACGCTCTCGGCCGCGGTCTCTCCGTCGGTGAAGCGGATTCCCGTCTCTCCGAGAGTCCCTCGTTCCGGCATCCCCACTCACCCCTTCTCATCGCTGCGTGAGGCCGGGGCCGGTTTCGCCCCGACTGGGATGCCTTGAACCGTATCCTTGAACGAACGGTTGAGATTTTTCGCCGCTGTTTCCCTGTTTTCCGAGAAGAACCTTAAACCGGAGGATCATGCCACCGCCCCCCGCACGGCTGCGGCCGACCGACCTGGCACGCGAGCACGGGCTCTCCACCCAGGCGGTCCGCAACTACGAGGAGCAGGGGATCCTCCCGCCCGCCGAGCGCGCTGAGAGCGGCCACCGCCGGTACCGGCCGCACCACGCCCAGGCCCTGCGCGCGTTCCTGGCACTGCGGCGGGGCTTCGGACACCGGACCGCCACCGAGGTGCTGCACGCGGCCAACGAGGGGGACGAGGAGGCGCTGTTCCGCGTGATCGACCAGGCCCACGCCCGCCTGCTGCGCGAGCGGGAGACCCTGGACGAGGTCGCCGAGGCCTTGGCCGCGCTGCTCTCGGCACCGACGACCCCCTCCTCTCCGCGCACGGGGACCGGGCGCCCGCTGACCGTGGGGGCGCTCGCCCACCAGCTCGGCATGCACCCGGCGTCCCTGCGCACGTGGGAGCGCGCGGGCGTCCTGCGCCCGGAACGCGACCCGGCGACCGGCTACCGGGTCTACTCCCCCGAGGCCGTCCGCGACGCCCACGCCGCCCGCGAACTGCGCCGGGGAGGCTTCCTGCTCGCCCGGATCGCGGACTTCCTCGACCACCTCCGGGGCGCCGGCGACCCCGCGGACCTGGAGGCGGCCCTCGACGAGTGGCGCACCCGGATCACCGACCGCAGCCGGGCCATGCTCACCGGCGCCCGCGAGCTGGACGCCTACCTCGACCATCTGCCAACGGGGACGGCTGGAGGCCCATGCCGCCTCTCGTGAAACAGGAACGTCGCCGGAATCACTCCGATACTCTCCGGAAGCATCACCCACGAGGTCACCATGAGAGGACTGACGTGCGCGCCGGACCAGGCGGTCAGGGCGGTGCCCTCCCTAAGCCGAGGAGAACGCCGGATGGACGGCCGGTTCGCCGCGGAGAGCACCTCCCCTGCCTCCCCCATGCCGGATAAGACCCCGGAGGCATTGAGGCTCGCCGTCATCCGCCTGGCCCCGGATGCGCTGGCGAAATTCGACCGCCACTGGGCAGAGGCGGCCGACAGGATGCGCGACGAGCGCAGTCTCCTCCCTGGGCATCAGTTCGTCGAGCACTGGTGGATGTGGGTCGCGGTCGCCAGACGGCCTGGCCGGCTCGCCAGGATGCGTGATTGCGAGCGCATCGTCGCCTACGGCGGGGAGCGCTCGGAACGGCGCAAGGCCGCCGCCGAGATCTCCCGGATCCTCGCCGAGTCGGCCACCGACGCGGGACGCGCTCTCTAGTGGTCCACGCATTCCGCGTAGTCGAGCGGCATCGGTGCCACGCGCAGGAGGAGCGGCAGCGGGTCGGGCAGGCGCTCGCGCTGGCGGACGGTGAATTCGGGGATGTGGGTCAGTGTGCGGTTCCGGTAGCCCCCGATCTGAATGCGGGCCAGGGACCGCTTCCCCGGCCCCTGCACCGTGCAGTCCTTCCACATGGGCTTGGGGGCGGTCGACAGCGAGGCCAGCTTGCGGTGCGCCGCGTCGTGCAGTGCGAACCGGCGGCGGAAGGCCGAGTCGTCGGTGCGGGTGACGGTGCCGATCAGGGCGCCCGCCGGCGTGCTCACCGACGTCCGGGACTTCGTCCGGGTGCGCTGCTCCTCCAGTAGCAGGAGCACCTGGCCGTCGGGGGCCTCGACCACCAGGGACCGGGTGTTCATCATGCTGCGCGTGAACGAGTGGAAAAGCCTCTTCCCGGCCGACTCGCCGAGGTCCTCGTGGGCGCGGGCCAGAACCCTCCCCTTGGTGTCCCGCAGCTCGTAGGCGAGCCCTCCGAACAGCTCGTCCGCGTTGTCCACGGCGCTCACGACCAGGGGGTCGACGTTCACCAGGGGGATCACCGGCTGCCTCCTAGGGCTGGACGGGCGGTGGAAGGGGTCCGGGCACGGTCGCAGCTCCGACGCGCCCCGCCCGGACCCGGTTCCCCGGCCGCGCCTTGCGCCACCGGACCGCCCCGTGCGCCTACCCCTTCACGGCTCCGCTGGTCAGGCCTTCGACGATGAAGCGCTGGAGGTACCAGAACACCGCCAGCACCGGGATGGCCAGCAGCAGGGTCCCCGCGGCGAACATGCCGAAGTTGCTGTCCCTCTGGTCGGCGACCATCGCCGCGAGCCCCAGCGCGACCGTCTGGGAGTCGGGGTCGCGCAGGAACACGCTGGCCATGATGAACTCGTTGACCGTCGCGATGAATACCAGCAGCCCGACGATCGCCAGCACCGGGGTCACCAGCGGCACCAGGATCCGGAAGAACATCTGGGCGTGCGTGGCCCCGTCCACGCGGGCCGCCTCGTCGAGCTCGATGGGCAGGGTGTCGAAGAAGCCCTTCATCAACCACGTGTTGATGCTCAGCGCCCCGCCCATGTAGACGAGCAGCAGCCCCCAGTGGGTGTCGAAGCCGATCTCGGGCCGCAGGTCGGTGATGGTGGAGAACATCAGGTAGATCGCCACGATCGCCAGGAACTGCGGGAACATCTGGATGATCAGCAGTCCGTACAGCCCCGCCCGGCGCCCGGCGAACCGGAAGCGGCTGAACACGTAGGCCGCCAGGGCCGACAGGAACACCGTGGCCGCCGCGTTCGACACCGCCAGCACCAGCGAGTTCAGGTACCAGCGCGGGAAGCGGGTCTCGGTCAGCAGCTGGACGAAGTTGCCCGCGCTCGCCCCCGTGGGGATCAGCTGGGCGCTGCTCAGGGTGCCCAGGGGGTTCAGCGCCGCCGAGACCACGAACAGCACCGGGAAGGCCGCGAAGGCCGTCATCGCCAGCAGGAAGACGTGTCGCCACAGGTGGCCGGACGTGCGGCGGGACCGCCGCCGGACCGGGCCGGCCGCGGCCGCCGGCGGCGCCGGCCGCGGCGGGGCCGGGGACGACGTCGTCGGTTGCGCCATCAGCGGTTCACCTCTTCCAGGGCCGCGCTCCTGCGCAGGCTGACATAGGAGATCAGGGTGACGATGAGGAAGATGAACACCGAGATCGCGGCGGCGTAGCCGTACTGCGCGCTCTGCCCGCCGAACGCCAACCGGTAGGTGTAGGTGATCAACAGGTCCGTCGCCCCGGCCATGGGGCTGTCCGCGGGGAACGGACCGCCCTCGGTCGTCAGCCAGATCGCGTTGAAGTTGTTGAAGTTGAAGGCGAACGTCGCGATCAGCACCGGCGCCATCGCCACCATCAGCAGGGGCAGGGTGACGTTGCGGAACGCCTGCCAGGCGCCCGCGCCGTCGATGCGGGCCGCCTGCACGAGCTCACGCGGGATGGCCTGCAGCGCCCCTGTGGCGATGAGGAACATGTACGGGAACCCGAGCCAGATGTTGATGGTCAGAGCCGCAGCGCGCGCGGTGCCCGTGCCGCCCAGCCAGTCCACGTCCAGGCCGAGCATCCGGTTGATGAGCCCGAAGTCGGCGTTGAACATGTCCCGCCACAGCAGCATCATCGCGAACGCCGGCATGGCGTAGGGCAGCACCAGCAGCAGCCGGTAGGCGGTCCTGCCGCGCAGCGGCCGGGTGGTGTGCATCGCCAGCGCGACCGCCAGCCCGAGCACGAACACCCCGAGCGTGGTCCCGGCGGCGAACACCACGTTCCACCCCAGGATGGAGAGGAACGACGAGGCGATGCCCGCGTCGGAGGCCACCCTCGCGTAGTTGTCCGCGCCGACGCCGACCCGCCAGCCCTGGGACAGGCGGTCGCCGTCCTCTCCGACGAAGGCCCCGCGCTCGTCGTCGGCGGTGTAGACCTCGCCGGTGGTGCTGTCGGTGATGCAGTCGCACCCCTCGTCGTACACCCGGGTGGCCCGGCCCTCGTAGGCGGCCGAGAGCCCGCTGGCGCGGATCCCGGCGCCCTCGCCGGCGGGGACCGCCAGCTGCGAGATCTCCTCACTGCGCTCGCCCGCCTCGGCGGCCGTCAGCAGCGTGAGCCCGCCCGCCTCGGTGACCTTGCCGGTCGGGCCGGTCCGCGCCCCCGGCAGCGGCTCCAGGCCCTCCTCGTCGCCGGCGAGGACCCGGTCGCCCTCACCGGTGAGCAGGAAGACCAGCTCTCCGGTGGCAGCGTCGCCGCGGGCCGCCAGCGTGAGCACGTAGTCCTGGCCGCCCTCGCTCTCGGCCACCGACGCGGCCTCGATCTGGGCGATCGCCTGCTCCTTGGTGCCCCGGTGCCCGTCGCCGTAGTTGGTCACCGAGGTGCCGACGGTGTAGAGCACCGGCACCACCTGGAAGGCGATGAGCAGCAGCACCCCGGGCAGCAGGTACTTGGCGGGGACGTGCCGCTCGGACAGGTACACGCGGAAGACCACGGCGGTCACGGTCGCCACGGCGGCCAGCCCGAACCAGTTTCCGGCCGCGATCAGCGGGAGCGCGGCCCACACCGCGATCCCCGCGGACAGGGCCAGCAGTGCCGCTTTGACCAGGTGCCCGGCCGTTCCGCCGCGGGGGGCCAGGCGCGCTCCGGGAAGGGGGGCGGGCGCCTTCGCGGGCGCGCCCGCCCCGTCGTCGTTCCTCACCACCGGATCAACCGATCTGCTCGGAGATGGCCTTCTCGGCGGAGGCGACGGCCTGCTCGGGGTCCTCGCCGCCGATGACCGCCGCCTGGGCCTTGCCGAAGGGGTCCCAGATCGCGCTCATCTCCGGGATGACCGGCATCGGCTCGGCGTCCTCGGCCGCCTCCATCATCGCCGCCAGGTCCGGGTCGTCGGCCTCGGCGGCCTCGAAGACCTCGACCAGCGCCGGCGGGCGCGGGTCGGCCTCGTACAGGGCGGTGGCCAGCTCGGGCTGGGCCACGTTGTTGACGATGAACTCCTCGGCCAGGACCTTGTTCTCGCCGCCGGAGGCGACGAAGAAGCTCTGCGCGCCGAGGAAGGGCCGTGCCTCGTTCATGCCCTCGAAGCCGGGCACCGGGGAGATCGCGTAGTCGACCTCGGCGTCCTTGACGGCCGCCAGCGACCAGGGGCCGGTGATGAAGTAGGGGGTCTGGCCGCGCTCGAAGAGGGAGCCCACGTTGTCGGAGTCGATCGAGCGCTTGAGCACGCCCTCGCCCTCCTCGCCGAGCTCGGCGATCTTCTCCATGGCCTCGACCGACTCGGGGGTGCCCACGCCCAGGTCGGAGGGGTCGGGGTCGCCCTCGTCGTCGGTGCCGAACAGGTAGCCGCCGGCCGAGGTGTACAGCGGCTGCAGGTGGAAGGGGTCGCCGGTCTGGCTGACCTGGACCCCCAGGGCCTCCTCGACGTCGCCGTCGTCCTTGAGCGCCGTTCCGGTCTCCACCAGCTCCTCCATGGTGGCGGGCGCGTCGGGGGCGAGCTCGGTGTTGCGGAGGAGCATCAGGGACTCCATGGCGTAGGGGACGCCGTAGAGCCGGCCCTGGTAGGTGACCGCGTCGATGGCGCCCGGGTCGAACCGCTCCTGGGCGTCCCCGGGGAGCTGCACAGGGTCGATGGAGCCGTTCTGCACCAGGTTGCCGATCCAGTCGTGCGCGCCGACGAGGATGTCGGGGCCGGACCCGGCCTCGTGGGCGGTGACGAAGTCGCCCTGGATGTCGTCGACGGGGAGCGACTGCACGTCGACCTGGACCCCGTTGGCCTGGCCGAACTCCTCGGCGAAGGGGGCCAGGACGTCGGTGCGCTCGGGGTCGGCCCAGATGACCAGGGTGCCCGCGGCCTCGTCGGCGGTCTCGCCTCCGCCGGAGCAGGCGGTCGCCGCCAGGGCGAGGGCCGCGGCGCCGGCGAGCGCGCGCGGGGGTGCGGTTCTCGGTCGCATGGGGGTTCTCCTCGTCTCGGCCGCCTCCGCCGGAGGCGGCGGTCGGGGGTGGTGGAGGGCGGGGGCCGGGGCGGTGCGGGCGCCCCTGCCGCGGGGCGGGGCTGGGCGCCGCCCCTGTGACCTCCCCTACTTTCGGCAAGATCTGCAAGATTTTGCAGCCTTTTTCCATCACAATCCGGAAACATCCTCGAAACCCGGGCGTCGTCTTGCGTTCGCGCCTTCCACGCAGAACCGCCCGGGTACCCGGCCGCGGACACGCCGACGAGGGAGGCGGCACCCACCGCCTCCCTCGCAAGGGTTTCTTCACTTTCCGGCGCCGCTCACCGTCCGGCGCCGGGCGGCTCCGCCCTCCCGCTCAGACGGACTGCCGCTCAGGGTCCTCGGATACGCGCTCAGGCTCCCGGGACGAACCAGACCCCGGTGTCCGGAGGGAGGACCAGCGCCCCGTCCCGGCCCTCGACACCGCCGCCGGACAGCAGGACCTCGCCCACCCCGTCCAGCTCGACGGGGGCCGTGGACATGTTGACCGCACAGGCGAAGCGCTCCCCCCGCCGGAAGCGCAGCACCCCGCGGGGCGCCGTCTCCCACTCCAGGCCGTCCTCGCCCGGGGACGCGGCCACCACCTCGCGGCGCAGCCGCAGCGCCTCGGTGTACAGCGCCAGGACCGACCCGGGATCCTCGCGCTGGGCCTGCCGGCTCAGGCCGGCCCACTCCGAGGGGACCGGGAGCCAGGGCCGGCTGCCCTGCGGGCCGAAGCCGTAGGGGGCCTCCCCTTCCTCCCAGGGCAGCGGCACCCTGCACCCGTCGCGCCCGCGCTCGGTGCGCCCCGACCGCTCCCACGTCGGATCCTGCAGGGCCTCTTCCGGAAGGTCGGTGACCTCCGGCAGTCCCAGCTCCTCCCCCTGGTACAGGTAGGCCGACCCCGGGAGGCCCAGGGTGAGCAGCGCGGCCGCCCGCGCGCGCTTGAGGCCGCCCTCAGGCCCGCCGAAGCGGGTGCGGTGGCGCGTCACATCGTGGTTGGACAGCACCCACGTGGTGGGCGCCCCGACCTTTCCGTTGGCGGCGAGGGTCGCGTCGACGACCCGCGCGACCTCAGCGGGGTCCCATCCGGCCCCCAGGTACTCGAAGTTGAAGGCCTGGTGCAGCTCGTCGGGCCGGATGTAGCGCGCCACCCGCTCGGAGTCCTCCACCCAGGCCTCGGCCACGAGCGCGCGCTCGCCCGGGTAGGAGTCGGCGATCCGCCGCCACTTGCGGTAGATCTCGTGCACCCCGTCCTGGTCGAAGTAGGGCAGCCGGGTGGAGCCGTCCAGCAGGTCGGGCTTGGCGCCGTCGTCGATGTCGGGGAGTGCAGGGTCCTTGACCATCCCGTGCGCCACATCGATGCGGAACCCGTCCACGCCCCGGTCGAGCCAGAACCTGAGCACGTCCTCGAACTCGGCGTGCACCTCGGGGTGGGTCCAGTCCAGGTCGGGCTGCTCGGGGGCGAACAGGTGCAGGTACCACTCCTCGGGCGTGCCGTCGGGACGCTTGAGCCGCGTCCAGGCCGGGCCGCCGAAGATGGAGCGCCAGTTGTTCGGGGGGAGCTCCCCGTCCGCCCCCTTGCCGGGGCGGAAGATGTAGCGCGCGCGCTCGGGCGAGCCGGGCCCGGCGGCCACGGCCGCGTCGAACCACCGGTGCGCCGAGGAGGTGTGGTTGGGCACGACGTCGATGATCACCCGCAGGCCCAGGCCGTGCGCGGTCTCGACCATGGCGTCGAAGTCCTCCAGCGTCCCGAAGCGCGGGTCGACGTCGCGGTAGTCGGCCACGTCGTACCCGCCGTCGGCCAGCGGGGACACGTAGAAGGGGGTGAGCCAGACGGCGTCCACGCCCAGCTCGGCCAGCTCCGGCAGGCGGCGCCGGACGCCGCGCAGGTCGCCGTCGCCGTCGCCGTCGGAGTCGGCGAAGCTGCGGACGTAGATCTGGTAGATCGCGGCGTCGCGCCACCACTCGGTACGGCCCGCGGACGTCGCGGGGGCCGCGCCCGGTGCGCGGGAGGCCTGGGGGGCAGGGGACTGCGGCATGCGGGGGTACCTCCACGTTGACCCGGATGGTGCTGAGGCTCTGCAAGAGCTTGCGCAATATTACCCAGATCTTGCGGAGAGATGTCGAAGAATCTGCATTAGAGTGCTGCCCATGGCTCCACGACTGACCGACATCGCCCGGCACGCGGGCGTCAGCGAGGCGACCGTCTCCCGCGTGCTGAACGACAAGCCGGGGGTGGGGGCCGAGACCCGGCGGGCGGTGCTGACCGCGTTGGACGTGCTGGGCTACGAGCGCCCCGCGCGGCTGCGCCGGCGCTCGGCCGGGCTGGTCGGGATGGTCGTGCCCGAGCTGGACAACCCCGTCTTCCCGATGTTCGCCCAGGAGGTGGAGAAGGTCCTGGGGCAGCACGGGTACACCCCCGTGCTGGGCACCCAGACCCCCGGCGGCAACACCGAGGACGAGTACGTGGAGATGCTGCTGGAGCGCAACGTCGCCGGCATCATCTTCGTGTCCGGGCTGCACGCCGACACCACCGCCGACCACGACCGCTACCGCCGCCTGGTCTCCCGCGGGCTGCCCATCGTGCTGGTCAACGGGTACGCCGAGGACGTGCCGGCCGCCTTCGTCTCCTGCGACGAGCACGAGGCCGCACGGCAGGCCGTGGACCACCTGGCCACCCTCGGCCACACCCGGATCGGGTTCGCCAGCGGCCCCGAGCGCTTCGTGCCGGTCAAGCGGCGCCGGGAGGGCTACCGCGCGGCGATGCTGCGCCACGGGCTCGACCCCGAGTCCCTGGTGACGCTGGCCCAGTACGGCGTCGAAGGGGGCTACGCCGCGGCGGTACGGCTGCTGCGCGAAGGGGCGACCGCCCTGGTGTGCGGGTCGGACCTGATGGCCTTGGGGGCGATCCGCGCCGCCCGCCAGCGCGGGCTGTCGGTGCCGCGGGACTTCTCCGCGGTCGGCTTCGACGACTCCCAGCTCATCGCCTTCACCGACCCGCCGCTGACCACGGTCCGCCAGCCCGTCAAGGCCATGGCCCACGCATCGGTGCGCAGCCTGACCGATGCCATCAACGGGCACGCCGTCTCCCACGACGAGTACCTGTTCGACCCGGAGCTGGTCGTCCGCGCCTCGACCGCGGTCCCGCCCGCGACGGCCCGCCGCGCGGCCGCCGCGCCGGCGGCGGCCGGCCCCGGGACGGGCGCCTGAGGGCCGCCCGCATCCCGTTGATCTCGGGGAAGTCGGGGGTGTACCAGCCGGTACAAGGCCGACTTCCCCGAGATCAACGCGGGGAAGGACCGCGCCGGGCGATGCGGCGGCACCCAGGCGGCCCCTCCTGCCGGGAGCTACTTCTTCTTCGCATCCTCCTTGGGATCCGAACCGGTGGACAGCGCGGAGATGAAGGCCTCCTGGGGGACCTCGACGCGGCCCACCATCTTCATGCGCTTCTTGCCCTCCTTCTGCTTCTCCAGCAGCTTGCGCTTACGGCTGATGTCGCCGCCGTAGCACTTCGAGAGCACGTCCTTGCGGATCGCGCGGATGTTCTCACGGGCGATCACCCGGGAGCCGATGGCGGCCTGGACCGGGATCTCGTACTGCTGCCGGGGGATCAGCTCGCGCAGCTTCTTGGTCATCTCCGTGCCGTAGGCGTAGGCGTGCTCCCGGTGCACGATCGCCGAGAAGGCGTCGACGGTCTCCCCCTGCAGCAGGATGTCGACCTTGACCAGGTCCGCGGACTGCTCCCCGGAGGTGTCGTAGTCCAGCGAGGCGTACCCCTTGGTGCGGGACTTGAGCTGGTCGAAGAAGTCGAAGACGATCTCGGCCAGGGGCAGCATGTAGCGCATCTCCACCCGGTCCTCGGACAGGTAGTCCATACCGAGGAGGGAGCCGCGCCGCCCCTGGCACAGCTCCATGATCGCCCCCACGTAGTCGGAGGGCGAGAGCAGCGTGGCCTTCACGACCGGCTCGAAGACCTGGTCGATCTTGCCCTCGGGGAACTCACTGGGGTTGGTCACCGTGTGCTCGGTGCCGTCCTCCATGACCACCCGGTAGATGACGTTGGGCGCGGTGGAGATGAGCGCCAGGTCGAACTCGCGCTCCAAGCGCGCGCGGGTGATCTCCAGGTGGAGCAGCCCGAGGAAGCCGCAGCGGAAGCCGAAGCCGAGCGCTGCGGAGGTCTCCGGCTCGAACACCAGGGACGCGTCGTTGAGCTGGAGCTTCTCCAGGGCATCGCGGAGGACCGGGTAGTCGGTGCCCTCGATGGGGTACAGCCCGGAGAAGACCATCGGCTTGGCCTCCTGGTAGCCGGGCAGCATCTCGGTGGCGCCCTTGGCCGCGGAGGTGATGGTGTCACCGACCTTGGACTGGCGGACGTCCTTCACACCGGTGATGATGTAGCCGACCTCGCCCACGCCCAGGCCCGCGACCTTGGTGGGCTCGGGCGAGATGACGCCGACCTCCTGCATCTCGTGGGCGGCGCCGGTCGACATCATCGTGATGCGCTCGCGGGAGCTCAGCGCCCCGTCCACGACCCGCACGTAGGTCACCACGCCGCGGTAGGTGTCGTAGACCGAGTCGAAGATCATCGCGCGCGCGGGGGCGTCGGCGTCGCCCTCCGGCGGCGGGACCTGGCGGACCAGCTCGTTGAGGAGCTCCTCGACCCCCTCGCCGGTCTTGGCGCTGACCTTGAGCACGTCGGAGGGCTCACAGCCGATGATCCCGGCGAGCTCCTCGGCGTACTTCTCCGGCTGGGCGGCCGGCAGGTCGATCTTGTTCAGGACCGGGATGATCGCGAGGTCGTTCTCCAAGGCCATGTAGAGGTTGGCCAGGGTCTGGGCCTCGATGCCCTGGGCGGCGTCGACCAGAAGGATGGTGCCCTCGCAGGCCGCCAGGGAGCGGGAGACCTCATAGCTGAAGTCGACGTGTCCGGGGGTGTCGATCAGGTTCAGCACGTAGGTCCGGTCGTCGAGCGCCGTGAAGGGGAGGCGGACGGCCTGCGACTTGATCGTGATGCCGCGCTCGCGCTCGATGTCCATGCGGTCCAGGTACTGGGCGCGCATCTGGCGGTCCTCGACGATGCCGGACAACTGGAGCATGCGGTCGGCCAGCGTCGACTTGCCATGGTCGATGTGCGCGATGATGCAGAAGTTCCGGATCAGCGCGGGATCGGTCCGTTTCGGCTGTGCCACCGTGCTCCGTTCACCTTTGTCGTCGGTAGAGGGACAGCGCGCGCGGGCGCGTGAGCGGCCGTGCTGCGCGGGTATCGCCCTCCATGATCCCATGTCCACCGGCGGCCGGGACCTCGGCGGCCCTGCGGGCGGTGCGGATCCCAGGGCGTAGGGCGTACAGGTCTCAGGCTATGCGACGGCGGGAGAACGGGGGACATCGGTGAAGTGGCTGCTGAAGCGCGTCGCCGCGGGTGTGGCGGCGCTGCTGGTCGTGGTGGTGGCGGCCGGGGCGCTTCTGGGCATGAGGTTCTCCGGGGACAAGGCCGACTGGGCCGCCGGGAACGGCGGGGACGCCGCCTGGCTGTCGGACCGGTGGCTGACCGGGGAGGCCGGGGCCGAGGAGCGTGGCGCGCTCAAGGCGCGCGTCGAGCAGGGTGAGATCGGCGAGCTGTACGTTCTGGCGGGCGAGATCGACGCGGACGGCGCGGTGACGGGCGCCGGCGGCTCGGACGGCGCCGCCGGCTTCCTCGAATGGGCCGGACAGGAGCTGCCCGAGGTGCGGGTCCTGGCGTGGCTGCGGCACCGGGCCGAAGGCTCGTCCCTGGTCGAGGACCGCTTCGACGAGCAGGCACGGACCGAGCTGTCGTCGGCGGCGGGCGCCATGGCCGACGCCGGGTTCGCCGGGGTGCACCTGGACGTGGCGCCGGTGTCGGTGAACGACCCGTCGTATCCGGGACTGCTCGAACAGGTCGGGGAGGAGATCGGGGACGACGCGGTGCTGTCCGTGCAGGCGCTCCCGGTGGAGCTGGTGCCGGGGCTGCGCGTCCCCTACTTCGCGATCGACCGGGGCGAACGGTACTGGTCGAAGGGGTACCTCAGGCGCGTCGCGGAGCGCGCGGACGTCGTCGTCGTTCCAGGGCACGGGTCGGGGATGCCGGTCGGGTCGATGTACGGCGGGTACATGGTGCGCCAGGTCGAGGAGACCGCGGAGGCCCTGGACACCGAACGCACCGAGGACACGGCGGTACGGTTCGGCGTGCCGACCTATGAGGACGAGCGCTGGGGCCCTGAGGCCGGGAGCGAGGACGCCTCCACGGCCGTTGAGGCCGTGCGGATCGGAATGACCAGGGCGGGCATGCGCGATACGGACGCAGGGGTGGCCCTGTATCTGCTCGACACCGCCTCGGACGAGGACTGGGACGCCTATGTGGCCGGCTGGGCGTCGCCGTCCGGCTGACCCCCCGGACGGTCGGAAGCACTCCCCCAGACGTTGCATAATGGAAGTCCGTGTCTCGGACGTTCCACGTTCGTTTGAGCCCTTCGGTCTCATACACCCGGTGCCGGTCCGGGCCCGGCCCTCCGCGGAACGGCTGCCCGCGGTCGGGGTCGAGCGTCAGGACCCACCACCCGAAATTTCACTGGAGCACGTTTTCGCATGGCGAACATCAAGTCGCAGAAGAAGCGCATCCGGCAGAACGAGAAGGCTCGTCTGCGCAACCGCTCGGTCAAGTCGTCCCTGAAGACGGCCGTCCGCCGGTTCCGTGACGCCGCCGACGCCGGAAACGTGGAGCAGGCCGTCGTCCTGCAGCGCGCCGCCGCCCGCCAGCTGGACAAGGCCTCCAGCAAGGGCGTCATCCACAAGAACCAGGCCGCGAACCGCAAGAGCGCCATCGCCAAGCGCCTGGAGCAGCTCCAGAAGTAGGCAGGGCGCCCGGTCGTCGGCCGGAAGCGTGAAAAGCGGGCCGTCCCCGAGGGGACGGCCCGCTTTTCACGCTTCCGCACGGCTCCGTCGGCCACCGGGCGCCGGGCCTGCCCTGCGGCACAGGTCATCGGGGTGCGGCGCCCCGCCGCTCCCCCGTGCGAGGCCCGCGGCACGGACTCCCCGAACCGGTCGGCCGCCCCGTCGCCGGGCGCGAACCGGACCGCCCCGTGACGTGCCCCACCGGACCCGGGACGCGGGTCGGTTCCTGATCTAGCGTGGTCGTCGTGGACGGTGTCGACTACGCCTCACTCCGCCTGGCCCTGTGGGAGGACCCGGGGCCGCGGGGCGAGGTCACCGCTTGGGTGGAGGGCAGGCTCGCCGAGCGCGGCGGACGGGTGCTGCCGGTGCCGCCGCGGGTACGGGTGCGGCCCTGGTCCACCACGGCCCGCTTCGCCACCACGCTGGGCACCGTGTGGTTCAAGGCGGGGGCGCCGGGCGCCGACTTCGAGGCGGCCCTGGCCGGCGCGCTGCACGCCTGGGCGCCGGGGCGGGTGCTGACCCCCATCGCGGTGGACGCCAAACGCGGGTGGGCCCTGCTGCCCGACGGCGGGCCGCCGCTGGTGGACCTGCTGGGGCGGTCGCGGGACCTGAGCATGTGGGGGTCGGTCCTGCGGGCCTACGCCCAACTGCAGCGGGCTCTGGTGGGGCGGGTGCGGGACATGCTCGCGCTGGGCGTGCCCGACCTGCGGCCGGCGAGGCTGGGAACGCTGCTGGACGAGCTGCTGGCGGACCGGGGCGTGTCCGCGCAGCTGGGGCCGGCGCGCACGGACGTGGAGGCGTTCCGCCCGGAGTTCGAGCGCATCCGGGCCCGGCTGGCGTCCTCGGCCGTGCCGCCGTCGCTGGACCACTCGGACCTGAACATGGGCAACGTGTTCCTGCTGGAGGGCGGGTACCGCTTCGTGGACTGGGGGGACGCCTCGGTGGCGCACCCGTTCACGAGCCTGCTGGTGCCGCTGCGCTTCGCGGCCGCCGAGTACGGCGCGTCCCCCGCCGAACTGGAGCGCCTGCGCGACGCCTACCTGGAGCCGTGGAGCGACACGGGATCGATGCCCGAGCTGCGCGACGAGGCCCAGGCGGCGCTGCGGCTGGGCCCGGTGTCCCGCGCGCTGGCCTGGGGGCGGGTGTTCCCCGAACTGGGCCCGCAGGTGCGGCGGGCCCGCGACGCGAGCATGGCGGCCTGGCTGCGCACCCTGGCCACCGGCGACCTCGGGGTCCCCTTCCGCGACGCCTGACCCCGGCGGATCCGAACGGGCGGGCAGACCAACCGGCGGCGCTGGCGCGACCGCGTCGGGCTCGGCGCCGAGTCGATCCGAGCCGAGGCCGTGCTCGACCATGGGCCGTCCAGCACGTCCGTATAGACCGCGCACGGACAGGCATCCTCGTCACCTCGTTCGCTCTCCCGGATATGACCTCCGAATCAGTGGCCTCATCCGGCGACGACATGAGGATCATCTCGAACCCTGCGGCCCCCGAGGGAAGCGGTGGCGCACTCCCGGGAGGCGGTCGCGCGTCCACGGTTGTCCACAGCGGGGAGATCCGCGCCCCGATCGGCGCGCGGGCGGCCCACTCTGGCCCCATGTCTCCGCTCCGCGGCCGAGGCCGCCACTCCGATTCCCGCGACAAGGCGAGTGACCGCCTCCGCGCGGTCACGAGCGCCCGGGCCGCCCCGCCCGCTCCCCCTGCGGCCGGGCCGGCGGCTCCCCCTTTCGACGATCCCGCCACCGCAGCCACCGCCGCCACCGAGCCCACGGCCCGGCCGGCCCCTCCCCGCGATCCCCCCGACGAGGACGCCGTCTCCGGGATCGACGTGCCCGCGCCGCCCTACGCGGTCCCCGTCGACCGGCCCGGTGCCGCCGCCCCCGCTCCCGGCCCTCGGCCGTCGCCCCGCCGCCGGCGGGCCCCTGCCCCCGGGCCTGTGTCCGAGCCTGTGTCCGAGGAGGGGGCACTCCCCCGCGGCTACGCCGAAGTCGCACCGCCGCCCCTGCGGCCGTCACTGACCGAGCTGCTCGCCGAACGCCTCCAGCTCAGCGCCCCGGACGGCCGGGCCCGGCTGAGCAGGGCGGGTCTCGGCGGACTGCTGCTCGTCTGCGTCGCGGCGGTGGCGGTGACCGCCTGGTTCGCCCTGGGCGGTGCACCCACCGGCGATCCCGCACCCCGCCTCCAGGCGGACGCCGCGGCCGCGCCTTCCCCCTCCGGGGCCGATGCCCCCGCCGCGAGCCGTCCGCCGCCGGACGAGGGCCCCGCGGCGGGAACCCCCGGTGCGGCCGCGCAACAGGGGGAGGTCACCGTGCACGTCGGCGGGGACGTGCAGGAGCCGGGGGTGGTGACGCTGCCCGCCGGATCGCGCGTGGCCGACGCGATCGAGGCGGCGGGCGGGGTGGCCGACGGGGCCGGGACCGGGACCCTGAACCTGGCGCGCCCGCTGGCCGACGGCGAGCAGATCCTCGTCGGTGAGGAGTACGAACAGTCCCCGCCGGGCACCGCTCCCCCGGCCCCGAAGGCAGGGGCGGAGGCACCGGCGGAGGCCCCGATCGACCTGAACACGGCCACTCAGGAGCAGCTCCAGGAACTCCCCGGCGTGGGCCCGGTGCTGGCCGAGCGCATCATCGCCTTCCGCACCCGGAACGGAGGATTCACGTCGGTGGAACAGCTCCAGGACGTGTCGGGCATCGGCGAGAAGCGCTATGCGGAACTCAAGGACCTGGTCCAGGTCGGGGTCCCGCCACCGTGACCGGGCCGCGCCCGTCGGAGTGCCGTGGCCGTTGGACGGACGGGGTACCCGTGGGGCGCACCAGCCACAGCGCCCGGGCACGGCCCTCGTCGCGTTCCCCTCAGTCGACGGCCCACCCAGGCGGAATCCCCGTCCATCCCTTCCACCTGTGGGGGCACGGCGGCCCTGCGATGACCACGTGAGCGGGGCATCGACCGCCAGGTGGTGCCGGATCGCCGTGTCGAGTACGTGGCGCGGCGCTCCGGGCGGCGCACAGCGTCCGGGCCACCGCCCTGAGCCGCAGGGCATCCGGGCGCATGGCCGCACACCGGCCATGAGCGCCCTTCGCCGTGCCCGAAGCCGCTTCAGCACTCCCTCATCGACCTTCTACGACCCCGGTGGTTTCGCTCGCCAGTCTCCTCCGGGGGCTCTGTTCCCCTTGGCCCGCCCGTTCTCAGGAGGCCTCATGCGGACGTCGCTGCTCTTCGGGACCGATGCTCCCGATGCGCCCGGCTCCGACGGGGAGGTGCGCGCCGTCGACCTCCGACTCGTCGCGCCGGCCGTGGGAGCCTGGGTCACGGCCGCCCTCCTCATCGGCGGGGGCGCCGCCGTCGCCACGGGAGCCTCCGTCCTGCTCACGGCCGCCGCCGGAGCGGCCCTGCTCCGGCTCCGGCGCCCCGCCCCGGGGACGCCCGCCCGGGCCGCCGTGGCCGCACTGCTCGCCTGCTGCGCCGCGTCCGCCGTGGCCTGCGCCGGTCGGCTCGCCTCCGTCGAGGCCTCCCCCGTCACCGCGCTCGCCGCGCGCGAGGCCACTGCCGAGCTGGAGGTCGAGGTCTCCGAGCCCCCGCGCCCCAAGGCCGGCGCCGCGGCCGGCGACGAGGCGCGTCCGGACGCGGAGCGGCACGTCGTCCGGGCCATGACCGTGGCCGTGCTGCGCCCCGACCGGCCCCGCCTCGCCACCCGCGTCCCCGTCGTCCTCGTCGCCTCCGGCCCCGGCTGGGGCCCCCTGCTCCCCGGGCAGCGCGTGCGGATCTCAGGCGCGGTGGTCCCCGCCGACGGCGGCGGCCCCGTCCGCGCCCTGGTCCTGGTCCGGGGGCCGCCGCACGGCGTCCGGCCTGCGCCCGCCGCCCAGGCCTGGGCCGAGCACGCCCGCGAGCGCCTGCGCGCCGCCTCCTCCGGGCTGCCCTCCCCCGCCGACACCCTGCTGCCGGCGTTCGTGGCCGGGGACTCCGCGCGCGTGCCCTCCTCGGTCGTGGAGGACTTCCGCGCCTCCGGGACGACCCACCTGATGGTCGTCTCCGGCACCCACCTGGCCGTGCTCACCGGATCCGCCCTGGCCCTGGCACGGTGGGCGCGCCTGCCTCCGTGGGCCGCCGCGCTCGCCGCGGCCGCGCTCATCGCCGCCATGGTCCTGGTCGCCGGGCCCCGCCCCAGCGTGCTGCGCGCCGCGCTGATGGCGCTGATCGCCCTGTCCGCCCTCGCCGCAGGCCGCCCCCGCACCGGGCTGGCCGCGCTGGCGGCCGCCCTCCTGGCGCTGGTGCTGTTCGACCCCGCCCTGGCCCGCGCCTACGGCTTCTCCCTGTCGGTCCTGGCCACCGGCGGCATCATGGTGCTCGCCCCGCGCTGGAGCCGCACGCTGCACGGCCTGCGGCCCCGTGCGCCCCGGCCTCCCCGGTGGATCGCCGAGGCGGCCGCAGTGGCCCTGGCCGCCCACGTGGCCTGCCTGCCGGTGCTGGTGCTGCTGCGCCCCGAGGTGGGCTGGGCGGCGGTGCCCGCGAACATCGCGGCCACCCCTCTCGTCCCCGTCGCCATGGCAGGCGGGTTCGCGACCGCGGTCGCGGCTCTGCTCTGGCCTCCGGTCGCCGCGCTCCTGGCCTGGGTGCCCGGGCTGGCGGTGCTGGCCGTCGCCGCGATCGCCCGCGCTGTGGCCTCCCTGCCCTTCACCGCCCTGCCCTGGCGCGGCGACGCCGTCGGCGCGCTGGTCCTGGCCGTGGTGGTCGCCGCCGTGCTCGTGCTGCGGGGCCGCGCCCGGCGCGGCCTCCTGGCCTCCCTCACTGCGGTCGGGGTCTGCTCCGCCGCCACGATGTGCGTGCTGAAGGGCTGGCCGCCGCAGGGGTGGGCCCTGGCGGCCTGCGACGTCGGGCAGGGGGACGCGCTGGCCCTGGCCACCGGGGACGGGCAGGCCGTGCTCGTGGACACCGGTGATGAAGGCGCCGGCGTCGACCGCTGCCTCGGGGACCTGGGCGTGGAGCACCTGTCGCTGCTGGTGCTCACCCACGCCCACGCCGACCACGCAGGCGACACGGTCGGCGCGCTGAAGGGCCGCGGCGCCCACGCCGTACTGGCGCCCGGCGGGTTCGGGGCCTCCTCGCCCGGCGAACACCTGCGCGCCGAAGGGATCCCGCTGCACGCCGCCGAATCGGGACAGGTGTGGGCCGCCGGCCCGTGGACCCTGACCGTGCTCTGGCCGGAAGGAGCACCGGGCGGTTCCCGGGAGAGCACCGGCGCCTCCGCCTCCGCGGGCGACAACGATCACAGCGTCGTCCTGCACGCGCGCTGGAGTCCGCCGCGCGACGGGGACGCCCTCCCCATGACGGTCCTGCTCACCGGGGACATCGAGGAGCCGACGCAGCGCGCGCTGCTCGGCCGGACGGACGCGCTCGCAGTCGACGTGCTCAAGACACCCCACCACGGGGCCAAGACACAGGAGAAGGCGTTCCTTGAGGCCACGGGCGCCCGTCTGGTCCTGACATCGGTGGGCGCGGACAACTCCTACGGCCACCCGTCACCGGAGACCCTGCGGGTGGTGGAGGGCCTCACCGACGCGCACTACCGGACCGACCTGCAGGGCGACATCGCCGTCGTCCCGGGCCCTGAGGGCCCCGAAGCCTTCGCTCGCGGACAGGACGATCGGGCATGAGCCGTTCGGGCCCACCGGCAGGACGCGGGCAATCGAGAGTGGTGATAGCACCACTCTTGGTGCGATCGGGTGGTGTTGTCACCACATCCGATACCCCCGAGCCACCCAGGGGACCGGTTCCGGGCCCCGTTCGCGCCGCCCCGTCGCCCTTCCCGCATCACCGCCGATCCGGCGGCGCCGACTCCGGCCCGAACGGTCACCGGTGCGTGGCATCCTGCTCGTATGGCTTCCGCGTCCGTCTCCCCGGTCACCCTCGTCGTCGGCGACGAGGAGCTGCTCGTCGACCGCGCCGTCGCCGAGCTGGTCGCCGCCGCCCGGGACGGCGACCCCGAGGTGGACGTGCACGACCTGGTGCCCGCGCAGGTCACCGTGGGCAAGCTGGCCGAGGCCGCCTCGCCCTCGCTGTTCGGCGAGCGCCGGGTGGTGGTGCTGCGCTCCTCCCAGGACCTGACCAAGGACCTGGCCGCGGAGGTCACCTCCTACCTCGAGGACCCGGCCGACGACGTGGTGCTGGTCCTGGTGCACGCGGGCGGGGCCAAGGGCAAGGCGCTGCTCGACGCCGCGAAGAAGGCCGGCGCCGCGCGCGTGGACTGCGCCAAGCCGACCAAGCCCGCCGAGCGCCTGAAGTTCATCAAGGAGGAGTTCTCCCGGGGCGGCCGCCAGATCACGGCGGACGCCGCCCAGTCGCTCCTCGACGCCGTCGGCAACGACCTGCGGGAGATCGCGGCCGCCTGCACCCAGCTCATCGCCGACACCGACGGGCGGGTGGACGCGGCCGCCGTCGCCCGCTACCACACCGGCAAGGCCGAGGCCTCGGGCTTCACCGTCGCCGACCGCGCGGTGGAGGGACGCCTGCCCGAGGCGCTGGAGCAGCTGCGCTGGTCGCTGGCGGTGGGCACCGCGCCGGTCCTGATCAACAGCGCCCTGGCGGGCGCCGTGCGGGGCATCGCCGTGGCCGCCCAGCCGCCGCGCGGGGTGTCCGAGGCCGAGATCGCCAAGCGGGCCAAGGTCCCCCCGTGGAAGCTCAAGACCCTGCGCCAGCAGGCCCGCGGCTGGTCGCCCCAGGGCGTCGCACGCGCCATGCGCGTGGTGGCCGAGACCGACGCCCTCATCAAGGGCGCGGGCCGCGACCCCGCCTATGCCCTCGAGCGCGCGGTCATCGAGATCGCCACCGCCCGCAGCGCCGGCCGGGGCTGAACGAGGACGGCCGGTTCCCAGGGGTCTCAGCGCAGGGCGTCGGCTCTCCGAACCCCCGGACCTCGGTACTGAGCTCTTCAGAGGTTCTGTGGCGTTAGGCGGGCCGCTCCGGCGGCGCAGCGAGAGCGGGGCGGTGCCCCGAGCCTGCGGCCGACCGGCATCCCGTGCGCCGGTCCCGATCCGCCAGGGCGGTTTTCCCGCGGTGTCGCTTCTCCCCTCGGCCCCTCCACCGCAACTCGGCGGCCGATCGTGTGGGCCTGTCGGCTCTCGGTCTCCGAGCAGGCGGGGCCCGGAACGGCGCGGGGGTCGGGAGCCAGGGCCCGTCGTCGGGCGCATGGGCGCGGAAGGTGCGCAGGGATCAGACAGGCATCCGAGGGGACGGGCGCATCCCGCTGGGGGCCATGGCCCCTTCGCCGGTTCCGCAGACGCCGCCGTGGTCTCCGCCGACGGCTCAGCGGATCGTCTCGCCGCCCCGCCACACGCGCAGCGACTTCAGGCCGTAGGACCAGGCGAAGGCGCCTTCGTGGTCGGCGTCCCACTGGACGATGTCGGCGAACTTGCCCGGGGCCAGCACGCCGCGGTCGCCGCAGCCCAGGGCGTGGGCGCCGCCCGCGGTGGCGGCGCGCAGGGCCTCCAGCACGCTCATGCCGAACATGGCCACCGCGATCGACACCGCCAGCGGCAGCGACATCGCCCCGGCCTGGCCGGGGTTGTGGTCGGTGCCCAGCGCCACCGGGACCCCGTGGTCCAGCAGCGCCCGCACCGGCGGGCGGGTGCGCTCCATCAGCGACGTCGTCGGGCACACCACCACCGGCGTGGCGGTCTTGGCCAGCGCCAGCACGTCGTCCTCGTCGATCTCGTGCAGCAGGTCCACCGAGGTGCACTGCAGGTCCGCCGCCATCCGCACGGCGCCGTGCCGCGGCTTGGCGCAGGCGTGCAGGTGGGTGCGCAGCCCCGAGGCGCGCCCGGCCGACAGCAGGCGGTGCGCGTCCTCGGCGGTGAACTGGTGGTTGTCGCAGTACACGTCCATGCCCTCGGCGCCGGCCTGGGCCGCGTCGCCGAGCCAGGAGGCCACCGCCTCCACGTAGTCCTGCGGGCGGCCGAAGTACTCCGGCGGCACCGCGTGCGCAGCGAAGAAGGTGACGTGCAGCCGGGGCATGCCCGGCTCCTCCTCCAGGGTGCGCAGCAGCCGCACGTCGGCCAGCTCGCCGTCCCGGGTGAGGTGGTAGCCGGTCTTGGCCTCGACGGTGGTGCAGCCCGAGAGCACCCAGTACCGCAGCCGCTCGCGCACCGCGTTGCACAGCGTCCAGGGGTCGGTCCCGCGGGTCACGGTGACGGTGGAGGCCACCCCGCCGCCGACCCCGGCGATCTCGGACTTGGTGGCGCCGCCGGCGCGCATGGCCACCTCGGCGTAGCGGTTCCCGGCGTAGACCGGGTGGCAGTGGGCGTCGATCAGGCCCGGGGTGACCAGGCCCCCGCCGAGGTTGTCGACCTCGTCGACGTCGACGATGTCGTCGATCACCCCGGGCAGGCTCTGCGGGAGCTCGGCGGCGGGCCCGACCCAGGCCACGCGGTCGCCGTGCAGCAGCATGGCGGCGTTGCTGAGCAGGTCGGTACCGGTCCACAGGCGCCCGATGTTGGTGAGCAGTCGCACGGTCATCGTCTCAGCGGCTCCCGCCCGAGATGCTCACGGCCGCGCCGCCGTGTCAGGGGCGGCGCTGCACGGTGAAGGGGAGGACATGGACGGACCTCGATCTCAGGTGGTCTTGGCCGGGGAGGCGGTGCGCACCGGGCGTCCGGCACCCGCCGCCAGTGTCCCAGAACGGTAGTTGATGCGTGGACGGCGTGTACACCTCCGCACCGCGAATCCGCCGCGGCGCACGGGCGCTCGGGCCCGGGAGGCACCTCCACGATAGAGCGAACGGCGGAGCCCCGCGCGGGGTTCCGCCGTTCACCGTTCTCGTCGTCCCCGGCCGGCCCGGCCGGGGAGCGCCGCAGGTCAGCTCAGGGCCACCTCGAAATCGCGCAGCTTGCCGGCGAGCAGCGCGGGCACCCAGGCGTGCAGGGCGGTGCCCTCGCCGGTGTGCTCCTCGGCGATGATCCGCCCCTCCTCGTGCACCCGGGAGACCAGGTCGCCCCGGTCGTAGGGCACCAGGACGCGGACCTCGTTCTGCAGCTCGGGCAGGGCGGCCGCGACCGCCTCGACCAGCCGGGGCACGCCGTCGCCGGTGCGGGCGGAGACCTCCACCGCGTCCGGCTCGCGGGTGCGCAGCCGCTTGAGCGCCACCGGGTCGGCGGCGTCGGTCTTGTTCAGCACCACGATCTCGGGCACGTCCTGGGCGCCGATGTCGGCGAAGACCTCGCGGACCGACGCCAGCTGCTGCTCGGGGTCGGGGTGCGAGGCGTCGACGACGTGCACGATCAGGTCGGCGTCGGCCACGTCCTCCAGGGTGGAGCGGAACGCCTCGACCAGCTGGTGCGGCAGGTGCCGGACGAACCCGACGGTGTCGCTGAGGGTGAACCCGCGCCCGTCGGGGGTGCGCGCCCGCCGGACCGTCGGGTCCAGGGTGGCGAAGAGCGCGTCCTCGACCAGTACCCCGGCCCCGGTCAGCCGGTTGAGCAGGCTGGACTTTCCGGCGTTGGTGTAGCCGGCGATGGAGACCGAGGGGACCTGCCGCGCGCGCCGCCGGTCGCGCTTGATCTCGCGCGCGGTGGACATCTGCGCCAGCTGGCGGCGCAGCTTGGCCATCTTGGTGTTGATCCGCCGCCGGTCGGTCTCGATCTTGGTCTCACCGGGACCGCGCAGGCCCACGCCTCCGTTGCCGCCGGCGCGGCCGCCGGCCTGCCGGGACAGCGACTGGCCCCAGCCGCGCAGCCGCGGCAGCAGGTAGTTGAGCTGGGCCAGCTCGACCTGGGCCTTGCCCTCGCTGCTGCGCGCGTGCTGGGCGAAGATGTCCAGGATCAGCGCGGTGCGGTCGATGACCTTGACCCGGACCGCCTCCTCCAGCTGGCGCAGCTGGCCGGGGGTGAGCTCCCCGTCGCAGATGACGGTGTCGGCGCCGGTGGCGGCGACCACCCCGGCGAGCTCCTCGGCCTTGCCGCGCCCGATGTAGGTGGCCGGGTCGGGCTTGGAGCGGCGCTGGGTCAGGCCCTCCAGGACCATGGCACCGGCGGTCTCGGCGAGCTGTTTGAGCTCGGTCAGCGAGTTGTCGGCGTCGGCCTGGGTGCCGCTGGTCCACACGCCGATCAGCACGACGTGCTCCAGCCGCAGCGACCGGTACTCGACCTCGGTGACGTCCTCGAGCTCGGTCGAGAGCCCGGCGACGCGGCGCAGCGCGTTGCGCTCCTCCAGGTCGAGCTGGCCGGGCTCGGGGTCGGTGGCCGGGCGCCCGCCCTCGGGCGCGAGCAGGTCCTCGGCGCCGACGGCGTCCGCGGTTCCCGCCTCACGGTCCTCCGCACCCCCGTGGCCGAAGCGGCCGTCCGTGGTGTCGGAGCCGTGTTCGTAAGCAGTACTCAATATCCCTCCAGCAGGAGCAACGTCGCGGTGGCGCCGGTTGTTCCCTGGGATGGTCGCACGGCACCGGGTCGTTGGCACCGGATTTTCACGCCGACGGGCACGACCGGGGCGCCGGGTCTCACTCCAGCCACAGGCAGAACACACCTTTTCTGCCGGTATCCGAAGCACCCACATCCCTTCCCTCGAAAACATTGCGAAGTTTACTCTCAGAGGAAGGTTTTCAGGCGTGTGAGAGGCTCACAACGTTGACCAGCGGCCCGACCGGAGAGTAGCGTCATATTCCACATCCCAGAACATAGTTTCACTTTGTGGAAGGTTTCGCATGGGCGCCACGAACGGGGTCGAGATCACCGGCCCCCTCCACGACCGGTACGACGAGATCCTCACCGATGACGCTCTCGCGCTCGTCGCCGACCTGCACCGGCGCTTCGAGCCGCGTCGGCAGGAGCTGCTGGCGGCGCGCAAGGAGCGCCAGGCCCGCATCAACGCCGGCGAGAACCTGGACTTCCTGCCCGAGACCCGGGCCGTCCGCGAGGACACGAGCTGGAAGGTCGCCCCGCCCGCGCCGGGCATCACCGACCGCCGCGTGGAGATCACCGGTCCGACCGACCGCAAGATGACCATCAACGCCCTCAACTCCGGGGCGAAGGTGTGGCTGGCCGACTTCGAGGACGCCAACACCCCGCTGTGGGAGAACATGATCGGCGGCCAGCTCAACCTGCGCGACGCGCTGGACCGCACCGTGGACTTCACCTCCCCCCAGGGCAAGACCTACGCCCTGAAGGAGGACTCGGAGCTGGCCACCATCGTGGTCCGCCCGCGCGGCTGGCACCTGGACGAGAAGCACGTCCTCGTCGACGGGCAGCGCACCTCCGGCGGCATCGTCGACTTCGCGCTCTACTTCTTCCACTGCGCCCAGCGCCAGCTCGACAAGGGCAAGGGCCCCTACTTCTACCTGCCGAAGATGGAGAGCCACCTGGAGGCCCGGCTCTGGAACGACATCTTCCTGGCCGCCCAGGAGCGCCTGGGCATCCCGCGCGGCACCATCCGCGCCACCGTGCTCATCGAGACCATCCCGGCCGCGTTCGAGATGGAGGAGATCCTCTACGAGCTGCGCGAGCACTCGGCCGGCCTGAACGCCGGGCGCTGGGACTACCTGTTCAGCATCATCAAGACGCACCGCACCCGCGGCCGCAGCTTCCTGCTGCCCGAGCGCAACGCGGTCACCATGACCGCCCCCTTCATGCGCGCCTACACCGAGCTGCTGGTGGCCACCTGCCACCGCCGCGGCGCCTTCGCCATCGGCGGGATGGCCGCGTTCATCCCCAGCCGCCGCGACGCCGAGGTCAACGACCGCGCCCTGGCCAAGGTGCGCGACGACAAGACCCGCGAGTCGGGCGACGGCTTCGACGGCTCCTGGGTCGCCCACCCCGACCTGGTCCCGGTCGCCATGGAGATCTTCGACGGCGTCCTGGGCGAGAGGCCCAACCAGATCGACAAGCTGCGCGAGGACGTGTCGGTCAAGGCCGGGGACCTGCTGGCGGTCGACGCCACCGAGGGCGGCATCACCGAGGCGGGGCTGCGCTCCAACGTCAACGTCGCGCTGCAGTACCTGGCCGCCTGGATCGGCGGCAACGGCGCGGTGGCCATCCACAACCTGATGGAGGACGCCGCGACCGCCGAGATCTCCCGCTCGCAGATCTGGCAGTGGCTGCACAACGACGTCACCCTCGACGACGGCCCCAAGGTCACCGCCGAGCTCGTCGACCGCATCATCGAGGAGGAGCTGGCGGCCATCAAGGCCGAGCACGGCGAGGCCTACGACGCCGAGCTGTTCGGCCGCGCGGTCGAGCTGTTCCGCGAGGTGTCCCTGGCCGACGACTACGCCGACTTCCTGACTCTTCCCGCTTACGAGCGGATGCCGTAACGTCTGAGGCCCAGATCGCGGAGCGCGCGGGCCGCCCCGCCGGGGTCCGGCCCGCGCGCTCCGCGCGACCCTGTGTCGCGGACGACGGGCGGGAGGGCGGAGCCCATGCAGGAGCGGCCCACTCGGGAGCGGTCGCCCGATGACCGGTTGAGCGCGCTGGTCCCCCGGCTGCGGAGGATCTGCGGCGACGACGGCGTCCTGACCGACCCCTCCCGCCGCCGCACCTACGAGAGCGACGGCCTCACCTACCACGCCGAGGTCCCCGGCGTGGTCGCCCTGCCCACGACGGCCGAGCAGGTGGCCGAGGTGGTCGGGCTCTGCGCGGCCGAGGGCGTGCCGTTCGTTCCGCGCGGCGCCGGGACCGGCCTGTCGGCGGGAGCGCTCCCGCGTGCCGACGGGGTGCTCGTCACCACCTCCCGCATGCGCCGCATCGTCGAGGTCGACCCCGACAACGAGTGCGCGGTGGTCCAGCCCGGCGTGGCCAACCTCGATATCACCCGCGCCGCCGCCCCCTACGGCTACTACTACGCCCCCGACCCTTCCAGCCAGCAGGTCTGCTCGGTCGGCGGCAACATCGCCGAGAACTCCGGCGGCGCCCACTGCCTGAAGTACGGCTTCACCGTCAACCACGTGCTCGGCCTGCAGATCGCCACCCCGCAGGGGGAGCTGGTACGGCTGGGCGGCAAGGCGCCCGAGGCCCCCGGCTACGACCTGATCGGCGCGTTCATCGGCTCCGAGGGCACCCTGGGCATCGCCACCGAGGCCACCGTGCGCCTGGTGCGCTCCCCGCAGAAGGTCACCACCCTGCTGGCCGCGTTCGCCGGCATGGACGCGGGCGGGCAGGCGGTCTCCTCGGTCATCGCCGAAGGGGTGCTGCCCGCCGCGGTCGAGATGATGGACGCGCTGTCCATCGAGGCCGCCGAGGCGGCCGTGGCCTGCGACTATCCCGAGGGTGCGGGCGCGGTGCTGATTGTGGAGCTGGACGGGCCCGCCGCCGACGTGGACGCCGACGCCGCGGCGGTGCGGCGGCTGTGCGAACGCGCCGGCGCCTTCGAGATCCGCGAGGCCAGCGGCGCCGCCGAGCGGGCGCGCATCTGGAAGGGCCGCAAGTCGGCGTTCGCCGCGGTGGGCAGGATCAGCCCCGCCTACATCGTCCAGGACGGGGTGGTGCCGCGCACGGCGCTGGGCGAGGTGCTCGGCGACATCGCCCGGCTGTCGGCCGAGAGCGGCATCCGGGTGGCCAACGTCTTCCACGCCGGGGACGGCAACCTGCACCCGCTGGTGCTCTTCGACGACGCCGAGCCGGGCGCGGGCGAGCGCGCCGCCGAGGTCTCCGGCGCCATCCTCGACCTGTGCATCCGGCACGGCGGGTCGATCACCGGCGAGCACGGGGTGGGCGTGGACAAGGCCTGTTCGATGCCGCGCATGTTCGCCCCGCAGGACCTGGAGGCGATGGACCGCTTCCGGCGGGCGTTCGACCCGGCGGGGGTGGCCAACCCGGAGAAGCTGCTTCCCACGCCCCGGCTGTGCGGCGAGGTCCCGGGGGTGCGCCGGGACGTGCACCCGCTGGTGGCGCAGGGCCGGGCGGAGCAGTTCTGAACCGTTGCGGGGAGATGGTGCTGGGAGATGGTGCGTCCTGCTCGGCGGCGTTCGGCGGCCTGTCGGCCCGGGCTCCGGGTCCCAGCGCCGCCGCCCCCGGGGGCACGGCAGGGAGCGCGGTGGGTGAGGCGGCTGCGGCGGACGCGGGCCCGGTGGCGGGCCGGGAGCCAGGATCGTTCCAGAAAGGCGCTCGATGACCGGCAAGGACGAGCAGGCACAGGACGCGGGCGGGGCGCCCGAGGCGATCGGGGCGGCCGGGGCCGAAGTGCGCCCCGGCACCGACCGTGACGCCGTCGGCGGCGCCGTCCCCCGGTGGGTGGTGCGTCCCTCGGACGCCGACGGATGCGCCGCGGTGCTGGGCGCGGCCGCGCGGGCCGGGCTGGCGGTGGTGCCGCGGGGGGCGGGGACCAAGATCGGCTGGGGCGCCCCGCCGCGCCGGTGCGACGCGGTCCTGGACCTGTCGGCGCTGACCGGCGTGGACCACGCCGCCGGGGACCTGGTGGTGGAGGCCGGTGCCGGCACGCCTCTGGAGGAGCTGGCCGCCGTTCTGGCGAAGACGGGTCAGCGGCTGCCGGTGGACCGGGTGGTGCCGGGCTCGACCGTCGGCGGCGTGGTGGCCACCGGCCTGTCGGGGCCCGGCCGGATGCTGTACGGGCCGGTGCGCGACCTGATCATCGGTATGACGGTGGCGGGCCCCGACGGAGCGGCCTCACGCTCCGGCGGGCGCGTGGTGAAGAACGTGGCCGGCTACGACCTGGGCAAGTTGCACACCGGAGCGTTCGGGACGCTGGGGGTGATCACGTCGGTGACCTTCCGGCTGCGGCCTATCCCTCCGGCGCGGATCGTGGTGTCCGCTGAGGCCCCGGACCCCCCGCGCGCTCGGGAGCTGGTGTCCTCCGTGCTGAAGTCGCACACCGCACCGACCGCGATCGAGGTGGACCGTCCGGGCGGGGGACGGATCTCGGTCCAGGTCCTCCTCGAAGGACCGGAGGACGGCATCCGTGCGCGCGCGCAGGAGGTGTCGGACCTCTTCTCCGACGCTGTCGCCTCCCCTGACCTTCCCGTCGGCTGGGGCACGCTTCCCGGAGGGCCCGGTGACACCCTGCTCAAGCTGACGACTCCCCCGGCCCGAGCGGCCGAGGTGATGGAGGCCCTGGCCGACGCCGCTCCGGACGGCGGTCCGCTCCCGGTACGCGGGTCGGCGGGGTCCGGCGTCCTGTACAGCGCGCTTCCATCGGCCGCCGCCCCCGACGGTGCGGTCCGCGCGGTCTCCGCGCTCCGTGCCCGCCTCGGAAACGCGACCGGCGGCCACGGGTCGCTGACCGTCCTCGACGCGGCTCCCCCGGTACACGCGGCCGGCCTCGACCCGTGGGGCGAGGTCCCCGGGCTGCCCCTGATGCGGTCGGTCAAACAGAACCTCGACCCGGACGGTGTCCTCTCCCCCGGCCGGTTCGCCGGAGGGATCTGAGGCCCGCGCCGCCCGCCCCTTCCCTCGCTTTCCGCGCTTCGACCCGCAGGGAGGACACTCCATGACCGAGAGCACAGAGAACAAGGAGAACGGGGAGCGCCCGTTCCCCGACCTTCTCTCCGACTGTGTGCACTGCGGATTCTGTCTTCCGACGTGCCCCACCTATGTGCTGTGGGGCGAGGAGATGGACTCCCCTCGCGGGCGCATCCACCTGATGGGGCAGGCGGAGGAGGAGGGCGCGTTCAGCGACGCCTCGGTAGGGCACTTCGACAACTGCCTGGGCTGCCTGGCCTGCGTGACGGCGTGCCCCTCAGGGGTGGCCTATGACGCGCTGATCGAGACGACGCGGGCGCGCGTCGAAGACGAACACGAACGCCCCCGGGGCGAGCGCCTCCTCCGGTCGGCGATCTTCTCCTTGTTCCCCCACCGACGCCGCCTCGAGCTGATGCGGGGCCCGCTCCGCGCCTACCAGGCCAGCGGCCTGGCGGAGCCCCTGCGCAAGTCCGGCCTCCTGCAGCGGCTGTCCCCGTCCCTGGCGGCGATGGAGCGCATGGCTCCGCCCATCCGGTCCCGGGTTCCTTCGCTTCCTGAGCGCGTGCCGGCCGCCGGTCGGCGCCGGGCGGTCGTCGGCATGCTCACCGGGTGCGTACAGGGAGCGTTCTTCCCACAGGTGAACACCGCCACGGCACGCGTGCTGGCCGCTGAGGGGTGCGAGGTCGTCGTCCCTCAGGGGCAGGGGTGCTGCGGCGCCCTCTCCTCCCACTCCGGGCGGGCCGAGGAGGCCGCGCGCTTCGCCGAGGCGACCGTCCGCACCTTCGAGCAGGCCGGGGTGGACACCGTCGTCGTCAACTCCGCCGGGTGCGGGGGAACGATGAAGCACTACGGCAGGGTGCTGCGCGAGGCGGGGCACCCCCGGGAGCTGGTCCGCCGCGCCGAGGCGCTGTCCGCCAAGGTGGTGGACTTCTCCGAATACCTCGCGCGGCTGGGCCCACGCGCCGAACGCCACCCGCTTCCCATCACGGCGGCGTACCACGACGCCTGCCACCTCTCCCACGGCCAAGGGGTGACCGCCCAGCCCAGGGACCTGCTGCGCGCGATCCCCGAGCTGGAGGTGGCCGACCTGCCCAACCCGGAGATCTGCTGCGGTTCGGCCGGGGTGTACAACCTGCTCAACCCGGAACCCGCCGCGGACCTGGGCACACGCAAGGCCGACGACGTGTCCTCCACTCAGGCCTCCCTCCTGGTCGCCGGGAACCCGGGGTGCTCACTGCAGATCGCCGCCACGATGCGCGAGCGGGGCGAGGAGATCGCCGTCGCCCACACGGCCCAGGTCCTGGACGCATCGATCCGGGGGCTGCCGCCGACGGCGCTCGTTCCGTCGTAGGGCCGCGGGGCCGGAGGCCCGCCCGCCGTCCCGTCCCCGTGGCCAGGCTTGGGTAGCGCACCGTGAGGAGAGTCCGACCGCGGGACGTGTTGCCCCCTCGCACGGTCCGCCCTAGCGTGAGCCACGAGCCTCGCCGTCCGGTAACAGGACACACGGGAGGTACGGGCATGACCACCGCAGCCGACATCATGCACACCGGAGCGACCTGGATCCAGGCGACCGACACCCTGCAGGAGGCCGCACGGCTCATGCGGGACCAGGCCGTCGGCTCACTCCCCGTGAGCGACCCGACCGACCCCGACGAGCGCATGTGCGGGATCATCACCGACCGCGACATCGTGGTCGTGTGCATCGCCGCCGGCCACGACCCGACCCGGACCACCGCGGGCGACCTGTGCAAGGGCACGCCGCGCTGGATCTCCGAGGGGGCCGACGTCGACGAGGTGCTGCACGAGATGGAGACCAACAAGATCCGCCGCCTGCCCGTCGTCGGCGCCGACAAGCGCCTGGTCGGCATGATCAGCGAAGTCGACCTCGCCCACCACCTGTCCGAGAAGCGGCTCGCCCGTTTCGTCCAGCGTCTGTACGCCTGAGGGGTCCGCCGGGCGCCGGAGCCGGGCGGCGCCCGGCGGGGCCGGTCAGCAGGACTGGACGATGAGGACGCCGTTGGTCCGCTCGGGGTTCAGCAGGGCATAGGCGAGTCCGCTGTCGCCGCAGTTGATGGAGTACTTGTCGGTCGCGGAGTCGATGGTGGCCAGGTGGTGCCAGTCGCCACCGGGCGCCTCGTCCATCTGGAGCCAGAAGGCCGGTCCTCCGACCTGGACATCGGGGCGGCCGTCGCCGCCGTCCGCGTCCTTCTCGTACTCCACGTCCCCCGACCACCAGGCGGCCACGTCCTCGTCGTCCTCGTCGGCATCCGACACGGCGTCCAGCTCGTAGGGCGTGAGCTCCACCCGGAACTCCACGGGCTTGCGGCCCTCGCCGGAGACGGTGGTGTACAGCGTCGGCCCCTCCGCGACCGGCGCGGTGGGCACGCGGGGCGTACCGCCCGGCTGCACGATCACCGTGTTGGGGGCGTGGGAGTCCGTCACGTAGTAGGACGAGGGCGCGTCGGTGTTCCAGTCGAAGGCACTGAGGTCGCCCGGGTCCGGGTCGTGGGCCTCCAGCCGGTCGTTGTCCATGAAGATGTAGGCCATCCTCGGCTCGGGGCCGGGCATCCGCACCTGCGCGATGAAACGCAGCGGAAAGCCCCCCGACACGGGCCACTCCGGAGCGTCGATCCCGTCGGGCTGCCCGCCGAGCCTCGTCACCGGACCGTCCTCGGAGGCTGCTCCGGCCTCCCCGCCCTCTGTGCCCCCTGTGCCTTCCGTGCCCTCTGCGGGCACCAGCCGGCCCAAGTGCAGGGTCCGCAGGTCGTCGACGGTCATGGTGGTCCCCATCCTGGTCGTGCGGCGGCCGTCCTGTGCCGCCCCGGCACAGACGAGACGCCCCCCGAACGGCCCCGGTTCCCGGGCGTTCCGGCGCTCGGTGGTCCCTCCCCCGCCGCATGCCGCCCGTCACCGTTCGCCACGGGGCCCGCCCCGCGTTCTTTGCGGAGTCCGCCCCTCGGGGATGTCGCGGGTTTTGCCCGGTCGCTCCTACCGTGGGCGGGGAAGCGCCTGTGAGCCCCCGTGGACGGGGGAACCCGCATTCGAGGAGGTCGGACGATGACCACCGCGACCGACATCATGCACACCGGGGCCCACTGGATCCCCGCCGCCGAGACCCTCGACCGGGCCGCTCAGCTCATGCGGGAGCACGGGGTGGGGGCCCTTCCCGTGAGCGACCCGCTGGACCCCGACGACCGTATGGTCGGGATCATCACCGACCGCGACATCGTCATCAAGTGCATCTCCCACGGGCGGGACCCGTCGCGGATGACCGCGGGCGACCTGTGCGAGGGGACGCCGCGCTGGATATCCGGCGATGCCGGCGTCGGCGACGTCCTGCGGGAGATGGAGACGCACCAGATCCGCCGCCTCCCGGTCATCGACGAGCACCGGCGGATGGTCGGCATGATCACCGAGGCCGACCTCGCCCAGCACCTCTCCGAGGACCGGCTCGCCCACTTCGTGGAGCGGGTGTACTCCTGACCGACCGCCGCCGCCCCTCGGGCACGCCCGTGCCCGAGGGGACGGCTGAGGCGGACCGCGCTCAGCCGCCGTCGCCGCCGCGGGAGTTCCAGGGCACGGTGGGCTGAAGGACGGCCTCGGCCAGGGCCTTGGAGCGCAGGCCGGTGATCTCCTGGTACTCGGGGTCGGCGACCATCCGGCTGAAGGCCTCACGGCTGGGGTAGCGCACCAGCAGCACGGCGTCCCAGTCCTGGCCCTCCTCCGCCACCAGCGGCGTCGCGCCGTCACCGGCATAGATCAGCTCGGCGCCGTACTCGGCCAGGAAGCGCCCCGCCCGCCGCGAGTACTCCTCGTAGGAGGCCCTCCCGCCGGGGGCGAAGCGCAGCAGGTTGAGCATCACCACCGGACCGCCGGGGTCCTCCTCCACCAGACGTGCGAGGTCGGAACCGGAGGGGTCGACCGCCATCGGGGCCTCCTTGTCACAAGGGCGAAGCGCCGCGGACCAGACCGCCCGGTCCCTCCGAACGGCCGAAGCGACGTCCCCGCCATCGTGACATACCACCCGGTCGGTATCGAGCCCCCGGGGCCGACGTCCACCCCGGATTCGACCGCGATCACGGCGCCGAACCGTCGAGCGCCGGGGGCCTAGAAGGCGGGGGCGGGCAGGCGGTCCTCGGTCCACAGGTGTGCTCCTCCGAGCAGGCCGGTGAAGGCGAGGGAGGCGAGCGCCAGGATGATCGGGCCCAACAGCACGCCCGAGACGAATCCGGCCGCGCCGCCGATCCACGCGCGGGCGAACCGCCTCTTGACATTCACGGCGATCACCGCCGCAGAGAAGGCCGCGACCACGAGGCCGGGCGCGACGCCGACCATCCCTCCCCAGGTCACGAAGTAGATACAGGCCGCGGGGACGAGAACCAGGGTGCCGACGGTGAGCCCCAGCAGGAGCTCGCAGTTGCGGCGCCACGAACCGCAGAGCGCGCGGAGCCACCCTGCGGCCAGCAGAATCGGAGCCGCCCCAAGGACGGCGACCATGAGATCTCCCCAGAGCATCGGCCGAGGAGGGAGGAAGAACTGGGCCGGGATCCCTACGGCGACCGCACCCCCGGCCGACCCGGTCAGAGTGAGCACGTTCGCGGTCGCCCCACGCGGGAAGCCGACCAGTGAGGCCGCGATGAGCCCAGCCGCGACCACCGCCCCGACGGCGCTCCCCCATAACAGCGGCTCCGGAAGGGAGAGGGCGAGGTCCATGCCGGCCTCCTCGTCTCCTCGTATCGACTCCTCCGGTGGCTGTCGCCCTTGGCCGCTTCGCCGCCCCGGAACCGCCCAGGATCTCAGAACCGTATGGCGACCGGCTCCCC
>NZ_ANAD01000003.1:71375-96605 GCF_000341245.1 Nocardiopsis halophila DSM 44494
GCCCTGCGGACCACGCCGCCGCGGCGGCGTCGAGGACGTCGTCCACCGGGACCGGCCCCGCCTCCCCCAGGTCGTCGGGGATGGTGATGCCCTCGGCGGCGAGGAGCCGGACGCGCTGCGCCTGCCCGTTCCACGTGCGCTTGCTCCAGGCGAGCGGCCCGCCGGCCATCGCGGTGAAGGACACCTCCGGGTGGACCTCGTACAGCCGGGCCCCGCGACGGCACAGCTCTCCGGCCTCGCGGATCTTGGGGAACAGGGCGAAGCCCTGGGCGCCGACCCCCTTGCCGGCGAGCTCCCTCTGGAGCCGGTCGGCCTGTTCGCGGCTCATGCACTCCAGGACCCGGCGCGACGGCACGGGGAAGACACTCCCTCTGCGAGGCCCGAGCATCGACCGGGCCCGGAGGTCGCACTCGCGCCAGAGCCGCCCTTCCGGGGGCAGGCCCAGCGGTACGTCGACCGCGATGACGGCGCCCTCGGCCCCTTCTACCGGCTCGGACAGCTTCGGGTGGAAGCGCGCCTCACAGAACACGCCTCCGCGCAGGTGGACGGCGATCCAGCCCCCTGGACACCCGTCGACGCCGACGACATGGTCGGCGGGGGCGCGTTCGGGGTCTGCGCCTTGGGGGTCGTCTGCCATGAGGAGGCCCTTCCCCCGGCGCGGCCGTCTACCCGGATCTCTTCGGATCCGCTCGGACGGCCGTCGGAGATCCGGGGCACGAGAGGAAAGAGAATCGACCGGGAAGGAATCCTTCCTTTCCCGATTGTGAAGGCTCGGGGTAGAGCGGCCTCACTGCGAGCGAACAGGTTTCTCCCGCTCCACTCCTGTTTCATGGGATCGCAGGATCGCATGCACCTCGGGGCCCTCGATGCGTTTCGTACCTCCCGGGGCCGGTGGGAGAATTTCTGCCACAGGGGCGGACAAACGTACTCATTCTTTTATCGAAAACGGGCACCCCCGACGCACTCCATCTCGTTATCATCCCAATACTGGCGGGTTGAATTCCGGCAAAAGGGGTGGCCATGGGCGAAAAGGGGACGGGGAAGCGGTACCGGGTGCGGACCCGCGACGTCTCCGGTCAGATGGTCGTCGGCGACGACAACGTCGTCGTCGCGGTCCACGGCGCACCCGAGGACGCCTCGGAGGCCGCGGACGCCGGCCTGGAGTCGCTGCGCGCCGGGTTCGCCGCCCTGCGCGAGCGGATCGACCAGGAGGCCGGGGACCGGACGCACACCGCCGCCCGCGAACGGATCGACGAACTCGAAGAGGCCGTCACTGCCGAGGAGCCCGAGGTCTCGACCATGGTGTATGTGCGCAGGTGGTTCGCCAAGCACCTGCCGGCGCTCGCCGGGGCCGTCACCACGCTGATCGTGCACCCGTTCGTCGGGGGGCTCGTCGAGCACGCGGGCGACGCCGTGGCCGCCGAGTTCTCCCGCCACTTCGGCGGCGACGGCGGAGCAGGGGAGTGAGGGCGCCCGACGGCGGGAACGGCGCGGACAACTGGGTCGAGGTGGCGGGAAGCGTCACCGGGACCATGGTCGTCGGCGACCACAACGTGGTCGTCACCGCCGAGCGGTCCCACGTCACCGTCGTCCAGCCGGGACGGCGGCCGGAGGCCAGGCGCCGGGACGACGTCCGGCTGCTGCCGCGGCGCGTGCGCGGCGCGCTGGGCCGCGACGCCGAGTCGGAGGCCGTCGCACGCGCCCTGGACGAGGACGGCGCCGTCCAGGTGTACGGCCCCTCGGGCACCGGCAAGAGCACGCTCCTGCGGATGTGCGCCCACCGGGCGCAGGCCGACCGGGGCCCGGTGGTCTTCGTCGACGCGGCCGGGCAGGAGGCCTCCGACGTCCTGCACGAGGTCTTCGCCGCCTGCTACGACGCGCCCGGGTACCGGCCGGGCCGCACCGAGCTGCGCCGCTTCATGGCCGACGTGGGCGCCACCGTCGTCCTCGACGACCTCGAGTGCCCCCGCGAGGACCTGGACGGGGTGCTGGATGCCGTGCCCGAGTCCGCGGTCCTGCTCTCCTCCACCCGGCGCACCCTGTGGTCCCACGGCAGCGTGCTCCCCTTGGAGGGGCTCGGCCACGCCGACGCGCTCGCCCTGCTCGCCCGCAGCGTGGGGCACCCCTTGGACGAGTCCGAGCAGGCCCTGGCCGACGAGCTGGTACAGGCCACGTCGGGGCGCCCCCGGCAGCTGCTGCTCTGCGCGGAGCACGGCAGGCTGCTCGCGCCCGCGGAACTGCCCGACCTCCTGCCCCGGGTCGTGGAGTCCTTGGAGGCGGACGAGCGTGCCGTCGCGTCCCTGCTCGCACTCGCGGGCCCGCCCGGTGCGGACCCTGACCTGCTCTCTGCGGCCGCACCG
The DNA here is from genome assembly GCF_000341245.1 of Nocardiopsis halophila DSM 44494. Taxonomy (GTDB): domain Bacteria; phylum Actinomycetota; class Actinomycetes; order Streptosporangiales; family Streptosporangiaceae; genus Nocardiopsis_A; species Nocardiopsis_A halophila. The sequence goes on from NZ_ANAD01000003.1 coordinate 73,736, forward strand.
CCGGGGACCGACGCGACGGCGGCGTGCGAACACCTGGAACGGCTGGGCATCGCGGTCCCCACCGGTCAAGGGCACCGCATCGCCCCGGACCTGGGCGGCACGGCGGAGGGGGTCGCGCCGCCCTCCGGTGCGGAGCTCGCCGCCGTCGCAGAGCGCCTGGCCCACTGGGTGACGGCCCCGGGCCGCCCCGCAGAGGAGACCGCCCGCGCCGAGGGCCTGATCACGCGCACCGTCGACGCCCTGGACCGCGCCGGCTCCGCCGAGGCGGGGGTCCGGCTGGCACGCGCCGCAGCGCCGCCCATCGCCTGCTCGCTGAACCTGGGGGCGTGGGGGCGGCTGGTCGAACGCGGACACGCCGCCGCCGAACGGGCCCGCGACAACCGGGCCGTGGCCTACTTCCTGCACGAGGAGGGCGTGCGCAGCCTGGTGACCGGTCGGCGCGCGGCCGCCGCGGCGGGGTTCGCGGCGGCCGCGGCGCTGTGGCGGGAGATGGGCGACGAGGCGGCCGCGCGCGACGCCGGGGAAGGGGCCGAGCTGTGCGGCCCGGAGGGCACGGACACCGGTTCCGGCGCGGACGGCGTCGGCCCGGGCCCCGATGCGGACGCCGACCCGGGGGTGTCCGGCGCGGAGGGGGCACCGCCGACGGCCGACGCGGGTGCGGCCCCGCCCGGCGGCGGCGAGGCGGTGGGCGAGGCCGCCCACCAGTCGGGCGGCCTGGCGACCGAGGTCGCGGGAGCGGCCGACCCCGGGGGCTCGGTCACGTCCACGGTCGTCTCCACCGGCACCGGAACCGCAGGCAAGGCCGGGGCCGGGATCACCGCCAAACTCGCGGTCGGCGGAGGGCTGGCCGCGGTCACCGCCGGCGGGGTGGTGCTGGGCCAGCAGGTCCTCACGTCCGACACCGTCCCGGTCAGCGTCATGGTGGCGACCGCGGCGGCCGAGGTCGCCATGCCGGGTGAGCCGGGCGAGGACTGCGCGGTCGGCGACGGCGCCACCGACTGCACCACCGTGGTCGACTCGGCGAAGGGGGAGACCGGCCCGATCGAGGTCGACCCCGACGCACCGCTGCCGGAGGGCGTCTCGTTCCTGTACTGGGGGTGCGAGGAGGGTCCGGGGGCCGAGTCCTGCACGGTCCGGGCCGACGCGGCCCTGACCGTGTGCATCAGCACCACCGCCCCGCAGGACGCGGCCAACCGCCGCGCCTGCGCCGAGGCCACGGGGTCGGCCGCGGCCTTCCGACCGGTGGCGTGGAACGACGGCGGACGGCTCAAGGCCGTCACCGCCCCTGGTGGAGAAGTGGAGGTGCTCGAAGAAGAGGTGGCCCCCGGGTCGGTGGCCTGGTCGGCCGACGGCACCAAGATCGCGTGGTTGGAACTGGAGGAAGTGGGAGTGCCCGCCGACGGGTGGACCGTCCACCTGCGTGACCTGGCCGGCGGCGAGGATCGCACCTGGACCTGCGAATGGTGCACCATCGCGTTCCTCGGAGACACACTCGTCTCCTCGGGCTGGGAGGACGATCTGCTCGTCTACCCCGAGGACGGCGGCGACCCGACTGGCCGCGACCTCCCCCAGATCCCCGACGGCCCGCCGGGGGACACCTCCCCCAACATCGAGCTCACACCCATGTGGAGCGGAGGCGAGCAGCGGCTCTACGCCCATGTCAGGGACGACCCGGGCGACCCCTTCCATACCGCCTTGTACGAAATCGTCTCCCTCGAAGAGGCCCGGCACGTCGTGGACACCGGGAGCGTCCAATTCAACGAGGAGGTGGTCGTCGCGGTGAGTCCGGACGGTACCCGCGGTGTGGTGGCCACGCACTCCTACGGAGTGTCCACCTCACCGTGCGCCAAGGTGGGTCCCGTGCGCGTAGTGGACTTCACCGACGGGACGGCGCAGGCCGAGGTGGTGGCGGACCCGAGCAGAAGCCTTAGCGCAGCCTGGTTCGACGACGAGGGCACGGCGAAGACCGTCTTCATGCCTTATGGGGCCGATTCTGACTACGTCTCGGAGGCTGAGTTCGACGGTTACTGCATCTATGACTCGTCCGTCGAACCGGAGGCCTACACCTTGGACCCCGAGGCCGATGACTGGTCCCCGGCACAAGGCGAGGGCCTGCGCGAGGTCGACCTGGGAGAAGGCTGGACCGCCCGCTACGGCGACGGCCGAATCACCCTCCTCGACGACAGCGAGAAAACGGTCGCCGACCGCGCAGACGTGGTCTTCCCTACGGGGTGACCGAACCCGGCGGCCCCGGTCCCCTAGTTCCCGGCCGAGGGATCGGTTGCGCCTGCGTGCCCCTCTCGTCCGTCACCGATAAGAGGTACAACTCTGGACACACCGTGTTCCACCTTCAGAAAGCGGGCGAGAGCAGACCGTGGACAAGCAGTACCTCCGATTCGTCAAGGCCGAGACGCCGATCCTTGAGCCGGTCACCAAGCTCGGCGGGCAGCCCGTGTGGTTGGAAGAGCCGACGTGGCCGCTGTCCGCCAAGACAGGCAATCCGATGAGGTTCATCGGCCAGATCGCCCTGCCCGGCGATCGGCCCCGGCTCGCCTACCTCTTCATGACCGAGGATGAGGACGCCTGGTTGATCGAGAGGACCTGGGAAACCGACGCCGGAGAGAACGCCTTCTTCGCCCAGCCGGGGCGCCCGGCTTCCTTGTACGACGTCCGCCCCCTGTCGACCGGCCCCACCCATGGCCCCGACCACCTGGCGGTCCCGACCTCTTCCGAGGAGACCTCCACGTCCTTCGTGGGAGGAGCCCCGAAGTGGCTCCAAGGAGAGGAGACGCCGACCGCCTCAGGACCCTGGGAGCACACCCTTCAGCTCGACAGCTGCGACGTTCCCTTCCCTGTCAACTTCGGGGACGCGGGTATCGGCTACGCATTCCTCAACCCGCACACGGGAGAGGGCAGGTTCCTCTGGCAGTGCTGCTGACGACGGTGCTCATCGTCGGCACCGCTGCTGAGCGTCTCCTTCCCTCGTCGCGAAGCGTGCGGAAGGTGTACGCCTCATCTGCCACAAGCACCCACTGCACATCCCTTGGGCGTGCCCGGATCAGCGATCGAGGGATCGAGAAGGATCTTCAAGTGGCGATGTGGGCTGCGAGCCGGTCGGTCACGGTGCGGGGCTCGCGGCCGAGGAGTTCGGCCAGCTGAGGGGCCGCTTCGGCGAAGTAGCCGGCGCGGGCGGCCTGGTACCAGGTGAGCATGGATCGGGCCGCCTGCTCCGGGACGCCGGTCGCGACCTGGTCGGCGACCCACTGTTCGTCGTCCAGGACGACGCGCTTGACGGTGCGGCCGGTGAGGTCGGAGGCGGCCTCGGCGAGATCGTCGAAGGTGACGGCGGTCGGCGCGGTGAAGGTGACGGGGCCGTCGAAGGAGCGGGCACCGGCGAGGACGGCCGCCGTGGCCTCCGCTACCTCGGCACGGTCGGTGTACGGTACGGGCCCGTCCTCTGGCAGGGCGATCTCGCCGGTCCGCTGCCACGGGCCGAGAACCTGGTCGAGCGGGCCGTAGGCGCCGTTGCGCAGGGCGGTCCAGGCGACACCGGAGTCGCTGAGCATCGCCTCGGTGCGGATGTGGATCTCCGACGGCCGATACGGGTTGCCGGGGACGGCGCCCTGCTGGCTCGTGTAGAGGATCCGCCGGGCGCCGGCCTCGACGGCGGCTTCGATGGCCGTGCGGTGCAGTTCGACCATGTCGGCGGCCGGGTCGTTGCCGGACACCAGTAGGACCTGCTCGGCACCGGCGAACGAGTCGCGCAGCGCGGCCGGTTCCTCGTAGGAGCCCTGCCGCACGCGCACACCGCGGTCGGCGAAGTGCTGCGCCTTGGCGGCGTCGCGGACACTGACGCCGATCCGGTCGGCGGGCATGCGCTCGAGGAGGTGCTCGACGGTGGCGCCGCCCAGCCCGCCGGTGGCACCGGTCACAACGATCATGTTCTCGACCTCTTCCTGCGTGCCCACCGCGTCCGTCCCGGCGGTGGGCGGAGCCACAAATTAACCACCTAAGTCAACTTCTCTTCCGCCGACGACCGTAGGTAAGCTGACCATGGGAGTCAAATTACGCCGCCGGGCGACGGCGAGAGAGGGTGAGGGCCTTGGCCGATGCGGTGCCTTCGGAATCCCGGCTGCGCGCCGACGCCAGGCGCAACTCCGAGCAGATCCGCGCCGCCGCGATCGGCGCGTTCCAAGGGCGGGGCCTGGGCGTCCCACTGGAGGAGGTCGCCAAGGCGGCAGGGGTGAGCAAGGCCACGATCTTCAACCGGTTCGGCGGGCGGATCGGCCTCATCGAGGCCGTCATCGAAGAGGTCGTCACCGCGGAGCTGTTCGCCGTCATCGACCGCGCTCGGACCATCGACGACATCGACGAGCGGATCACCTACTACCTCACCGCGCTCCGGGACCTCCAGTACCGCCAGCCCGCCGTCAACGACGTGCTCCTGCAGACGTATCCGCACTCGCAGCGGCTCATGGACATCTGCCGGGCCGGGAGCGAGGCCAACGACGAACTCGTCGCAGCGGCGCGCACCTCGGGCGCACTGCGGCCGGAGTTCACGGCGGGCGACCTGCACGCACTCGTCGTCGACACCGCCCTCGCCCTCAAGCACGGCGAGCGCCCTCCCCGGGACGCCTACGACCGCCGCACCACCTACCTCCTAGAGGGAATCCGCGGGCGGCCGTCCGCTGCTGACGGACGATGACAGCGCGCGATCCGTGCAGGCGGCTACGGATGGATGATCAGAAGTAAAGCCCTAGTAGTACTTCGTTGGGTTCCTGGTTTCTCTTTTCCCTGCCCGGTTCCGCCGTCCGCCCGGTTTGCCTGGTTCTCTCGTTGATCTCGGGAAAAACGACCCTTCCCGCCCGTTTTTAGGGTCGTTTTTCCCGAGATCAACGAGAGAACCAGGCAAACCGGGCGGACGGCGGAACCGGGCAGGGAAAAGAGAAACCAGGAACCCAACGAAGTACTACTAGGTGTCCTGTCCTGAGGTCAGAGCTCCCGCTGTTCGAGGGAGCGCAGGAACCCCTCCCACTCGAGGACGGGGAACTCCAGGTGGCCGAGGTGACGGTGCCGGGTGTCGCGGACCGCGGTTCTCTCTCCTTCGGCGACCTCCACACAGCTGCTCGATGCACCGCTGTAGCTGGACTTGTGCCACTTACGAGTTGTCACTTCGCACCTTTCGAAGCAGGTCGATCGTCAGATCCGGAGACAGCGCCCATGCCAAGAGTTCCTGCAGGACGGCCGTGAACCGCTGGACATCTTCGCTGTCGTCGATGAACGCGCCACCGCCGGCGTGGTCGGCATAGACGATCGGGGGACGTTGAGCGAACCTCAGGAGCTGGAACGGCCCTGAAGCACCACCGTGGTAGGCCGTAGCGGAGGGGACCACCAGGAATCGCACGATGCTCTCTCCCGCGAGGGACTCGATGTGCTCGAGCTGTTCGCACATCAGCCCCCGGGAGCCCACCGGCGCCCGAACCGCTCCTTCGCCCACGACCGCCGTGAGCTTGGGAGCGTTCGTGTCCAGCAAGGCCGCCAGGCGGCCCACGCGGAGCCTGGTGAGGCGATCGATCTCACCAGGGGAGTCCAGGGGCCTCCCGTCCTGGAAGATCACCCGCGCATACGCTTCGGTCTGCAGGATCCCCGGGATCAGTGTCGGGTGGAAGTAGTGAATCTCGCTTGCTTCCTCTTCCGCCTTGACCACATCGGTGTGCCAATGAGGGTGGTCCGCGGACCTGCTGGCGTCTGCCCACTGGCGGAGCAGCGCCCCGCTTGTAGCGAAAACACCTTCGAGCTGTTCCGCAATGTCCTTTCTGGTCCTCCGAGTCCCACGCTCCATGGCCCCCACCATCTGGGGCGATACACGGACGCGTTTCGCCAGGCCGTCGAGCGTCATGCCTGATTGTCGGCGGTACTTGCGCACCTCCGCCCCGAATCTTGCCCATACGGGGTCCGGCGACTCCACCATGTTCGTAGCGAACCACACAGGCGACACACTCCGCTACGGGTTTCGCCGTTTCACCTCCAGTGATGTGGAAGGTCTTCTTGTGGTGGAGCTGTAGTGCCAGCCTCGGAAAATGAAAGACCCCGGCGGCTCGCACAAGCCCCGGGGCACGGCCTCCACCTGAGCAAGAGGTGAAGACATGTCCGATTCTAACCAGACGACGCATCAACGATCGACTTCCCCGTCCCCGGCAGAGGAGGGGCACAACGCCAAGCGGCACCGCCTCCAAGCTCTCGCCGAGCGGCTCACCGGCCGGGGTGTCCGCTGCCTGATCGCTCTCCCGCTACAGGACGCACCCGTCCTCTACGTAGCGCTCCGGCGGGGAACCGTCTGCGTCGTCGCTGCCGAGACCACCGGCGGATGGACCTTCGTCGGCCCCGGGCTGGAGTTCGACGCCGACTCCCTGGTCGACGACGCCGAGCTGTGCGTCGATGAGGCCTTCTGCAACGCCAAGCGCCACACACGCAGCGGCCTCCCCGGGGGAATCGTCCACCTGGCCCTCTACGCCACCGCCGACGGCCCTCTCTACATCGACCTCACCGACGCCGGCCCGCTTGTCCCCGAGGACCGGCCCCGGGTCCGGTCAGGCCCCGTGGGCGCAGACCTCGATGCCGAGAGCGGAAGGGGAATGTTCCTCATCGACTCCCTCGCCGCCCACTGGCTCTACGTCGACAAGCCCGACGGCGGGTGCCTGTCCCTCACTCTGCTGACCCCCGACAGGGCGCCCGCTCCTCTGCCTACCTGACCCCGGGAGCACCGCCCCCATGCCGTGGCCCCCGCCCTGTTCCAGGGCGGGGGCTCGACACGCACGACAGCCGGGGACCGGGGGCGGGAGCAGTCCGACCCTGGCGGCCTACTCCTTCAGGTAGCCGATGTCCTCGTACTGGTGGGTGCCGAAGCCCGGGGCTCCCAGGTTGGCGAGGTCGGAGCGGACGGCCATCATCTGCGGGCGCTGGTACAGCGGGAGGGTGTGGCCCTCCTGCCAGAGGAGTTCGTCGGCCTTGTTGACGGCGCGCAGGGAGGCCTCCTCGTCCAGGGCCTCCAGGGCCTCGTCCATGGCCCGGTCGATCTCCTCGGAGGCGATGCGGCCGACGTTGGAGCGCCACTCCGTGCCCTTGGGCCCCTCTACGGGGGAGGCCCACTGCGGGAGCGACTTGGAGATCGGGAAGCGCCCCCCGGTGTTCACGAACGCGACCATGTCGTAGTCGCCAGGAAGCACGTACCGGGAGAACAGCTCGTCGCCGCCCACCTGCTCGATGTCCACGCCGACGCCCACCTCGCCGAGCATGGCCTGCGCCATCTCCGCCTCGTCCTGGGCCGGGCGGAACCCTCTGGGGACCAGGAAGCGCAGTTCCAGGCGGGTGCCGTCCTTCTGACGGATCCCGTCCGCTCCGGGCTCCCAGCCCGCCTCGTCCAGCAGCTCGGCCGCGCGCTCCGGATCGTGCCCGCCCCACCGCCCGCTGTTGTCGGTGTAGCCGGGCTGCCCCTCCAGCAGGAAGTGGTTCCCCAGCGGCTCGGCCTCCATGCCGAGCCCGCTCAGCGCCGCGTCCACCATGGCCTGCCGGTCCACGCCGAGGAACACCGCGTGCCGCACCCGCCGGTCCTCCAGCAGGGGGCTCTGCCCGTTGAGCGTGATGTGCCGGTAGTCCGGCCCGAGCGCGATCCGCACCTCGCCGTCGTTCGCGGAGTTCGCGCGGGCGAAGGACCCCGCGTCGACGGGCAGCGCGTAGGCGTCGATGCCGCCGTCCAGGAACGCGCTGTCCAGACCCTCGGGGTCCATCGCGGTGAAGACGATCCCGTCGAGCACGGCGGGCTCCCCCCACCAGCCGTCCCAGCGCCGCAGCTCCAGGCGGCGGGCCCCGTCGTCGACCCCGGCCACCTCGAACGGCCCGGCGGTCACCGGGATGTCGCCCCGGTAGGCGTCGTCGAAGGCCTGGGGGTCCTCGGCCACCGACTCGGGCAGCAGCGGGGAGAACAGCGAGGGGTACTCCGAGAACGGCTCGGAGAACTCCACCACCGCCTCGTACTCGTCGGCGCCGGGCCGCACCTCGGCGATCCGGTCGTAGCCCACCTCGCCCAGCACCCGGTACCCGTCGGAGGCCCCGTCCAGCGCCTCGGCGGTGGCCCGGTAGTCCCGCCAGGTGATCGGGGTGCCGTCGGACCAGTGCGCCTCGGGGTTGAGGCGCAGCGTCAGCAGCTGGGGCCCCTTCCGGCCGGCCTCGCGCACCTCGGCCCCGAGCACGTAGTCGGGGTCGGGCCGCGGCCCCTCCTTCGGGTCGGTCTCGAAGGGGGTGGGCAGCACCGCGTCGGTGACGGTGCGCACGGTGGCCAGGTTGCCGTCGGCGTGGTGCGGGTTCCACTGCGCGGGGAACTCGTTGATGCCCCAGTCGAGGGTGCCGCCGGGCTCCAGGTCGGCGCGGTCGGCGGCGCCCACGTCGACACCGGCGACGGCGGTCGGCCGGGGGCCGTCGCCGTCCTCCGCGGGCGAGCAGGAGGCGGCGCCCACCGCGAGCGCACAGAGCAGCGCGGCGGCGCGCCGGGCGCGTGCCTGACCCACGTGCACCCCTTTCGGATGGTTCCCCCGGCGGAGGGCGGCCGAGAGTCCCGTCGCGGACGAAAGCCGCGATTGGAACAATCCGGAAATACTACTGCGAATCCGCCCCGGGCGCCTCAGCTTCGGACCCGCGGATCGATGAGTATTCGCAGCGTGTCGGCCACCCCACCCGCGGCGACCACACACGCCGCCCCGAAGGCGCACGCCGCGGCCGCCGCGTTCACGTCTCCGTCCTCCACCGCCTCCACCAGCATCGCGCCCACACCGTGCCGGCCGAAGACCCGTTCCACGAACACCGCACCGGTGAACATGGCCGCGGCGGTGTAGGCCACGTAGGTGGCGGCCGGCACCAGGCTGGTGCGCAGCGCGTGGGAGCGCAGGGCCCGCCCCCGGGTCAGCCCCTTGGCGCGGGCGGTGCGCACGTACACCGACCCGGCCTCGTCGGCCATCAGGCCGCGCTGGTACCGGCTCACCACCGCCGCCAGCGGCAGAGCCAGGGCCACCGCCGGGAGCACCATGTAGCGGATCCGGTCGACCGGCCCTGCGCCGGGCGGGGGCTCGCCCGCGGTGCGCAGCAGCGCCTGGCCCGCCGCGTCGTTGACGCCGACCGCCAGCGTCTGCAGGACCACCGCCACCACCAGCGGCGGGACCGAGATGAGCACGACCGCGACCAGAGTCGCCGCCGTGTCGCCCCCGCCGTCCTTGCGCGCGCCCGCCCAGGCGCCCCAGGCCACCCCGCCCACCGCGCCGAGGACGGAGCCCAGGACGAGCAGGCGGGCGCTGGCGGCCGCGCGGTCGGCCAGCTCGGAGGCGACCGGGCGCCCGTCCCAGGTCTGCCCGAGGTCGCCGGTCACAGCGTCCGACGCCCAGTGCGCGTAGCGCAGGACCAGCGGCTCCCCCGGGTCGAGATTGCGCTCGGCGAGCTCCTGGCGGACCACCTCAGGCGAGGGGCGCGGCTGCTGCGCCGCGTAGTTGCCCGTCGGGTCGAGCACCGCCGCGCTCAGCAGATAGGCACAGCTCGATGCGGCCGCCAGCAGGCAGGCGTACCCCGCCAGCCGGCGCAGCAGGAAGAGCGCCGACCGGCTCACCCCAGATGGACCTGCCCTTCGGCCACGATGACGGCGGGGCCGCGCAGCCGCGCGCCCTTGGCGTCGAGGAGGACGAGGCACTCGCCGCCGGGGACCCGAACCCTCCAGGTCGCCCCCTGGCCCGGGGCGCCCGCGGCGCAGTCGGCCGCGACGGCGGCGGCGACGATGCCGGTCCCGCACGAGCGGGTCTCGCCCGAGCCGCGCTCGTAGACGCGCATGTCCAGCACGCCTTCGCCGACCGGGGCGACCACCTCGACGTTGCCGCCCGCGGGGAAGGCCTCCGGGTCCAGGTGCGGGGCGGCGGTGAGGTCCAGCCCGGCCACCGGCCCGTCGACCATGCAGGCCAGGTGCGGATTGCCCACCGAGACGCGCAGCCCGCGGACCTCACTGCCGTCGGCGAGCCGGGCCGTCCCTTCGCCGAGGACGTCGGCGCGGCCCATGTCCACGGTGACGTCGCCGTTCTCCTCGACGTCGACGCTGCGCACGCCCGCGCGGGTGCCGACGTCGATGCTCCGGCCCGCGATGAGCCCCGCGTGCAGGAGGTAGCGGGCGAACACCCGAACGCCGTTGCCGCACATCTCGGCGACGCTGCCGTCGGCGTTGCGGTAGTCCATGAACCACTCGCAGTCGGCAGAGGAGGCCGCCGGGCCGGTCAGATTCTCGCCCAGCGCGCGCGTGCGGACGACCCGCAGCACGCCGTCCCCACCGATCCCCGCGCGGCGGTCGCACAGCCGCGCCACGAGGTCGGCGGTGAGGTCCAGGGCACCGTCCGGGTCAGGGAGGATCACGAAGTCGTTCTCGGTGCCGTGGCCTTTGGCGAAACGCATGGAGATCATCCTAAGGCGCGATCGGTTGCCTCAGAGACGAACCGGGCGAGGCCGATGGAGCGACGCTCCAACGACGGTCGGGGAGCCGGTTCCCGTCGCGCCGCACAGCGTCCGACGTGCGGCGATAAGGAGCGACGAGTGGTGGGAAAACCGCGCCGGATGACAGGCGCGAGTCGGGATCCGCGGGAGGGGCGGACGGTGTTCACAGACCGTCGTGCCGTGCCTCTGTGCCGTGCCTCTGTGCGGCGCTTCTCCGGATCGCCAGGCGAGTCCCGGGCACAGGAACGGAGCGGGACGTCGGCCCCCCGTCCGTCCGATCGGGTCCTCCCCCGCTGCCAGACTGGAGGAATGGGTACGAGCACGGACGGAGACGGGACCGGGACCGGCGCCGCGGGCGAGAGGCCCCCGCAGGAGCAGGGCGGACTCCCGGTCGTGTCCGTCGTCGGCCCCACCGCCGCCGGAAAGTCCGACCTGGCCGTCGAACTCGCCCTGCGGCTGCGCGCCTCCGGCCGCCACTCCGAGATCATCAACGCCGACTCCATGCAGCTCTACCGGGGCATGGACATCGGCACCGCCAAGATGCCCGCCGACGAGCGGCGCGGGGTCGAGCACCACCTCCTCGACATCTGGGAGGTGACCGAGCCCGCCGACGTGGCCCGCTTCCAGCGGCTCGCGCGCGGCATCGTGGACCGGCTGCGCGCCCAGGACGCCGTACCGGTCCTCGTGGGAGGCTCCGGCCTGTACGTGCGGGCGGTCCTGGACAAACTGGAGTTCCCCGGCACCGACCCGCAGGTGCGCGCCCGCCTGGAGGCCGAACTGGCCGAATCCGGCCCTGAGCCGCTCCACGCGCGCCTGGCCGAACGCGACCCCGCCGCGGCCGAGGCGATCCTGGCGAGCAACGGACGCCGCATCGTGCGCGCGCTGGAGGTCATCGAGCTGACCGGCCGCCCGTTCACCGCCACCCTGCCCGACCACGTCTCCTCCTACCCGTCGGTGCAGGTCGCCCTGCAGGTGCCCCGGCCCGAGCTGGACGAGCGCATCGAGCTGCGGGTCGACCGCATGTGGCGGGCCGGCCTGGTGGAGGAGGTCCGCGCCCTGGAGGGGCACGGCCTGTCCGACGGCAGGACGGCGCCGCGCGCGCTCGGTTACGCCCAGGTGCTGCGCTTCCTGCGCGGTGAGTGCACCGAGGAGGAGGCGCGCGAGGAGACCGTCCGCGCGACGCGCCGCTTCGCCCGGCGCCAGGAGTCGTGGTTCCGCCGCGACCCTCGCGTGCACTGGCTCCCCTACGACGCCCCCGACCTGGTCGAGCGCGCGCTGGGCCTGGTCGAGGAGGTCATCGCCGAGAGCACCGGGAACGGCTCGACTCAGTCCCGGGCCCAGCGGGCCACGAAGTAGCCGACCCCGTAGGGCGCCTCGTCGGCGAGGAGTTCGCCCTTGAGCGCCTCCTCCCCCGCCGCCCCGGCGAGCACCTGCCATGCCGGCCGCCCGGCCGCCATCAGCTCGCGGGCGTCGTCCGGGTCGATCCGGGCCAGGGCGGCGGAGTCGGCCCGGGCCAGGGCGGCGGCCACCTCCGCGTCGAATCCGGGGGCCCGGTCGTCCGGCCTGCCGGGCGAGGCCGGGGGACGCCGCGCGCTGCCGTCGCCCATCACCAGAAGCGCCAGGCTCCCCGTCTCCGAAGCCAGCTCCGCTCCGAGCGCCAGGCACTCCTGCGTAGAGGCCTCCGAGGCGACCTCGACATAGGCGTCCGGCAGCAGCCCCTCACGCTCGGCCATCCAGCGGCCGATGGTCAGCGACAGCGGCAGAACGGCGGGCGGCGGACCGATCGGAAGGCGCACCCCGTAAGGGGCCAGGTCTCCACCACTCCCGGGGCCGTGGCGGCGCGTGTGCTCCCCCGGCCCGACGACGACGAGGCGGTCCGCTGCGCACTCCCCCAGCGCCGTGACCGCAGAGGCGCACTCACGCCTGAGCGGGTCGAGCTCCGCGGCGGCCCCGGTGGCCGTCTCAGGGACGATCAGGGGCGGGAACGGGCACACGGCGGTGGCGGTCAGCATGACTCCCCACCCTAAGGCGGCGCACCCCCTCGACCGCGCCAAGGGGCGCCCCCACGACCTGCAGGACAACACCCCGGGGCAGCGGAACATCCCCATCGGACTTTCGGACGGTCTCCACCTGGGGCGGTCCCGCCCGCCCTCAGCCGCCTCTTGCCGCGGGCCTTCCGCCGGGCTAGCGTGACGCTATGACCACTTGGTCGAATCCGGTCATACGGTCAGACCCTCCCGGGAGGGGCACCGGAACGGCACGCGCACCCGGCCACCACCGCCGGCCGGTGGAGGAGGAGCGGACGGACATGGCAGGGCGCGCACGAGAACCCGACACCACGGCCGCGGCCAAGGACCGGCGCGCCGAGCGCATCCTGGACGCGGCCGCGGAGCTGCTGGCCGCGCTCGGGTACCGCCGCGTGTCCATCAGCGAGGTGGCCCGCCGCGCCGGGGTCGGCAAGGGAACGGTCTACCTGCACTTCCCGACCAAGGAGGCGCTGTTCCTGACCGTGATGATGCGGGCCCAGGCCGCACTGGCCGAACGCATCATCGGCGACATCCGTGCCGACCCCACGGCGGTCCTGCCGCACCATTCGGCCCGCCTCACCTACATGGGCGCCCACCGGGACCCCGTCCTGCGCGCGCTGCTCGTCGGCGACTCCGAGACGCTGGGGGTGCTCACCCGGGAGGCCCGACGCATGGTCGGCGACCTGCTCGACCAGCGCCGCCGGGCGCAGCTCGACTACTTCGCGCTCCTGCGCGAGAAGGGCCTGCTGCGCACCGACAGCCCCCTCGACGAACAGCGCCGCTCCTACGCGATCGTGGTGGCCGGCTTCCTGACCTCCGGGCCGCTGGTGAGCGCCGAGGGCGCCGCCCCGGAGACGCTGGCCGGGATGCTCGCCACCACCGTGCGCAACGCCTTCGAGGCCGGGCCCGACCCCGACCCCGAGGCGGTCCACTCCGCCGCACCGCCCGTGGTGGAGGCCTTCACCGAGGTGCAGAAGCGGATGCGGGAGGAGATCGCACGGCTCAAACTCACCTGACCCCCCCGACGCGGGGCCGGTTCCGGCGGATGCGGCGAGCGGCCGGCACCGGCGAGAGAGGACACCGACGATGACAGCCACCGCCGACACCGGCGCGAGCGGCGCCGTGAACCTGGCCGACCCCCGCATGCAGTCCGACCCGCACGCCGTGTTCACCGAGCTCCTGGAGCGCGAGCAGCCGGTCCGGGCCCGCTTCCCGGGCCTGGAGGACGAGGTGATGCTGGTCTGCGGCTACGAGGGCGTCCGGGCGGTCCTCTCGGACCGCCGCTTCGTCAACGACCCCGACTCCATCGCCGGGGGCGGCGTGCAGAACGTGCGCGTCAAGAGGCTGATGAGCCTGGGCCTGACCCGCGACCAGGCGCGCTACCTGGTGGACGCGAGCATCCTGGACATGGACGGCGACGACCACACGCGCCTGCGCAAGCTCGTCTCGCGCGCCTTCACCGTCAAGCGGGTGAACGCGCTGCGCCCGCGGGTGGAGGAGATCACCGACCGGCTGCTCGACGAGCTGCCCGGCCGCGCCGAGGACGGCGTGGTGGACCTCGTCGAGCACTTCTCCTACCCGCTGCCGATCACGGTGATCTGCGAACTGGTCGGGGTGCCCGAGGGGCAGCGCATGCAATGGGGCGACTGGGGCCGCAGGCTCATCCAGGCCGCGGCCGCCGGCGGGCAGCTGGACGCCCTGGAGGGCATCGTCGCCCACACCCGCGAGCTGATCGGACAGCGGCGCGCGACCCCCGCCGAGGACCTGGTCACCGCGCTCATCCGCGCCCACGACGAGGACGGCGACCGGCTCTCCGACATCGAGCTGGTGTCCATCGTGCTCACCCTGATCCTGGCCGGGCACGAGACCACGGCGCACCTGATCACCAACGGGACGCTGGCCCTGCTGGACCACCCCGACCAGCTGCGCCTGCTCAAGGAGGACCCGGACATCGGCCCGCGCGCGACGCACGAGCTGATGCGCCGCCACGGGCCGGTGCAGGGCACGCGCATGCGCTACGCCTCCGAGGACATGGAGGTCGCCGGGATGCGCTTCACGCGCGGCGACGTGGTCATCGCGCTGCTGGGCGGCGCCAACACCGACCCGGACGCCTTCGCCGATCCCGGGCGCCTGGACCTGGCCCGCGAGCCCGCCGGGCGCCGCGAGTCGCACGTGGGCTTCGGGCACGGCATCCACTACTGCCTGGGGGCGGCGCTGGCCCGCCAGGAGGGCGAGGTGGCCTTCACCCGGCTCTTCGAGCGCTATCCCGACCTGTCCCTGGCCGTCGGGCACGACGAGCTGGAGCGCGAACCGCTGCCGATGTTCTGGCGCCTCAGGTCGCTCCCGGTCCGCCTGGGCTGACGGCGCCCGGGGCGGCCTGCGCCCGCCGGACGTTGATCTCGGGGAAGACGGCCTTATACCGGCCGGTATTACCCCGACTTCCCCGAGATCAACGCGGGAAGCGTCGCCCCCTCAGGCGTCGCAGCAGCCCCCGGCGGGCGCCGCCGGCTGCGGGGCGGGCGCGCCCACCGAGGGCATGCCCAGCAGGACGCCCGGCTTGGCGTCCTCAGCCGTGCCGTTGCGCGCCGCCCAGGCGTCGCCGGCGCGGGTGCGGCGCAGCGCGCGCACGCCCGAGTCGGCCACCAGGTGGTGCGGGGCGGCGTAGGTGATCCCGACGGTGACCATGTCACCGGGCCGGGGCTCCTCGGACCCCTCCTCCACGGCGAAGTGCACCAGGCGGTTGTCGGGGGCGCGCCCGGAGAGCCGGCGCCGCTCGCCGTCCTTGCGGCCCTCGCCCTCGGCGACCAGGAGCTCCACCTCGCGCCCGACCAGCTCGGCGTTCTCCTCCTCGGAGATCCGCTCCTGGAGGGCGACCAGCCGCTCGTAGCGCTCCTGGACGACCTCCTTGGGCAGCTGCCCCTCCATCTCGGCGGCGGGCGTGCCCGGCCGCTTGGAGTACTGGAAGGTGAACGCCGAGGAGAAGCGGGACTCGCGCACCACGTGCAGGGTCTCCTCGAAGTCCTCCTCGGTCTCCCCGGGGAAGCCGACGATGATGTCGGTGGTGATGGCGGCCTCCGGCATGGCGGCGCGTACCTTCTCCACGATGCTCAGGAAGCGCTCCTGGCGGTAGGAGCGGCGCATCGCCTTGAGGACCCGGCTGGAGCCCGACTGCAGCGGCATGTGCAGCTGCGGCATGACGTTGGGCGTCTCGGCCATCGCCTCGATCACGTCGTCGGTGAAGTCGCGGGGGTGGGGCGAGGTGAACCGCACCCGCTCGAGGCCCTCGATCTCGCCGCAGGCGCGCAGGAGCTTGGAGAAGGCCTGGCGGTCGCCGAACTCGGCGCCGTAGGCGTTGACGTTCTGCCCGAGCAGGGTCACCTCGACCACGCCCTGCTCCACCAGCGCGCGCACCTCGGCGAGCACGTCGCCCGGCCGGCGGTCCTTCTCCTTGCCGCGCAGCTGCGGGACGATGCAGAAGGTGCAGGTGTTGTTGCAGCCGACCGACACCGAGACCCAGGCCGCGTAGGGCGACTCGCGCCGCGTGGGCAGGGTGGAGGGGAAGGACTGCAGCGACTCCTCGATCTCCACCTGGGCCTCGCGCTGCACCCGCGCGCGCTCCAGCAGGACCGGGAGCGAGCCGATGTTGTGGGTGCCGAACACCACGTCGACCCACGGCGCCCTGCGCACGATCTCCCCGCGGTCCTTCTGCGCCAGGCACCCGCCCACGGCGATCTGCATCCCGGGGTGGGCGTCCTTGACCGGACGCAGGTGCCCGAGGTTGCCGTAGAGGCGGTTGTCGGCGTTCTCCCGGACCGCGCACGTGTTGAAAACGATGATGTCTGCGGTGCTGCCTTCGGCTGCGCGCTCGTACCCCGCGTCCTCCAGCAGGCCGGACAGGCGCTCGGAGTCGTGCACGTTCATCTGGCAGCCGTAGGTCCGCACTTGGTACGTACGACTCTGGCTCACATGTCCCAGGCTAGTGGCCATAGAGGGCGGGGCCGACCGCCGATTCCCGGCGGACGGCCCCCTTCAGCCCTCATCCGGCCCTCACCGGCACCGCGATCAGGCCGTCGCCGCAGCCGGGGCCGCAGCGGTGCCGTTGCGGCCCGCGTACCACTGCCATCCGAAGACCGCCCCGGCGACCACCAGCCCGGCCAGGTCGGTCTCCCACCCGAAGTGCAGCAGGGCCACGCCCGCCGCGGCCAGCGGCAGCCGCAGGGACCAGCCGNTGTTGATGTACCCGACGACCGCCACACCGACCACGCTGGCGCCCACGATGCCGGTGAGGGCCGCCCACAGGCCGGTGGCCAGGGTGGTCTCCTGCAGCATCAGCTCGGGCGAGAGGACGAACATGAACGGCACGACGAAGCCCGAGACCGCGATCCGCACCGACTGCACGCCGGTCATGATCGGGTTGCCGCCGGAGATGCCGGAGGCCGCGTAGGCCGCCAGGCAGACGGGCGGGGTGATGTCGGCCATCACGCCGAAGTAGTAGACGAACATGTGCGCCGTCAGCAGCATCGCCACGGTGGGCGCCTCCAGGTCGCCCTGGAGGATGGTGATGATGGCCGGGGCGGCCAGGGTGGCGGTGATGACGTAGTTGGCCGTGGTCGGCACGCCGATGCCCAGGATCAGGCAGGCCAGCATGGACAGCACCATGGTCGGCAGCAGCTGGCCGCCGGCCAGCGCGACCAGCCCGCCGCTCAGCTTGAGTCCCAGGCCGGTCAGGGTGATCACACCGGCGATGATGCCGGCGCTGGCGCAGGCCACGATGATCGGCACCGCCACGCGGGCGGCGTTGACCAGCCCGTCCAGCAGCCCCCACGGGCCGAGCCGGTCGGGCATGTCCCGCCAGCGGCCCAGCGCCAGGAAGACCAGCTGCACCACGATGTTCATGCCGATGGTGATGACGATGGCGCCCATGGCCGAGAAGATCGGCGAGTACCCCATGGACAGCAGCACGAACAGCCCGATGATCGGGATCAGCATGTAGCCGCGGGTCACCATCAGCCGGCGCACGCTGGGCAGCAGCCGCTTGGGGATGCCCCGGATGCCGAGCTTCTTGGCGTCGTAGTGCACCACCACGAACTGGGCGACGAAGAACAGGACCGCCGGGACGATCGCCGCCTTGATGATCTCCAGGTAGGGCACGCCGGTGAACTCGATCATGATGAACGCCGCGGCGCCCATGATCGGCGGGGCGATCTGCCCGCCGGTGGAGGAGGCCGCCTCGACC
Organism: Nocardiopsis halophila DSM 44494; assembly: GCF_000341245.1. Taxonomy (GTDB): domain Bacteria; phylum Actinomycetota; class Actinomycetes; order Streptosporangiales; family Streptosporangiaceae; genus Nocardiopsis_A; species Nocardiopsis_A halophila. The sequence goes on from NZ_ANAD01000003.1 coordinate 91,514, forward strand.
GCCCCGGCGTACTCGGGCTTGTAGCCCGACTTCTTCATCATCGGGATGGTGAAGGCGCCGTTGGAGACGGTGTTGGCCACCGAGCTGCCGGTGATGGTGCCGGAGAAAGCGCTGGTGACGATGCCGACCTTGGCGGTTCCTCCGGTCGCCCAGCCGGTGCTGCCCAGGGCCAGGTCGGTGAAGAAGCGCTCCATGCCGGTGCGGGTGAGCATGGAGGCGAAGACCAGGAAGAGGAAGATGAAGGTGGAGGAGATGCCCAGCGGGGTGCCGAACACGCCCTCGGTGCCCAGGAACATGGTGGAGACGATCCGGTCCACCGTGTACCCGCCGTGGTGCAGAAAGCCCGGCATGAGCGGCCCGAACAGGGCGTAGGCCAGCATCAGCGAGGCCAGGAAGACCAGCGCGGTGCCCAGCGTGCGCTGCGCGGCCACCAGCACCAGCAGGATGCCCACGGTGCCGACGGCCACGTACTCGGGGTTGATCACTCCGACGGTGCGGATGATCTCCTCGTAGTTGACGAACAGGTACAGGCCCGAGCCGATGCCCAGCACCGCCAGCACCACGTCGGCGGCGGGCATGCCCAGCGGCCGCCAGGGCACGTATCGGGCGGCCTGCACCAGCAGCAGGATGCCCAGCGCCGGCAGGAGCACGTACACGTCGGCGATCTGGTAGGCCGCCAGGTAGGCCAGGATGCCCACCCCGGCCGCGGTCAGCGCCCAGCCGTAGATGCGCTGGTTGCGGGTCTCCTGCTCCTTGGCGGGGTAGAGCAGGAACACCAGCCCCAGCCCCAGGGCCAGGTGGAAGCCGCGCTGCTGCAGCCCCGGCAGGGTGCCGAAGTACCCGGTGTACAGGTGGAACAGGCTGAGCACGAGGCCGACGGCGAAGACCGCCCACCGCCACAGCGGGCGCATGTCCCGCCGCGTGCCCGCGACCTGCTCCGCCGCGTCGTGCTGCTCCAGCTCGGCGACGTCCTTCTCCAGGTCCCGGAGGGCCTCGGCGTCGTCCGGTGCGGGTGCGGAGGGCTTCGGATCGCTCGTCATCGCCCCATCCCCATCTTCGTCTCGGGCGCCCGGGCGGGGCGGGGTCGCCCCCCGCCGCGGACGCGCAACTCCACGCGTGTGCCCCGCACCGCCAGGTCGAGCAGGCGCACGCGCCGCCCCCCGGGCAGCGCCAGGGTGTGGTCCACCTCGGGACCGCCCACCATCACCTCGACCGCGACGAGGGGGCGCCCGTGGTGCAGCACCCGGTAGCCGTCCTCCTCGCGCAGGAACTCGGTGGTCGTGCCCCCGACGTGCTCGGGGCCGACCGGGAGGTTGGCCCCGAAGGTGTCGAAGCGCATCTCCTCCATGCACAGCACCCCGCCGCGCACGGAGAACTCCTCCTCGACGGGGCGCTTGGAGATGGAGTGGGTGTGCACCATCAGGATCCGGTCGCCCTCGCGGACCGGGCGGGACAGCAGCAGCCGCCCCCCGCTCAGGTCGCCGACCTCGAAGCGGGGCCCCGCCGCGGCGGCGTCGCCGGGGGCGGCGGCGCCCAGCGCCAGCCCCGCCGCGGCCGCGGCGGCGGTGCCCAGGAAGCGGCGGCGCCCCGGATCCCCCCGGTGCGCCGCCGGCCGTCGGGTGCCGTGCCCGGCGTCAGTCCAGGACGCCTTCCTCCTGGTAGAAGCGCTCGGCGCCGGGGTGGAGGTCGACCGCGCCCTGGCCTTCGAGGGCGGTGTCGAGCTGGACCTGACTCCCGACGTCGTGCCCGATGTCGCCGGCACGGTCGTACATCTCCTTCGTCAGGTTGTACGCCAGGTCCTCGCCCATGGAGCCGCGGACGAACAGGGTGGCCCAGTTGGTCACCGTGGTGACCGCCTCGTCCTGGCCGTTGTAGGTGTCGGCCGGGATCTCCATGGTGCTGTAGGACGGGCTGTTCTCCTGGAGGGTCTCCAGGCCGTCGCCGCTGAACTCCACCAGCCGCACGTCGTTGGTGGTGGCCACCTGCTCGATGCTGCCGGCCGGGACGGCGAGGATGGCGAAGGCCGCGTCGGTCTGCCCGTCGCCGAGCTTGGAGGCCGCCTCCTCGAAGGTGCTGTTGAACGGCTCGATGTCGTCGGTGCTCATGCCGTAGGCCTCGAGGACGGCGTTGGCGGCCAGCTCCGTGCCGCTGCCGGGCGGGCCGACGTCGACCCGCTTGCCCTCCAGGTCCTCCACCGTCTCGATGCCCGAGTCCTCGCTCGCCACGATCTGCAGGACCTCGGGGTAGACATTGCCGATCATGAAGACGTCGTCGCCGTTCTCGATCGGCTCGTCGGCGAAGTCGCCCTCGCTGTTGACGGCGTCGGCGGCCACGCCGTTGATGGCCATGGCCACGTCGAGCTCTCCGCCGTCCAGCAGCCGCATGTTCTCCACCGAGGCGCCCGTGGCCTGGGTCGAGACGTTCACGTCCTCGATGTTGTCGGACCAGATCTGCGCGATCTCGCCGCCCAGCGGGTAGTAGGTGCCGCCCGTGCTTCCGGTGCCCAGGGTCAGGTCACCACCGGTGACCTCGGCGTCGTCGCCTCCCGCACCGGGGACGCTGCCACCGCCGCCGCACCCGGCGACCGCTATCACGCCCGCCGCCGCCACAGCGGAAACGGCTGCGAAGCGCCTGGCCGTGAATCTCGTCGTCATTCCGAGCGTCCTCCTCGTGCGATGAATTCGCCGCGGTGTGTGGGCACATCGGCTCACGATGCGTGGACAGGGACTATAGACACGCGGCCGATACGCCGCCGCTCCTGTGCGGTCACAAGTGGGGAACAAATGCCCCGGCCCCGCCCCGCCCCACCCCGCTCGGCCGACGGCATTCCCCCGGCCGGGGTCCGCCAACCCGGCGCGGGGGCGCCGCATCCGGCCCCCGCCCGCGCGCGGGCGGGTGGGCACGGGCGCGCCCTTACCGCAGGGAATCGCCCGGTACGGTCGTCCGCCGACCCCCCTTGGCACTAAGGTCGACATGCCACACATACACCCCGCGAACGCAGAGATCCTCTTATGACCGACCGCGTGACGGCCCCCCACGGCGCCTGGCCATCGCCGATCTCAGCGAGCGACGTCGCCCGAGGCACCCGCCGCCTGGGGTTCCCCGCGACCGCCGGCGGCGAGGTCTGGTGGGAGGAGGCGCGCCCCGAGGAGGGCGGGCGCACCACGGTGATGCGCTGCGGTCCGGACGGCGCCGCCGCCGAGCTGCTGGAGGCGCCCTGGAGCGCACGCACCCGGGTGCACGAGTACGGCGGGCGCTCCTTCCTGCCGGTGCCCCGGCGCGACGACAAGGCGCTCACCCGCTTCGGCATCGTCTTCGCCGACGCCGGGGACCAGCGGCTGTACCTGCTGGACCGGGGCGCGCGCGAGCCACGGCCGCTCACCCCGCCCCCGCCCTTCCCCGGCGCCCTGCGCTACGGCGACCCGGCGCTGTCGGCCGACGGGCGCCGGGTGGTGTGCGTGCGCGAGCGGCACGGCGAGGACGGTCGGGTGGACCGCGCGATCGTGGCGGTGCCGCTGTCCGGGCGGGCCGCCGAGGACCCCTCCGCCGTGGCCGAACTGGTCACCGGCGCCGACTTCTTCGCCTCGCCCACGCCCTCGCCCGACGGGGAGCACCTGGCCTGGGTGGCCTGGAACCACCCCCGGATGCCCTGGGACGGCACCGAGCTCCGGGTGGCCGCGCTGGGCCCGCAGGGTGCGGAGCGGCCCTACACCCTCAAGGGCGGGGTGGACGAGTCGGTGCTCCAGCCGGTGTGGAGCGGTCCGGCGCGGCTGCGCTTCGTGTCGGACTGGTCGGGTTGGTGGAACCTGTACGAGATCGGGCTGACCGGGCAGGCGGTCGCGCTCTACCCCGACGAGCGCGAGTTCACCCCGGGCCCGATGCCGCTGGGGGCGCGCTCGTGCGTCCCGCTGGCCGACGGGCGCCTGGTGGTGCTGCAGGGCGACGCCGACCTGGCGCCCGCCGTCTACGACCCGGACACCCTGGAGCTGAAGCCGCTGGACACCGGGGAGTTCACCACCTGGGAGACGCTGGACGGCGACGGCGAGCAGGTGGTGGGGCTGGCCTCGGGCCCGCGCGCCCCGCAGAGCCTGGTGCGCCTGGACCCGGCCACCGGCAGGACGACGGTGCTGCGCTCCAGCCGCGAGGAACTGCCCGACCCGGAGCTGCTCCCGGTGCCGCGCCGGACCGAGTTCTCCGGCAGGTACGGGGCGACCGTGCACGCCACCGTGTACCCCCCGGCCCGGCCCGGGGGCACCACGGCCGGGCCGGCGCCCTATGCGGTGTGGGTGCACGGTGGGCCGGTGGGGCGCGCCACCTGCGGGCTGGACCTGTTCAAGGCCTACTTCACCAGCCGCGGCATCGGCGTGGTGGACGTCAACTACAGCGGTTCGCTGGGGTTCGGCCGCACCTACCGCGAGCGGATCGCGGGCATGTGGGGCGTGGTCGACGTGGAGGACGCCGAGGCGGTCGCCCAGGCGCTGGTGGACTCCGGGGAGGCCGACCCCGAGCGGCTGGCGGTGCGCGGGCCCAGCGCCGGCGGGTACACCGCGCTGCTGGCGGCCTCCGGGCGGACGTTCGCCTGCGCGACGTCGCTGTTCGGGGTGGCGGACCTGCTGCAGCTGGCGGCGACCACGCACGACTACGAATCGCACTTCCTGGACACCCTGGTGGGGCCGCTGCCGGGCTACAAGGCGACCTACCGCGAGCGCTCACCGATCACCAGGGCCGACCGGGTGCGTGTGCCGGTCCTGCTGCTGCAGGGCACCGAGGACGCGGTCGTGCCCAAGGAGCAGGCGCGGGAGTTCGCCAAGGCGCTCGCGGACAACGGGGTGCGCCACGCGCTGCTGGAGTTCGAGGGCGAGGGGCACGGGTTCGGCTCGGCCGAGTCGGTCGAGCGGGGCCTGGAGGCGGAGCTGGCGTTCTACGGGGAGGTCTTCGGCTTCACCCCGCCGGGGGTGCCCGGCGTGGAGCTGGTGACCGAGTACCCCGACCCGGAGCTGGAGGCCGAGCCGCTGCCGGAGCTGGAGGACACCGGCCCCCGGGCCGCACCGGCGCGCACCGAGGACGCGGGCGACGGCGGGAGCGGGGGCGG
>NZ_ANAD01000004.1 GCF_000341245.1 Nocardiopsis halophila DSM 44494
CGGCCCCCGGGCCGCACCGGCGCGCACCGAGGACGCGGGCGACGGCGGGAGCGGTGGCGACGGCGGCGGGCAGGAGTCGCCGGACCTGATCCCCTGGTCGTCCCCGGCCGGCGACGGAACCACCGAGGCCGGCACGAAGAGCGGACCCCCCGCCACCGGGTGATGCCCCTGCGCGGAGGCACCAGGTTCCGGCGGTCGCGCCCCCGGAAAGCGCCCCTCGCCAGAGGACCTGCCCGGACACGTGGTCCGGTCGGCGGCGCCTGCCTCTCAACGCAGGAGTTAGGAGGCCTTCGAGACCGGGCGACACTCGACGGGGACGCCCGGTTCCGGCGGACGCTCTCCGACCGGCAGGCGCCTGGGCGCAGAGGCACGGTCGTGAGTCGGTGGCGGGCCGTCGGCCTTCGTCGCCCTGTTCCGCGGCAGGCGGAGGGCCCCTCGGCCGGGGCCTCACAGGTCGGGGTCGGGGAGCTCCAGGTCGGAGCCCTCGGCCTCCAGTTCCTCGCGGATGAGGCGGTAGGCGAGCCCGGCGGGGTAGCCCTTGCGTGCCAGCATGCCCATGGCGCGGCGGACGCGGGCCGCGTCGTCGCGGCCCCGGGTGGCCGAGAGCTTGCGCCGGACCAGGCCGCGGGCGGTGGCCTCCTCCTGGTCGGCGCTGATGTCGTCGACCGCGCCGCGCACGGTCTCCTCGTCCACGCCGCGCCGCCGCAGCTCCCCCGCCAGGGCGCGGCGCCCCAGGCCGCGACCGGTGTGCCGGGACTCCACCCAGGCGGCGGAGAAGGCGGCGTCGTCGATCAGCCCCACGTCGCCGAACCGCTCCAGGACCGTCTCGGCCACCTGCTCCTCCACGCCCCGCCGGTACAGCGCGTCGGCCAGCTGGGCACGGGTGCGCGGGGCGGTGGTGAGCAGGCGCAGGCACACGGTGCGCGCGTAGGACTCGGGGTCCTCCCCCTCCCCGGCGCCGGCCTCCGGGGCCGGGTCCTGCGACCCCGGCGCGGCACCGGGGCCATCGGACGTGCGGTCACGCATCGGCGGCGGCGCTCTTGGCCTTCGCGGTGCGCTTGGCGGCGGGCTCCTTGGCCGCCGCCCCTTCCTTGGCGGGCGCCTCCTTGGCCGCGTCCGGCGCGGCGTCCGGACCGGCGGCGCCGGCCGACGCCCCGGCGGCCCCCGAGTCGGCGGAGTCGTCGCCCTTCACCGGGACGCCGAGCTTCTCCTTGATCTTCTTCTCGATCTCCTGGGCCATGTCGACGTTCTCCCGCAGGAAGTTGCGGGCGTTCTCCTTGCCCTGGCCCAGCTGGGTGCCCTCGTAGGTGTACCAGGCGCCGGACTTGCGGACGATGCCGTTCTCCACGCCCAGGTCGACCAGGCTGCCCTCGCGGGAGATGCCCACGCCGTACAGGATGTCGAACTCGGCCTGCTTGAAGGGCGGGGCGGTCTTGTTCTTGACCACCTTGACGCGGGTGCGGTTGCCGACCGCGTCCGTGCCGTCCTTGAGGGTCTCGATCCGGCGCACGTCCATGCGCACCGAGGAGTAGAACTTCAGCGCCCGGCCGCCGGTGGTGGTCTCGGGCGAGCCGAACATGACGCCGACCTTCTCGCGCAGCTGGTTGATGAAGATCGCGGTGGTGCCGGTCTGGTGCAGGGCGCCGGCGATCTTGCGCAGGGCCTGCGACATCAGCCGGGCCTGCAGGCCCACGTGGCTGTCGCCCATCTCGCCCTCGATCTCGGCGCGCGGCACCAGCGCCGCCACCGAGTCCACCACCAGGATGGAGACCGCGCCCGAGCGGATCAGCATGTCGGCGATCTCCAGCGCCTGCTCACCGGTGTCGGGCTGGGACAGCAGCAGGTCGTCGGTGTTGACGCCGATCTTCTTGGCGTACTCGGGGTCCAGCGCGTGCTCGGCGTCGATGAAGGCGGCGATGCCGCCCTCGCGCTGGGCGTTGGCCACCGCGTGCAGGGCGACCGTGGTCTTACCGCTGCTCTCGGGGCCGTAGATCTCGACGATGCGGCCGCGCGGGATGCCGCCGATGCCCAGCGCCACGTCGAGCGCGATGGAGCCGCTGGGGATCGACTGGATCGGAGGGCGGTCGTCGTCGCCCAGGCGCATCACGGAGCCCTTGCCGAACTGGCGCTCGATCTGCGCGAGCGCGGTTTCGAGAGCCTTGTCTCGGTCTGCAGCTGCCACGGGGAACCCCTGTTGGGTCGGTGTCTTCTTCTTCATCTCGAAGGCGACGCTATGCGGTCGCCGCGACAATCCGCGACGGCGCTCGCCGCGCTGTGGACGGGTCGGACCGCCCCCGTCCCGCGGGGCCCGGCGCCACCCGCCTGCCGGTGGGCCGTCCCGGCCCGCGGGGTATCTCGCGCCACATCCGCGCACCCCGGACTCACCGACCACCTTACCCGAACTTCTGTTCGAGCGGGGGTCCCCGGGCCGGCCGCGTGTGTCGGGGGCACGCGCTCAGCGCACGGATTCGGGCAGGTCGAAGGCGTCGCAGACGCGGCGCCACACCTCCTTGGCCGAAACGCCCTCGGCGAGGGCCTGGGCCACGGTCCGCGAGCCCAGCCCCTCGATCACGTAGTCCTTGGCCAGGCTCTCCGCATACGCCTCGCCGAACTGCTCGTGCATGCGGTCCCAGAAAAGCGTCAGTCTCATCCCCTCCAGTATCGCGCCGACCGGACGCTCCCCGTGCGTCGGCGCAGGACAGGGGCGACCGCCAGGAAGGCCAGGGAGGCCGCGGCGAACAGCGTCCCCGGCCCGGCCGCCGCCGAACCGAGGCCGTAGGCGGCGAACACCGCGATCGCCACCCCCTCGGCACCGACCCCCGACATCGACAGCACGGTGGCCCGGGCGCCGCCGGACACGGCGTTCTGCAGGCGCGTCTCCGCGGCCACCGCCGCCCAGGCGAACACCCCGAAGGCGGCGGCCACCGGAAGCATGCCCAGGGGGTGCCCGGTGAGCGCGCCGACGGCGAGCAGCACGGCCCCGGCGGCCGTCAGGCCGGCGGCGTGCCGGGTTCCGCGCCCGGCGAGCCACTCCCCCGCCGCCGCGGCGGCGAAGGCGGGCACGAGCAGGAGCGGGACCAGCGCCGTGTCCCCGGTGAAGGACCGGGCGAGGACGGGCAGGTACTCCTCCATCGCGCCGGCGCCCATGAGCACCGCCACGGCGACCAGGGCCGGTCGGGCGCCGGGGGCGCGGCGCACCTCGGACAGGGCGGTGCGCAGGACCCCGGCGGGCGAGGCGGCACCGGGTCCGTCGGCCGCACGGCCGGCGGCACTGCGGTCGGCCGCACTGCGGTCGGGGTCCCCGGCCCGCTCAGGGAAGGAGAAGCCGAAGGGCACCGCCGCGAGCGCGGCGGCCATGCTCGCGATCCCCACGGCGGTGTACCCGCCGTGCGCCAGCAGGGGCGCCGCGACGGCCGAGGCCGCCACCACGGCGGTCGTGCCCAGGGCACGGGAGCGGCCGATGAGGCGGGCATAGGAGCCGCCAGCACCGACCCGCTCCAGCTCGTCGTACACGAGCGCTTGACGCGTCCCCGAGGCGACCGCCTCGCCGGTCCCCCACAGCGCGAACCCCGCCGCGAAGGAGGGGTAGGCCGGGAACAAGGTCCACAGGGCGAAGCCGGCCGCGGACAGCAGCGGGGCCGCGCCGAGCAGGCGGTTCCGGGGGACCAGGTCGGCGAGCACACCCGTGGGGATCTCCAGGCCGAAGGCCGTGAGCGACCAGATGATCAGCAGGGTGGAGATCTGCGCGGCGGAGAGCCCGCTGTCGGCGAAGAGCAGCACGTACAGCGGGTACAGCGGTATGAGGTCGACCAGGAAGGCGTACGGGTAGAGGCTGCGCGCGATCCGGGTCTCGGCCGAAGGTCAACATCGCCAGGTCATGACCGGACCCTATGCCGGGCCCACAGGGAAGGCAAGGGCGGTCGGGCCGGGCCCCTCACCCCTGACCCTCGGGCTCGTGCCCCCGCCTGCGGGCCACGATGATCGGGACGGCCACCAGCCCCACGACGGCGAGCGCGTAGGGCAGCAGGCCCACGGCGACCACCCAGGGCGTGCCGTCGGGCACCCCGAGCAGCCCCAGCGGGATGTGCACCAGCGCCGACAGCGCGAACCCGACGACCCATCCTCCGAACAGTCCGAGCAGCGCGGCCCCGACGATCCTCATCACCATCACCCGTTCTCCGTGCGTCCGTGCATCCGTGGAGGACGCGTGCGCTCCGTCCTCGGTCACCGGTGACGCTACGGAGCGGTCCGCACCCGGCGCATCGGCCCACGGACCCATTTCGGCGTACACCCGGGGGTGCAGGCGGTGCGCGGCGCCGGGACGCAGGCCGCCCCGGGCGGCCTGCGGGAAACCGTCGGAACCCCATTGCAGACTTGGGGCATGGCACACGACCCGGTCGAACGGTTCTCGCCCGCCACCCGCGCCTGGTTCCGCTCCGCCTTCCCCGGCGGAGCCACGCCCGCGCAGGAGGGGGCCTGGTCCCGGATCGCCGAGGGCGGCGACACGCTGCTGGTCGCGCCCACCGGGTCGGGCAAGACGCTCGCGGCCTTCCTGTGGTCGCTGGACCGCCTGGCCGCCGCTCCCCCGCCCGAGGAGCCCGCCGCGCGGTGCCGGGTGCTGTACGTGTCACCGCTCAAGGCGCTCGCCGCCGACATCGAGCGCAACCTCCGGGCGCCGCTGGCGGGGATCCGGCGGGAGGCCGAGCGCTCCGGCGCCCCCGTGCCCGACATCCGCGTCGGCATGCGCACCGGGGACACCCCGCAGGCCGAAAGGCGGGCCCTGGCCTCCGCCCCTCCTGACATCCTCATCACCACCCCCGAGTCCCTGTTCCTGGTGCTCACCTCCCAGGCCCGCGCAGGGCTGGCGGGGGTCGAGACCGTCATCGTGGACGAGGTGCACGCGGTGGCCGGCACCAAGCGCGGAGCGCACCTGGCCCTGTCCCTGGAGCGGCTGGACGCGCTGCTGGGCCGCCGGGCCCAGCGCATCGGGCTCTCGGCGACGGTCCGCCCGCACGAGGCCGTCGCCGCCTTCCTGGGCGGGTCCCGCCCGGCCGCCGTGGTCGCACCGCCGTCGGCGCCCCGGCTGGACCTGCGCATCTCGGTGCCGGTGGAGGACATGGCCGACCTCGCCGCCGCCCCCGACCCCGGGCGGTCCGGGCAGGCGGACGCCGCCGCCCGCACCTCCATCTGGCCGCACGTGGAGGAGGGGGTGCTCGACCTGGTCGAGGAGCACCGCTCGTCCATCGTGTTCACCAACTCCCGGCGGGTGGCCGAGCGGCTGTGCGCGCGGCTGAACGAGCTGGCCTCGGAGCGGGCGCGGCAGGCGCTGCCCCCGGAGGAGGTCCCGGCCCAGGTGCTGGGCCCGTCCGGGGCGAGCCGCGGCGCCGACGGCGTGATCGCGCGCGCCCACCACGGCTCGGTCTCCAAGGAGGAGCGCGCCGCGATCGAGGACGACCTGAAGCAGGGGCGGCTGCGGTGCGTGGTGGCCACCTCCAGCCTGGAGCTGGGCATCGACATGGGCGCGGTGGACCTGGTGGTGCAGGTGGAGTCGCCGCCGTCGGTGGCCGGCGGCCTGCAGCGGGTGGGGCGGTCCGGCCACTCGGTGGGCGAGGTCTCGCGCGGGGTGGTCTTCCCCAAGTACCGGGGCGACCTGCTGGCCTCGGCGGTGGTGGCCGAGCGGATGCGCGCCGGGGCGATCGAGGAGCTGGCCGTCCCGGCCAATCCGCTGGACGTGCTGGCCCAGCAGGTCGTGGCGATGGCCTCGGTGGAGGAGTGGGCGGTGGAGGATCTGGCGGCGCTGGTGCGCCGTGCCGCCCCGTTCGCCGCGCTTCCCGACTCGGCGCTGTCGGGGGTGCTGGACATGCTCTCCGGCCGCTACCCCTCCGACGAGTTCGCCGAGCTGCGCCCGCGGCTGGTGTGGGACCGGGAGGCCGGCACCGTCTCGGGCCGCCCGGGGGCCCAGCGGCTGGCGGTGACCGGCGGCGGCACCATCCCCGACCGCGGCACCTACGCGGTGCACCTGGCGGGGGCGGCCGGGTCGGGGCCCACCCGGGTCGGCGAGCTGGACGAGGAGATGGTGTACGAGTCGCGGGTGGGCGACGTGTTCGTGCTGGGCTCCACGGCCTGGCGGATCGAGTCGATCGACGCCGACCGGGTCCTGGTCGCGCCCGCGCCGGGCCGCCCGGGGCGGCTGCCGTTCTGGAAGGCCGACGCGGTGGGCCGCCCGCCGGAGCTGGGGCGGGCGATCGGCGCGCTCGCCCGGGAGCTGGAGGAGGCCGGCCCGGAGGCGGCCCAGGAGCGCGTGCGCGGGCTCGGCCTGAACGACTGGGCCGCCGAGAACCTCCTGGCCTACCTGGCCGAGCAGCGGGAGGCGACGGGCTCGGTGCCCGACGACCGCACGGTGGTCGTCGAGCGGTTCCGGGACGAGCTGGGCGACTGGCGGGTGGTGGTGCACTCGCCGCTGGGCGCGCGGGTGCACGGGCCGTGGGCGCTGGCCCTGGGCGCCCGGATCCGCGAGCGGTACGGCCTGGACGCCCAGGTGGTGCACGGCGACGACGGGATCGTGCTGCGCCTGCCCGACGTGGACGACGCGGAGCGGCTGCGCGTGGCCGACCTGCTGTACCTGGCGCCGGAGGAGACTGAGGACGCGGTCGCGGCGGAGCTGGGCTCCTCGGCGCTGTTCGCCGCCCGGTTCCGGGAGTGCGCGGGGCGGGCCCTGCTGCTGCCGCGCCGCCGGCCCGGGCACCGGATGCCGCTGTGGCAGCAGCGGCAGCGCTCGGCCCAGCTGCTGTCGGTGGCCGGGCGCTACGGCTCCTTCCCCATCGTGCTGGAGGCGGTGCGCGAGTGCCTGCGGGACGTGTTCGACGTGCCGGGGCTGGCCGCGCTGATGGCCGACATCCGGGCCCGGCGGGTGCGGGTGGTGGAGGTGGAGACGCCGCGCGCGTCGCCCTTCGCCCAGTCGCTGCTCATCGGGTACACGGCGGCCTTCCTCTACGAGGGCGACGCGCCGCTGGCCGAGCTGCGCGCCCAGGCGCTCACCCTGGACTCGGCGCTGCTGTCGGAGCTGCTGGGCCAGGCCGACCTGCGCGAGCTGCTGGACGCCGGCGTGCTCGCCGAGGTGGAGGCGTCGCTGCAGCGCCTGGCCCCGGACCGGCGGGTGGAGGGGCGCGGCCCGGAGGGCGCCGCCGACCTGCTGCGCGAGCTGGGGCCGCTGACCGGGGCGGAAGCGGCCGAGCGCGGGGCGCGGGCGGCGTGGCTGGAGGAGCTGGAGGCGGCCCTCAGGGCGATCCGGGTGCGCATCGCCGGGCGGGAGCAGTGGGCGGCCGTGGAGGACGCGGCGCGGCTGCGCGACGGGCTGGGCGTGCGGCTGCCCGGGTGGTTGGAGGACCCCGGCGGGACCGGGGGGCCCGGAGAGACCGCGTTCGCCGGGGCGGCCGAGGCGTTCTCGCAGCCGGTCGAGGACCCGCTGCGCGACCTGCTGTCCCGGTTCGCGCGCACGCACGGGCCGTTCACCGCCGAGGACGCGGCGGGGCGCTTCGGCCTGGGCCCGGCGGCGGTGCGCGAGGTGCTGCGGCGCCTGGCGGGTGAGGGGCGCGTGGTCGAGGGCGGTTTCCGGCCGGGCGGTTCCGGGAGCGAGTGGTGCGACACGGGTGTGCTGCGCCGGCTGCGCAAGGGGTCGGTGCTGCGGCTGCGCAAGGAGGCCGAGCNCTGGGCCGGTTCCTGCCGGCGTGGCAGCATGCGGCGTCGCCGCTGCGGGGGCCGGACGCGGTGTTCGAGGCGGTGGAGTCGCTGCGCGGGTGCCCGGTTCCGGCCTCGGCGCTGGAGTCCCTGGTGCTCCCGGCCCGCGTGCACGGGTACGCGCCGTCGATGCTGGACGAGCTGACGCTCGGCGGCGAGGTGGTGTGGTCGGGGGTCGGGCCGCTGGGCGGCTCCGACGGGTGGGTGTGCCTGGTCCCGGCCGATGAGGCACCGGAGCTGCTCCCGGACCCGGGCGGGGTGGAGGAGTCGCCGCTGCACGCCGCCGTGCTGGGGGCGCTGGAGGACGGCGGGGCCCTGTTCTTCCGCGACATCGCCGACCGGGCCGCCGGCGAGCAGGGCGCGGCCGCGGTCTCGGACGCCGCGCTGGTGGCGGCGCTGTGGGAGCTGGTGTGGGCGGGCAGGCTGGGCAACGACACCCTGGCGCCGCTGCGCGCGCTGCTGGGCGCGGGCGGCACGACGGCCCACCGGAGGCGCTCGCGCCGGCCGGTCATGCCCGGCCGCATGGGCCCGCCGACAGTGGCGGGGCGGTGGTGGCGGCTGCCGGAGCGGGAGGCGGATCCGACCCGCCGGGGGCTGGCGGCGGCGACGGCCCTGCTGGACCGGTACGGGGTGGTGACACGCGGGCCGGTGGTGGCCGAGCAGGTGCGGCGCCGCACGGGGGAGCGCTCGGGCGGCGGGTTCAGCGCGGTGTACCCGGTGCTGCGAGGCGTCGAGGAGGCGGGCAAGGCCCGGCGCGGGTACTTCGTGGAAGGGCTGGGCGCGGCCCAGTTCGCCCGGCCGGGTGCGGTGGACCGGCTGCGCGCGTTCACCGGGGACGGGCACCCGCTGGTCCTCGCCGCCGCCGACCCCGCGAACCCGTACGGTGCGGCGCTGGCCTGGCCCGACGCCGAGGGCGGACGGCCGTCGAGGAAGGCGGGGGCCCTGGTGGTCCTGGACGACGGCGCGCCGACCCTCTACCTGGAGCGCGGGGGACGGTCGGCGGTGACCTTCGGTTCCGGGGAGGGGGCGCTGCACAGGGCGGCCGAGGCCCTGGCCGAGACGGTCCGCGGAGGCGGCCTGGCGTCCCTGACCGTGGAACGCGCCGACGGAGCAGAGGTGTTCGGCACCCTCCTCGAACCCGCCTTGAAAAAGGCCGGCTTCCACCCGACCCCGAAGGGCCTGAGACTGAGGTAGGAGGTAGGCGGACGGGGCGTCGCGACGGGTACAGGCCGTAGAGAGTCCGTTCCACGTTCAGGGGCCAGGGCGGGGCGGCGGCGACGGCACGACAGGTGCCCCGCTCACGGCCACCGGGCGGGCGGCGGGCCGCCGCCGGTCAAGGGGGAAGGGCAGCAACGAACAAGGCCAGGCGGTTCCCCGGCCCCACCAGTCGGCCGTCAGGCTTCTCGCGGTCCAGCAAGATCAGCGGCATCGGCACGGCAGGTACCCCGCTCACGGCCCCAAGCCGGGCGCCGGGCCGCCGCAGGCCGGGGCGGTGGGCGGCGACGAAGGAGCGGGGCGGTTCCCCGGGGTCGCCGGTCGGCCGCCGGGTTTCTCGCGGTCCAGCAAGATCAGCAGCAACGGCGGGTGCCCCGCTCCAGGGCCCCGGCCGGGCGCCGGGCCCCTGCGGTGCAGGGAGATGAGCGGCGACGAAGAAGCCAGGAGGTTCCCCAGGGGCGCCGGTCGGCCGCCGGGTCACCCGTGGTCCGGGAGGGATGGCGGCAACGGCAGAGCCGGTTCCCCGCTCTCGGCCCCCGGCCGAGCGGCGGGCCCCCTCGGCGCAAGGGGAGGGCGGCGACGACGAGGCGAAGCGGCTGCCCGATGCCGGCGGTCGGCCGCCGGGTGGCCTGCCGCCCTGGAGGGCCCCTTCTTTTTCGCGTTCCGGGCATACCGGGCGCGCGAGGCGGCACAAACGAGAACCCTCTGCATCGAGAGTGGTGGTATCGCCACGGAATGTGCAATTCCGTGGCGATGCCACCACTCTCGTCGAAGAACAGGCCCTTCTGGGGCGGTTTCCGACGGACATGGCCCGCCAGGCGCCCCGCTTTCCGGATCTGAAGAGGGAGCAGGCCCCACGCACCCCAGAGCGCCGCCGGTCGTGTCCGCTGGCGTAGTGGGACTCTCCGGGCCCCGGCCGCCCCCCCGGGGCACTGCCTGCCGCCCGTATCGACGCCCCCGTTGATCTCGGGAAAGTCGGGGTAATAC
>NZ_ANAD01000005.1 GCF_000341245.1 Nocardiopsis halophila DSM 44494
CCCCAGCGGCCACGACCTTGGGTGGCGACACCACCACTCACGATGCCCGACCTGGCCCTTTCTGCCCGCCCCCGCCCGCACACCCCGTCCCATCGCCCGGATTGTCCGGATGAGAGGGACTGAGAGGCCCTCCCGGACCCCGGATCGGCCTCCGGGACGGAGCGGGTGCACGGCGGCGGCCGGACCAGAACCGGATTCGGTACCGGAGCCCCCTTCTACCGGCACACAACGCCCGTTTACAACCCCCACCCTGACCCTGGGTGACCAAAACGGGGACACCGGCCGAGCGGACTCCCACAGGGGCCGCCACCCCGCCCCGACACCTGCACCCCCTCCCCCGCAAAGACCCGCAGACGACACCATTCCGGACCCTTGTTCACCGAACGCCGTTCTGGTCTAGCCGCGATCGCGCCTGGAGCCCCCGATGAGGCGTCGGTGGGCGCGCTCGGGCCCGCCCCGCCTCATGACCGTCCGTATCCCCCCAGTTCAGAAGGGGCCCGCTGATCGCAATGGTGCACGGCGCGCCCCGATCGGCCACCGCGGACACGCGCGAGCAGGCCCCGCGGCCACCCGGACCACCCGGAACCCGCCACCTGGCCGGGGCCCAGAAGCGGGGCACCCGCCGTGCCGTCGCCGCCGACACCCGGGACCGCGAGAAGCCCGGCAGCCGACCGGCAGCCCCGGGGAACCGCCCCGCTTCCTTCGTCGCCGCCCTTCCCCCTTGACCGGCGGGGGGCCGCCCCCCNCGCTGCTCCCGCCCCCTGGGACAGAGGAACAGAAAAGAAGGTGCCTCCGACCGGCCCGCGCGGGAGGATGCCGGGCGAGCGTGAGTGAAAGGAGCCGGTCTCGGTGGTGCAACCGTCCTTCCCTGTCACCCGGGACATGCGCGAATCCGATGTCCCCCGGGTCGTCGAGGTCAGCCTGGCGGCGGACGGGATGTTCGCCGACGCCGGGCTCGTGCTTCCCCCCGACGACCCGCGTGAGCTGCTCACCCATGTCCTCGGAGCCGTCGGCCCCGACGGGCAGCGGCGCTCCCCCGGCCGGTTCGGTGCCGTGCTGGTCGCCGAGGAGGCCGGCGGCGACACCGACGGCACTGGCAGCACTGGCGGCACCGACGGCGCGGACGGCGCCGGGGCCGCAGGGCTCGCGGCGCTCGTGGAGCTGGACGGGGCCGCGCACCTGGAGCAGATCGCCGTCCATCCCGACCACGGCAGGCGCGGCATCGGCCGCGCCCTCCTCGACGCGTCCTGCGCACGCGTCCGGGAGGCCGGGTTCACCGCGATCACCCTGACCACCTTCCGGGACCTGGAGTGGAACGCCCCTTGGTACACACGCCACGGCTTCCGTGAACTCCCCCGCGAGGCCTGGGGCCCCGGGCTCGCCGAACAGTGGCGGGCCGAGGGGCGGGCCGGGATCGCCGTGGCCCCGCGTATCGCGATGCGGCGCGCCCTCGACGCGCCCTGACGAGGGCAGTCCCCTCGGCACCAACCATGACAACTTTCGTTGGCACAGTGGCGCTTGTAGTGTTCGTCGAACGCTCTTCCCCGCCCCCGACCCCCGACGGAGGTTCCGATGGGTGCGACCCCCTGGCGCCCGGAGGACGCACCGCGCCTCGACGGCCGCGTGGCCGTGGTGACCGGCGCCAACAGCGGGATCGGCTTCCAGGCCGCACGCCTGCTCGCCCACCTCGGTGCGCACACGGTCCTGGCCTGCCGCAGCGCCGAGCGGGGCGAGCGCGCCCTCGAACGGCTCAGGGCCCAGACCCCCGGCGCGAAGGCCGAGCTCGCCCTGCTCGACCTCGCCGACCTGGCATCCGTGCGCGCCTTCGCCGAGGACCCGCCCGCCGAGCGGATCGACATCCTGGTCAACAACGCCGGGGTGATGGCCCTGCCCTACCGCACCACCGCGGACGGGTTCGAGATGCAGTTCGGCACCAACCATCTCGGCCACTTCGCCCTCACCGGGCTTCTGCTGCCGCGCCTGCTGGCCGCGCAGGCCCCACGCGTCGTCACCGTCAGCAGCGAACTCCACCGGATCGGGACCACCCGCTTCACGGTGGACGGAGGGCCGGACCGCTACCGGCGGTGGGACGCCTACGCCGGATCCAAGCTGGCCAACCTGCTGTTCAGCGGCGAGCTGCACCGGCGCGCCGAACGGGAGGGCGGCGCGCTGCTGTCCGCGGCGGCCCACCCCGGCATGGCCGGCACCGACCTCGCCGCCGCCGGGCCGTCGCTGGATGGGCGGCCCCGTCTGGGGAGCCTCCTGGCCGGGGCCGCGGGGACCATCGGCCACTCCGACCTCGGCGGCGCGCTGCCGACCGTGCGGGCGGCGGTCGATCCTGACGTGCGGGGCGGCGCCTACGTCGGGCCGAGGGGGTTCTTCGGTCTGCGCGGTGCTCCCCGGTTCTGCCGGCCGAGCACGGCCGCGCGCGACCACGCGGCGGCCGCCCGCCTGTGGACCCTGTCCGAGGAGGCGACCGGCGTGGTCTACACCTGGCCGTGATGCGCCACCGGCGCGGGGCCCACCCGGCCTTCGTCCGCACTCAGGTGCGCTGCTCCGGGCAGGAACGCACCCCTCGAGCCCGGTCGGGTGACGACCGGACGACCAGGAAGCGGTTCTGATCGGCCAGGGCCTTGGCCGCAGGACCCCGCCCCGGCGCACCGGCCCGGCCGAGGATCAGGGTCCGGTCCGGGTTCACTCGGCGACCGCCGCGTAGAGCTCCTCTCGCGCGTTCTCGAGGGCCAGGAGCAGCGCTCCGCGGAGCACCGGCTCCTCCACGCGGCCGACGCCGACCTCGGGGGCGTTCGGGCCGATGGCGGGGACGGCCTCGGCGACGCGGCGGGCCAGCTCCTCGCCGCCCGCGCGGGCCACCTCCCCGCCGAGCACCACCAGACCCGGGTCCAGCACCACGCAGACCGCGGCCACACCCCGGCCGATGCGCTCGGCCAACCGGTCGAGGAAGGCCGCGCCGCGCCCGCCGGGGTCCTCGGCCGCCGCGTCGCGCGCCGCCGTGATCACCTCGGCCGCCCCGGCCCCGGTGACGCCGTGCTCGGCGGCCAGCGCGACGATCTCGCGGCCGCCGACCAGCGACTGGAACCCGTGCTCGATGCCGCCGTCCTGCATGCGCAGCGACTGGAAGCCGCCGGGCCGCCCCACGTCGCGCGGCAGCGGCGCCCCGGGCACCGGCAGGTACCCGATCTCGCCGGCGCCGCCCGAGCGGCCGCTGCGGATCCGTCCGTCCAGCATGATCGCCATGCCCACGCCGCCGGACAGCCACATCAGCGCGAAGTCCCGCTCGTCGCGCGCCGCCCCTTCGGCGTGCTCGGCCATGGCGGCCAGGTTGACGTCGTTCTCGATCAGCACCGGCCGTCCCAGCTCGGCGCCGAGCGCGTCGAACACCCCCTCCAGCCACGCGTGCAGGTCGAAGGAGAACCGCACGGCCCCGGTGCGCGGGTCGACCACGCCGGGCGTGCCGATGACGCAGGCGTTGAGCCGCTCGGGCGGCACCCCCGCGCTCTCCACGAGCTTGGCCACCAGGGAGCACACCGCCCCGACGGGGTCGGAGGCGCTCGACGGGTCGATGGTGCCCTGCTCCACCACCGCGCCGGTGATGTCGGCGACGGCGGCGGTGGCCTCGGCGGCCCCCACCTCCAGCGCCACCGCGTAGGCGCTGGAGGGCACCGCCTCGTACAGCGCGGCGTTGGGGCCGCGGCCCCCGGCCTGGCTTCCCGCGACCCGCACCAGGCCGCGCTCCTCCAGGCGGGAGAGCAGCTGTGAGGCGGTGACCTTGGACAGCCCCGTCTCCCGTCCCAGCTGGGTACGCGTCAGCGGCCCCGACGTCAGGAGGAGCTCCAGCGCGGCACGGTCGTTGAGCTGCCGCAGCAGCCGCGGGGTCCCCGGGCGTCGAGACATAACCGTGACACCCCCATCCCTATTAGTTAAGAAAGTTTCCTGTTAGTTTAACGGCCAACGTGAACCAGGTCTCGTTCACACCCCCGGACTCCGGATCCCCGGAGGCGGGGGCGGCGCGCGACCGAACGGCGTACCAGAGCTATACCAGCACACCCCCGCACCCATGACGAAGCCCGCACAGCGTTCGTAGCCGACCCAGAGATGACCGGGGGGCGTCTTCTTCGACGCACGGTCGCGCGCGTGGCGACGCGTGAAGGGAGAGAACCAGTGAGATTCCCGAAGATCGCGGCCGTTCCGGCGGTCGTCCTGCTCGCGGCCGCCTGCGGCGGAGGAGGCGGTGAGGGCGGTGCCGACCCGTCCGGCGCGCCCGACAGCCTGACCGTGTGGGTCATGGGCACCGCGCAGGACCCCCTCGTCGAGTACTTCGACGGCATCGAGGAGCGCTACCAGGAGACCTACCCCGACACCGCGATCGAGGTGGAGTTCGTCCCCTGGGAGGACGCCCAGGAGTCCATCACCAACGCGATGGCCGGCGGCGACGCGCCCGACGTCCTGGAGGTCGGCAACGACCAGACCTCCAACTGGGCCCAGCAGGGCGCCCTGCTCGCGCTCGACGACCACATCGCCGACTGGGAGGACGCCGGCGACCTGGACCAGGGCGCCCTGGAGTACGGCCAGTACGACGGCGCGCAGTACGGCGTCCCGTGGTTCGCCGGCGTGCGCACCCTGTACTACCGGGCCGACTGGCTGGACGACCTGGGGATGGAGCCCCCGGCGACCTGGGACGAGCTGGTCGAGGTCTCCCAGGCCATCGAGGACGAGCACGACGTCCCCGGGTTCGCCGCCCCCACCGACTTCACCAACGGCATCGCCAGCTTCATCTGGAGCAACGGCGGCCAGATCGCCACCCAGGAGGGCGGCGAGTGGCAGGGGCAGCTCACCAGCGACGAGGCCAAGGAGGCCGTCGAGTTCTACGCCGGGCTGACCGCCGAGGAGGAGATCTCCCCGCAGTCCTACGTCGGTGAGAACGAGCTGGTCCCGCTGGCCGACATGGCCAACGGCGAGCTGGGCATGTACATCGACGGCAGCTGGGCCATGGGCCAGATGGAGGAGCAGGCCGAGGACCCGGCCCTGCTGGAGGAGGTCTCCGCCGCGCCCATCCCCGGGGCCGAGGGCATCGCCCCGGCCTTCGCGGGCGGCTCCGCGCTCAGCGTCTTCGCCACCACCGAGTCGCCCGAGTACGCCGCCGAGCTGCTCACGATGATGGCCGACAAGGAGGGCGGCAAGGGCTACGCCGACGCCGCGGGCTACTTCCCGGCCTACCCCGAGCTGCTGGACGACCCCGCCTACCAGGAGGACCCGGTCAAGGCCGCGGGCGCGCAGCAGATGGAGCACACCCAGTTCTTCCCCGCCACCCCGCGCTGGAACGCCGCCGACCAGGACCAGGCGATCCTGCCCTCGGCGGTGCTGGAGATCGTCCAGGGCGATGACGTGGACGAGGTCATGGAGCAGGCCAACAAGGACCTGACCGAGACCCTGAACGAGGAAGTCGAGTAGACCGGGCCCCCTCACAGGCGGGGGGGCCGTCCCCCCCCCCCCGCCCCCCCCCCCCCCCCCCCCCCCCCCCCCCCCCCCCCCCCCCCCCCCCCCCCCCCCCCCCCCCCCCCCCCCCCCCCCCCCCCCCCCCCCCCCCCCCCCCCCCCCCCCCCCCCCCCCCCCCCCCCCCCCCCCCCCCCCCCCCCCCCCCCCCCCCCCCCCCCCCCCCCCCCCCCCCCCCCCCCCCCCCCCCCCCCCCCCCCCCCCCCCCCCCCCCCCCCCCCCCCCCCCCCCCCCCCCCCCCCCCCCCCCCCCCCCCCCCCCCCCCCCCCCCCCCCCCCCCCCCCCCCCCCCCCCCCCCCCCCCCCCCCCCCCCCCCCCCCCCCCCCCCCCCCCCCCCCCCGGGGCGGCCCCCCCCCCCCGCCCCCCCCCCCCCCCCCCCCCCCCCC
>NZ_ANAD01000006.1 GCF_000341245.1 Nocardiopsis halophila DSM 44494
CGGCCGTCCACCCCTCACGGCCGCCCCGCCGCCCCTCGCCCCGCCCCACCCTCCCCAGGACCGCTACGCCACCCGAATCGAGAAGTCCCGCCATGGCTCAGACCGTCGAAAAGGCGCCGCCCGACGACCGGGCGGGCGGGCCCGAGGCCCCCGCCGGGCCCGGGCCCCGCCGCGGCCCGCGCCTCAGAATCGGCACCCCGTACCTGCTCATCGTCCCGACCGTGGTCATCCTCGCCGTCGTGCTGCTCTGGCCGATCGTGCAGATGGTCTGGTACTCGATGCACGGGTTCACCACCCGCCACCTGATGCCGAACGCGCCCGCCCCCGAGTTCCGGGGGCTGGAGTACTACCGGCGCCTGCTGACGGACCCCGAGTTCTGGACGATCCTGCGCAACACCGTGGTGGTGTCCGGCCTCATGGTCGGCATCACCATGGTGCTGGGCACCCTGGTGGGCATCCTGCTCAACAAGCTGCCCAAGTGGTTCTCCGCCGTGGTGGCGGTGGGCATGATGCTCGCCTGGGCGACCCCGGCCATCAGCGCCTCGCTGATCTTCCGCTGGCTGTTCATGCCCGACCGGGGCCTGGTCAACGTGGGGCTGGACGCCCTGCCCGACTGGCTGGTGGGCTCGGGCTGGCGGGAGTACAACTGGTTCCTCGAACCGGTGTCGCTGTTCGCCGTGCTCATCATGGTGATCGTCTGGCAGTCGTTCCCGTTCATCGCGGTCTCGGTCCTGGCCGGCCTCAAGAGCATCCCCTCCGAGCTCTACGAGGCCGCCCGGGTGGACGGCGCCGGCCCCTGGCGCAGCTTCTGGAGCGTCACCTTCCCGATGCTCCGGCCGCTGTTCGCGCTGCTGCTGGTGCTGCAGATCATCTGGGACCTGCGGGTGTTCACCCAGCTCTACATCCTCGCCAACGGCTTCCAGAACAAGTCCGTCTACCTGCTCAGCTACTACATCTACCAGCAGGGGTTCAGCGCCAGCCCGCCCAGCTACGGCATGGGCTCGGCGATCGCGGTGGTGATGACCATCATGATCCTCATCGTCACCGCCTACTACCTGCGCATCATGATCCGCCAGGGGGAGACCCGATGACCGCCACCGCGACCTCCGCGCCCCCCGCGAACCGCGCCCCGCGCACGCACCGCGCGCCCCGCCGCCGGCGCTCCCCGGCGGCCCGGCTGCGCAAGGCCGGGCTGTACCTGGCCGGGACGGCCGTCCTGCTCTTCTCGGTCTTCCCCGTCTACTGGATGGTCGCCACCGCGTTCCGCTCCCAGGGCGAGATCTTCTCCCGCGACCAGTCGGTCTTCCCCCGCACCCTGACCCTGGAGCACTTCGACCGGGTGATCAACGGGGAGCTGCTGCCCGGGGTGAGCTTCTGGCAGTTCCTGCTCAACAGCCTGGCGGTGACCCTGGGCTCGGTGCTGGTGGCGGCGCTGCTGTCGCTGCTGGCCGCGGTGGCCGTGGCGCGCTTCCGCTTCCGCCTGCGCACCGCCTTCATCGTGCTGCTGATGGTGATCCAGATGGTGCCGATGGAAGCCATGATCATCTCGATCTTCATCAACTTCCGGCAGATCCAGGACGCCACCGGGGTGACGATGCTCGGCAACCTCACCGGCATCCTGATCGTCTACACCGCCGTCGCCCTGCCGATCACCATCATGATGCTGCGGGGCTTCGTGGCCGCCGTGCCCAAGGAGCTGGAGGAGGCCGCCGCCATCGACGGCGCCTCCAACGCGGTGATCTTCTGGCGCATCCTGATGCCGCTGGTGGCGCCGGGGCTGGTCGCGGCCAGCATCTTCGCCTTCATCACCGCCTGGAACGAGTTCATCGTCGCGCTGACCTTCCTGGGGCGCAGCACCGACTTCTACACGCTCCCGCTCACGCTGTCCTACTACTTCGGACGGACCGGCACCGAGTGGGGGGCGATCATGGCCGCCTCCACGCTGCTGACCATCCCGGTGATGGTGTTCTTCCTCTTCGTGCAGCGGCGCATGGTCTCCGGCCTGACCATGGGCGCGGTCAAAGGCTGACCCGCGGCCGCCGGACCGGGCGCCCGCGCGGGCGGCGCCCCGCCCGCGCGGGCGCCCTCCCCTGTCCGCACCCCCTCACTCTGCGCGCCTGCGCGCCCGCGCACGGCGCACCCGCAATGAACGGAGCCTCCATGACTGCGGATCCGAGCCTGGACCGCCTCGCCAACGCCACGCTTCTGGTTCCCTTCGAGTCGACCACCGCGCCCCGCTGGATCCTGGACGGACTCGCCGACGGCCTGGCCGGCGTGTGCCTGTTCCACAACAACATCGACCTCTCGCAGGGCCCCGCCGAGCTGGTCGCGCTCAACCGCACCCTGGCCGAGGCCGCGGACGCGCCGCTGATCTCCCTGGACGAGGAGGGCGGCGACGTCACCCGCATCGGCCAGGCGGCCGGCAGCGACTACCCGGGCAACGCCGCGCTGGGCGCCATCGACGACCCCGGCCTGACCGAGGAGGTCCACGCCGGCCTCGGCGCCGAACTGCGCGGCCTGGGCCTGACCCTGGACCTGGCACCGTCGGTGGACGTCAACACCGCCGCGGACAACCCGACCATCGGCACCCGCTCCTTCGGCTCCGACGCCGACCTGGTGGCCCGGCACGCCGGCGCGGCCGTGCGGGGGCTGCAGAGCGCCGGGATCGCCGCCGCGGCCAAGCACTTCCCCGGCCACGGCGCCACCACGCAGGACTCCCACCTGGACCTTCCGGTGGTCGACGCCCCCGCCGACGTGCTGCGCGAGCGCGAGCTGCGGCCCTTCCGCGCCGCGGTCCAGGCGGGGGCGCAGGCGGTGCTCACCGCGCACATCACCCTGCCCGCGCTGGACGTCGACGGCCCGGCCACGCTCAGCCCCACCGCGCTGACCGGCCTGCTCCGCGGCGAGCTCGGGTTCACCGGCATGGTGATCAGCGACGCGCTGGAGATGGACGGGGTCAGCGGCGACATCGGCGTCCCGGAGGCGGCGGTGCGCGCCCTGCAGGCCGGGTGCGACCTGCTGTGCCTGGGCCGCTTCCGCTACGCCGACGACGTGGCGGCGGTGCGCCGGGCCGTCACCGACGCGGTCCGCGACGGGCGGCTGCCCGCCGCCCGGCTGGAGGAGGCGGCCGAGCGCACCGCGCAGGTGCGCCGGTGGACCGCTCGGCAGCCCGCACCCCCTGCGGACGCCCCGGCCGCCCCTGGCCTGGAGGGCGCGCGCCGCGCGGTGCGGGTGGAGGGCGTGCTGCCCTCCGCCGAGGAACTGGCCGACCCGTACGTGGTGGAGCTGGACGCCCCCGCCGGGATCGCGGTGGGCGAGGTGCCGTGGGGGCTGTCGCCGTGGTTCCCCGGGACCGAGCGGATCCGGGCCGAGCACGACTCCCCCCGGCGGGTCCTGGCCCGCGCGCAGGGGCGGCCGCTGGTGGCGGTGGTGCGCGACGCCCACCGCTACCCGGACACCCGGGACTTCGTGGAGGCGCTGTGCCGGGCGCGGCCCGACGCCGTGGTGGTGGAGATGGGGCTGCCGGTGTGGCGCCCGGAGTGCCGGGCGCACGTGCGCAGCTACGGCGCCGCCCGGGTGAACGGCCAGAGCGTCGCCGAACTGCTCGGCGGAGTCCCGGCCCCGGTGCGGTGAGGATGCGGGGCGGCAGGGAGGCAGGACACCGAACCGGCGGAACGCGCCCCTGCCGCCCGCCTCCACCGGACCCGGCTCGGCTAGGGTGGAGCGTGCGGACCGGTTCCGGCACCGCCCCGGCCCCCCGTTCCCCGGCCCAGGACGACGAGCAGTGGAGGCGCCCCGATGGCCCCGATCCCGCCCGCAGCGGCGCCACACCCCCGCCCCTTTGAACCGGACTCCCCTCGATTCACGGCATAATCGCAGCATGCGCCTTTCTGCCCGGGTCGATTACGCGTTGCGCGCCGCAGCCGAACTCTCCGCCGCCAGCGGCGGTCCGGTTACGGCCGAACAGCTCGCGCGCGCCCAGGCCATACCCGGAAAATTCCTTGAGAACATCCTCACCCAGCTGCGCCGCGCCGGCCTGGTGCGCAGCCAGCGCGGCCCCGTGGGGGGCTACTGGCTGGCCCGCCCGGCCGCCGAGATCTCCCTGGCCGACATCATCCGCGCGGTGGACGGCCCCCTGGCCAACGTCCGCGGCGAGCGCCCTGAGGACGTCGACTACGACGGCGCCGCCCGCAACCTGCAGATGGTCTGGATCGCCCTGCGCGCCAGCGAGCGGTCGATCCTGGAGAGCGTGAACCTGGAGCACCTGTCCACCGGGAAGCTCCCCGACGGCGTGCGCCGGCTCGCCGAGGACCCCGACGCCTGGATGAGCTGAGGCTCCCGAGAGCACGGGTGAAGCACATCGGCGGCGCCCCCGACACATCGGGGGCGCNTCGCACACGGTCCGCCCTGCGCGCGCCGTCCGGCGGTGCGGGCGGAGGGTCCTCAGACGCCGACCATGTCCACCACGTCGGGGACGCGGTCGGGCACCTGGTCGATGTCGAGGCGGTCGTCGGGCACGGGCTCCGCCGGGACCGAGCCGCTGAGCATCGCCGCCTCCTGCAGTTCCGCGAGCGCCAGCTGGTCCGCGACCTCCCGCAGCACCTGGGACAGGGGGACGCCGAGGGCACCGCAGATCGAGGAGAGCAGCTCAGAGGAGGCCTCCTTCTGCCCGCGTTCGACCTCGGAAAGGTAGCCGAGGGAGACCCGGGCCTCTGCCGACACCTCGCGGAGGGTGCGGCCCTGTCGCTGCCGAAGCCGCCGTAGCACGTCACCGAGCAGGTGACGAAGCAGGACCATCATTCGCGCTCCCTCCCAGCGGTAGCGACCATCATAAAAACACCGTACCTGTCCGCCGCCTGATCGTCGCACCTCATGGCCAGCTGTTCGCTGGAGGGGTAACGCGATCTTGGTGTCGGTTTGTTCCCCGGTTCGGGCGCCTTGAACGGCCTGGGACCGCCTATTCCCCGGCGGTCCGAGCGGCCTCGGCGGCCAGGGCGCGCAGCGCCGCCAGGGCGGTCGCACGCCGGACCGCGTCCCGGCCGCCGTCCAGATCCAGGCGGTCCACCCTGGTCACGGCGGTGCGCGAGGCGACGGCGGCGTAGACGCGGCCGACCGGTCGGCCGTCCTGCGGCTCGGGTCCGGCCACCCCGGTGACGGCGAGGCCGAAATCGGCCGCGAGCGCCGACCGCGCCCCCTCGGCCATCGCCGCGGCGACGCCGGGGTGCACGGCGCCCTCGCGCGCGAGGAGTCCGGCGGGGACCCCCAGCAGCCCGGCCTTGGCGCCGGTGGCGTAGGCGACGACGCCGCCGCGGTAGACGGCGGACGCCCCGGGCACCGCCGTGACGGCGGCGCCGATCAGGCCCCCGGTGAGGGACTCGGCGGTGGCCAGGGTCGCGCCCGCCGCGCCCAGAGCGGCGAGCGCGGCCTCGGCGGCCGCGTGCAGCTCGGCGTCGGGCGGCCCGTCCCGGCCCGGGGCCGGGCTCAGCCCTCCCCCTCCGGCTCGGCGCCGTCGCCGCCCGCCTTGCGGGCCTTGCGGCGCAGCCGGAAGGCCTGGAACACGTAGTCGCCGCCGGTCCACAGAGTGACCGCCAGGGCGGCGCCCATGAGCACGTGGGCCGCCAGGTGCAGCGGCTCGGGCAGCGGGAACAGGTAGACGGCGATCGCGACCACCTGGAGCACGGTCTTGAGCTTGCCGCCGCGGCTGGCCGGGATCACCCCGT
Source organism: Nocardiopsis halophila DSM 44494 (assembly GCF_000341245.1). GTDB lineage: Bacteria > Actinomycetota > Actinomycetes > Streptosporangiales > Streptosporangiaceae > Nocardiopsis_A > Nocardiopsis_A halophila. The sequence continues at coordinate 5,721 of NZ_ANAD01000006.1, forward strand.
ACCGGATGACGGCGAAGCGCAGCAGGGTGATGCCGAACTCGCGGACCAGGATGGCGGCGGTCACCGCCCACCACAGCTCGCCCAGCAGCGACAGTACGACCAGCGCCGAGCCGGTCAGCGCCTTGTCGGCGATCGGGTCGGCGATCTTGCCGAAGTCGGTGACCAGGTTGCGGCGGCGGGCCAGCTCCCCGTCGACGCGGTCGGTGACCGCGGCCACGACGAAGACCGCGAACGCGGCGTAGCGCCACCCGGTCTCGGGGAGGAACATGAGCACCACGAACAGCGGCACCATGACCAGCCGGACCATGGTGAGCACGTTCGCGATGTTCCAGACCGGCGGGTGCTGGGGCGCGGGGGCGGGCACGGATTCCTGCGCGTTCATCGGGTGTCCGGGGATCGGGTGTCCGGGGAGCGGTCGAGGGCGTCGGCGTCGGCGACCAGGTCCACGCCCATGGCCTCGACGACGGTGGCGGGCACGAGGTCGCCGACGGCCAGACCGGTGCCGCGCACCAGGGTGCCGCCGTCGACCTCGGGCGCCTGGTGGGCGGCGCGGCCCTCGTAGGTGCCGTCCTCCAGGTCGTTCTCGATGAGCACGTCGACGCGCTCGCCCACGCGCTCCTCGGAGCGCTGGGACATCAGCTCCTCGGCGAGGCGGTTGAGGCGGTCCACGCGCTCGGCGACGACCTCCTCGTCGACCTTGCCGTCCAGGCCGGCGGCCTCGGTGCCGTCCTCGTCGGAGTAGCCGAAGACGCCGACGGCGTCCAGCCGCGCCTCTTCCAGGAAGGCGGTGAGCTCGGCGAAGTCCTCCTCGGTCTCGCCGGGGAAGCCGACGATGAAGTTGGAGCGGGCGCCGGCCCCGGGGGCCGCGGCGCGCACGGTGCGCAGCAGCTCCAGGAAGCGCTCCCGGTCGCCGAAGCGGCGCATCCGGCGCAGCAGCGGGCCGCTGGCGTGCTGGAAGGACAGGTCGAAGTAGGGCACCACGCCGGGGGTGCCGGTGAGCACCTCGATCAGGCCGGGGCGGACCTCGGCCGGCTGCAGGTAGCTGACCCGTACCCGCTCGATGCCCTCCACGCCGGCCAGGCGCGGCAGCAGCGACTCCAGTGCGCGCAGGTCGCCCAGGTCCTTGCCGTAGGAGGTGGAGTTCTCGCTGACCAGGAAGAGCTCGCGGACGCCCTGCCCGGACAGCCACTCGGCCTCGCGGACGAGGTCGTCGGGGCGGCGGGAGATGTAGGCGCCGCGGAAGGCCGGGATGGCGCAGAAGGAGCAGCGGCGGTCGCAGCCGGAGGCGATCTTGAGGTTGGCGACCGGGCCGCCGGTCAGGCGCTTGCGCGGGACGCGCGGGCCGGAGGCCGGGGCCACCCCCTCGGGCAGGGGGTCCAGCGGCGCGGGGGCGAACGCGCCGTGGCCGGGCACGTGGGCGTCGCCTCCGTGCCGCTCCACCGGGCTGATGGGCAGCAGCGTGCGCCGGTCGCGCGGGTCGTGCGGGACGAGCGCGCGCCCGTCCAGGACGTCGTCGAGGCGCTCGGAGATCCCGGTGTAGTCGTCGAAGCTCAGGACCTGGGCCTCGGGCATCGCCTCGGCGAGGTCCTTGCCGTAGCGCTCGGCCATGCACCCGGCCGCCACCACCTTGGCGCCGCCCTCGGCGGCGCTCAGGAGCGCGTCGATGGAGTCCTGCTTGGCGGCCTCGATGAAGCCGCAGGTGTTCACCACGACGACGTCGGCCTTCTCATCGGCCTCGCCGTCGACGAGCTCCCAGCCACCGTCGGACAGGCGGCCGGCGATCTCTTCGGAGTCGACCTCGTTGCGCGCACAGCCGAGGGTGACGAGCGAAACGGTACGGCGCGATGACATAGCTTCCAAGGTTAGAGATTGCGGAGGACCCGGGGTCGCCGGAACGGGACAGCTGCCCGGCGCGGGCGTCCCCGTGGCCGGTTCCATTGACACCTGTCACATACAGCATAAGACCATGACCGGTCCGGGAGGCCCGCCGCACCCCGCCGACCCCGGTGCGCCGCACCGGCCCGCCCTCGCCGAACCCGCGCCGACCAGGGAGGACGCCTTCGTGGACCGATTCGGTATCGGTGGCCCGTCGCCCGGGACGCCCCCACCGCACCCGAAGGCGCACACGACGTGCGCATTCCCTCGGCCACCCACCGTGACCACCGGGTCCCCGATGGCCCGCGGCCCCGCCGGCGCCTGACCAGAGGGCCGCCCGGCGCGTCCGCTACTCGGCCAGGTCGTCGGCGGAGATGGTGAGGTGCTTCACCTGGCCCCGTCCTCCCGGGACGCCCCGTTCGACGCCGTTGACCTCCAGGTGGACGCCGCCTGCGTTACCCAGGTGGAACCGGAGCTCGTCGCTGTCCTTCCACACCCGGGTGGTGCCCTTCTTCACGGCCCCGGCGTAGATCCTCGTCCCGTCCCCGTCGGTGACACTGAGCCAGGTGCGGTGGAGCGCGTAGAGCCGGACCCGCACCTCCTCCGGGCGCTGCTTGTTCCGCACGGTGGTGGAGATCGCCGGCTGAGCCGTCGTCGCGGCCTCGCGCCGCGCCTTGTCCGTCTCGGCCCCCGCACCCTCCCGGTCCGCCGTGCCGGACTCCCGCGCGACCTCCTCGCCGGCCGCCCGGTCGCCTCCGCCGTCCGGCCAGGCCTGCACCCCCGCGATCACCGCCGCGACCACCAGGACGAGGACCACCGCCACCGGCCAGTGCCGCCGCGCCCGGTCCGCGAGGGCCCCGACCGAGGACGGGGAGCCGGGGTCCCCGGCGCCGTCCTCCTCTTCCGGGGCGTCGGCGGCCCCACCGCCGTGGATACCGCCGTCGGCCGTACCGCCCGCCTCGGCCGCCCCCGCAGCGGCACCCGCACCGACCGCCGCCGACGCGCCCGCCGCGGCGGTGCCCCAGCGGCGCCTCCACGGCGCATCGTCGAGTTCGCCGTCGAACTCGTCCTCCCGCGGCCCGGTGGGGGGACGCCGCACGGCCCGCTTCTCCCGCCTCTCGTTCCACTCCGGGCGCGCCCGGGGCGCCTGCGGTACCCGGGGACGCCTCCCGGCCTCCCCCGGGCCTCCGGCGGGCGGGGCGTTCCTCCGGTCCTGCCCGTCACGGGCTTCGCGGCGGTCACGTCCGGTGCGTCCCGCGTGACCGCCCTCCGGGCCCTCCTCATGCGGCTCGGGGGCCCGTTCCCCATGCGGGCGCCGCCCCTCCTCCTCCGGGGAGCCCTCCGGTGCACCGTCCGACGGGCGCCCGCGGGTGACCACCACGCCCTCGTCCACCGGGGCCGCCCCTTCGGGCCGGGCGTCCTCGGGCCCGCTCGGGCCGTCTGCGACGGGGCCCCGGAAGGGGCGGAGCACACCGCCGGGCCGCCGCCGGTCCCGCCTCTTGGCCTTGCCGTCCTCGCCCCGGCCGTCCTCACCCTGGCCGTCATCGGCGCCCTGCCCGGCCCCTGTCCTCCGGGGGTGGACGGTGGGGACCGCGTCCCCGCCCATCAGCGGCGAGGGGGCGCCGCTCGCGTACTCGGCGTCGAAGCGCTCGACGAGGTCGGCCGAGGCGACGCCCAGCTCGCGGCAGACGGACTTGATGTGCCCGCGCGCATAGAAGTCGCCGCCGCACGGCCCGAAGTCGTCGCGCTCGATCCCTTCGAGCACCGACTCCCTGATGTAGGTGCGGGCGCTCAGCTCCTGGATCGAGTACCCGGCCCGGTCCCGGGCCGCGGCGATGATCTGGCCGATCGTGCTCATGTCGCCGCCTCCGCCTGCTCCGCGTGGTCGTCCCATTCCACTGTGCAACCACTACGGCCCGCAAGGGAACAGACACACCCCGTGTGCGGGTAAAAGTGCGTCAACGACCCGCTTCGCGAGGTTCGGCACGCCCCGGGCGGCGGGGCCCCGGTCAGCCCTCTCCGCGCAGCTCCGCCAGGGCGCCCGGCAGGTCGTCCGGCTTGAGCAGCACGTCGCGCGCCTTGGACCCCTCGCTGGGGCCCACCACGCCGCGGCTCTCCATCAGGTCCATCAGCCGCCCCGCCTTGGCGAAGCCCACCCGCAGCTTGCGCTGCAGCATCGAGGTCGACCCGAACTGGGTGGTGACGACCAGCTCGATCGCCTGCACCAGCAGGTCCAGGTCGTCGCCGACCTCCTCGTCGATCTCCTTCTTCTTCGCCTCGGCGCTGCCCACGTCCTCGCGGTAGCTGGGCTCGGCCTGCTTCTTGCAGTGGTCGACGATCTGCCGGATCTCCTTCTCGGTGACCCAGGCGTTCTGCAGCCGGATGGGCTTGCCCGCGCCCATTGGCAGGAACAGCGCGTCGCCCTTGCCGACCAGCTTCTCGGCCCCGGGCTGGTCCAGGATGACCCGCGAGTCCGACAGGCTGGAGGTGGCGAAGGCCAGCCGGGAGGGGACGTTGGCCTTGATCAGCCCGGTGACCACGTCCACGCTGGGCCGCTGGGTGGCCAGCACGAGGTGGATCCCGGCGGCGCGGGCCAGCTGGGTGATGCGCACCACCGCGTCCTCCACGTCGCGCGGCGCCACCATCATCAGGTCGGCCAGCTCGTCCACGATCACCAGCAGGTAGGGGTAGGGCTCGTACTCCCGCTCGCTCCCGGGCGGCGCGGTCAGCTGCCCCTTGCGCACCGCGGCGTTGAAGTCGTCGACGTGCCGGAACCCCGAGGCGGCCAGGTCGTCGTAGCGGCGGTCCATCTCGCCCACGACCCACTGCAGCGCGTCGGCGGCCTTCTTCGGGCTGGTGATGATCGGGGTGATCAGGTGCGGGATGCCCTCGTACATGGTCAGCTCGACCCGCTTGGGGTCGACCAGGATCAGCCGCACCTCGTCGGGGGTGGCCCGCGTCATGATCGAGGTGATGACCCCGTTGATGCAGGTCGACTTGCCCGCACCGGTGGCGCCGGCCACCAGCACGTGCGGCATCTTGGCCAGGTTGGCCACGACGTTGTTGCCCTCGATGTCCTTGCCCAGGCCGACCAGCATGGGGTGGTCGTCGGAGGTGGCCGCCGCCGAGCGCATCACGTCGCCGAGGCTGACGATGTCCTTGTCGGTGTTGGGGATCTCCACGCCGATGGCGGACTTGCCGGGGATGGGCGACTGGATCCGCACCTCGGCGCTCTTGACCGCCAGCGAGATGTTCTTGGTCAGCGCGGTGACCTTCTCCACCTTCACCGCCGGGCCCAGCTCGATCTCGTAGCGGGTGACGGTGGGGCCCCGGGTGAAGCCGGTGACCTCGGCGGAGATGTTGAACTGGTCCAGCACCCCGGAGAGCGCCTCCACCACCTCGTCGTTGGCCTTGGTGCGGGGCTTGGGCGGGGTTCCGGGCTTGAGGTACTGCGGCGGCGGCAGGTCGTAGTCGCCCTCGATGGCCCGCGAGGGGATGGACAGCTGCTCCGTGGCGGCCGGGGCCGGGGTGGGCTCCGGCGGGGCCGTCTTGGCCTCGGCCTTGGCGGCGGCGGACTGCGGCTCGGTCTCCACCACCGGGGTGTCGTAGGGCCGCTCGTTCTCGCCGCCCAGCGGGCCCTCGGCGCCCTCACCGCCTTCGCCGGCGGCCTTGGCGCGCGGCTTGCGCTTGCGCTTGGGGCGCTCCTGGGCGCCGTCCTCGCCGAGGATCCCCAGGCCCTCGCCCGGGCCGTCGTCGGGCGCCATGAGGCCGCCGAAGAGCCGCCGCATGCGCTCGGGGATGCGGTGCACGGGGGTGGCCGTGACCACGAGCAGCCCGAAGACCATGAGCATGCACAGCAGCACCCCGGTCACCCACGGGGTGATCAGCGCGCTGAGCGGCCCGGAGGCGGCGAAGCCGATGAGGCCCCCGGCCCGCTGGACCGGCTCCATGCCCTCGGAGGGCCACGGGATCCCGTGGCCGATGTGGATGAGGCCGAGTAGGCCCCCCAGGAGCGCCGCGCTGCCGATGGCCAGGCGGCCCACGTCGGTGTCGCCGTCGCCGGGGGTGCGCATGAGCCGCCAGGCGAAGGGCAGGAACAGCAGGGGCAGCACCGGGGAGAAGGTGCCGAACGCGCCCACCACGACGGTGCGGGTGGCCTCCGGCAGCGGCCCGCCGGTGTCCCACCACACGGCGGCCGCGATGAGCAGGCCGGCCGCGAGCAGCACCATGCCCAGGCCGTCGCGGCGCAGGTCGGGGTCGAGGTCGCGGGCGCTGCGCCCGACCGCGCGGGCCACCCCGCCCACGGTGTGCGCCAGGCCCTTCCACAGGAGCAGCAGCAGCCGCGCGACCCCGATGAAGGCCATCGCGACCGGCCCCTGGGAGGCCGCGCTCTTCTTGGCGGGGGCGCGCTTCCTGGAGCCGGAGGAGGACGCGCCGCCGCGGGCGGGCGCCTTCCGCTTCCCCCCGGAGCCTGCGCTCCGGGACGCGCCACCGCTGTCTCGCCGGGAGGATTTGGGCGCACGGGTGGCCATGGTGCGCAGCATACTAAGGAACACCGCGGCACATCGCGCTCGACGGCGGGCGTGTCGCGGTGTTCCTCGCCTCTCCGGCCCTGCGGGGTCAGACCTCCACGATCACCGGAACGATCATCGGGCGCCGCCGGTAGGTGTCGTTGACCCAGCGGCCGATGCAGCGGCGCACGAGCTGGCGCAGCTGGTGCGGGTCGGTGACGCCGTCGCCGGCGGCCCGGTCCAGCGCGTCCTGGATCTTGGGCAGCACCTCGTCGTAGGCCTCGACGTCCAGCCCCGAGCCGCGGGTGTGGATCTCCGGCTCGCCGAGGATCTTGCCGGTGCTGGAGTCGACCGCCACCACGACCGAGATGAAGCCCTCCTCGCCGAGGATGCGGCGGTCCTTCAGGGCGGACTCGGTGACGTCGCCGACCGAGGTGCCGTCCACGTACACGTAGCCGGCCTGGACCTTGCCGGACGTGCGCACCCGCCCGCGGTGCAGGTCCACCGCCACGCCGTCCTCGGCGATGACGACGTTCGCGTCGGCCATCCCGGTGCGCACGGCGATGTCGGCGTGCGCCCGCATGTGCCGCCACTCGCCGTGCACCGGCATCAGGTTGCGCGGCTTGACCATGTTGAGCACGTACATCAGCTCCCCGGCGGGGGCGTGCCCGGACACGTGCACCAGCGCGTTGCCCTTGTGCACGACCTTGGCGCCCCAGCGGGTCAGGCCGTTGATGACCCGGTTGACCGAGTTCTCGTTGCCCGGGATGAGCGAGGAGGCGAGCAGCACCGTGTCGCCCTCCTCGATGCGGATCTGGTGGTCCCGGTTGGCCATCCGGGTCAGCGCCGACATGGGCTCGCCCTGGGAGCCGGTGGAGACCAGGACCGCCTCCTCGGGGCGCAGGTCGTCCAGCTGCTTGACGTCGACCAGCAGGTCGCCGGGGACGTGCAGGTAGCCAAGGTCGCGGGCGATGTTCATGTTGCGGACCATGGAGCGCCCGACGAAGGCGACCTTGCGCCCGTGCGCCTTGGCGGCGTCCAGGACCTGCTGCACCCGGTGGATGTGCGAGGCGAAGCAGGCCACGATGATGCGCTGGTCGGCCTGGGCGAAGACCTTGTCGATGACCGGGCCGATGTCGGCCTCGCTGGTGACGAACCCCGGCACCTCGGCGTTGGTGGAGTCCGACAGCAGCAGGTCCACGCCCTCGGCGCCGAACCGGGCGAACCCGGCCAGGTCGGTGAGGCGGCCGTCCAGCGGGAGCTGGTCCATCTTGAAGTCGCCGGTGTGCAGCAGGCTGCCGGCCGGCGTGCGGATCCCGACCGCCAGGGCGTCGGGGATGGAGTGGTTGACCGAGAAGAACTCCAGGTCGAACGGGCCGAACGCGCGCCGCTCCCCCTCGGCCACCTGCACCGTCTCCGGCTTGATCCGGTGCTCGCCCAGCTTGGCCGTCAGCAGCGACAGCGTCAGGCGGGACCCGACCAGCGGGATGTCGGGGCGCTCGCGCAGCAGGAACGGGACGGCGCCGATGTGGTCCTCGTGCCCGTGCGTGAGCACCAGGGCCTCGACGTCGTCCAGCCGGTCCCGGATGTACTCGAAGTCGGGCAGGATCAGGTCGACTCCGGGCTGCTCCTCCTCGGGGAAGAGCACGCCGCAGTCGACGATCAGCAGCCGGCCTCGGTACTCGAAGACCGTCATGTTGCGGCCGATCTCGCCGAGGCCGCCGAGGGCCACGACCCTCAGCGCGTCCTCGGCGAGGGGCGGCGGCGGCCCCAGTTCGGGGTGCGGGTGGCTCATGCGGATCCTTCCGTCAACCGTTCGACGCCCACGACGCTTGCGGGGACCGCCTGGTGCGGCGCCAGCCCGATCGGGCCCTTGACTCCGGCCGCCGCCAGGTCCTCGCGGAGCAGCGTCTGCAGCTCTCCCGAGGCGTCGGCGAGCGGGGTGCGCACCGGGCCGCCCGGCAGGCCGAACATGTTCAGCACCGCCTTGGTCGTGATGACCCCCTGGGTGCGGAAGATGCCGGTGTAGACGGGCGTGAGGCGCCGGTGGATGGCCAGCGCACGGGCGACGTCGCCGCTCTCGTAGGCGTCGATCATGTCGTGCAGGTCGGCACCCACGATGTGGCCGACGACACTGACGAACCCGGAGGCGCCCACCGACAGCATCGGCAGGTTGAGCATGTCGGAGCCGCAGTAGTAGGCCAGACCGGTGCGCTCCATCACCCACGAGGAGGCGCCGATGTCGTCCTTGGCGTCCTTGTTGGCGACGATGCGCGGGTGGTCGGCCAGCCGGACCAGGGTCTCGGAGGCGATGGGCGTTCCGGTGCGGCCGGGGATGTCGTAGAGCATCACCGGGAGCTCGGTGGCGTCGGCGATCGCGGTGAAGTGCCGGATCAGTCCCTCTTGCGGGGGCTTGTTGTAGTAGGGCGTGACCGTCAGCAGGCCGTGCGCCCCGGCCCGCTCGGCGGCGCGGGCGAGCTCGGTGCTGTGCCGGGTGTCGTTGGTGCCGACCCCGGCGACGATCGTGGCGCGGTCCCCGACGGCGTCCAGGACGGCGCGAAGCAGCCGGTCTTTCTCCTCATCGTTGGTGGTGGGAGACTCACCGGTGGTGCCGCTGATGATCAGGCCGTCGTTGCGCTGCTCGTCGACCAGGTAGGTGGCGAGGCGGGCGGCGCCGTCGTAGTCGACGTCCCCGTTCTCCTGCATCGGGGTGACCATCGCGGTCAACATCTGGCCGAAGGGCGCGTTCGGCGAAGTGCTGGCTGCCATGTGCAAAACGTACCGCGATCCCGCCGGTCGTGAGGCCACGGCAGGCCCACGAGGTGGATTTTTCCGACCTGGCACCGCATTGCGGACCCCGTGGCACCCCCGCCGGTAGGCGCCGACGCGTCGGCGCGGGACGGGAGCGGTGACGTATACGACGCCGATGCCCCATGATGCCCGCCACCGCCTCGCCGAATCGGTCGAGACAGACGAGACTGTCCATGGTGACCGCGTCGCGCGCCCGGAAGGAACCTCGATGCACTGGCAGGTCCAAGAGGCGAAGCAGAGATTCAGCGCCCTCCTGAGGTCGGTCCAGGACGAAGGGCCTCAATACGTCAGCAAGCACGGCGAGGACGTCGCGGTGGTGATCGCCATCGAGGAGTACCGGCATCTCCAGAGCCGGGACGCAGGCGTCAAGGACCTCCTCCTCGATCCCATGGGCCGGGACGACATGTTCGCCGAAGCACTGGAGCAGGTCGTCGCGGAGCGAGGCTATCCACGCGACCTTGGCTTCCCTCTCGAAATCGACACCACCGAAGAGCAGAAAGAGCCCGGGACCCGATGAGCTACCTGCTCGACACCGGCGTGCTGGGAGAGTCCAGGAGGTCCGTCCCCGACCCGCACGTCACGGCCTGGCTCTCCTCCGTCGAGGGGGCGCAGTTGTTCACCAGCGTCATGGTCCTCGGTGAGATCCGGCGCGGATGCGAGATCATTCGCCCTCGCGACGCCGCCCGAGCAACCGCACTGGATCGTTGGATCACACTCCTGACGAGGCGGTTCGATCGGCGGGCCCTTCCCATCACCCTCGAAATCGCCGAAGCATGGGCCCGGATGAGCGCTCCGGACCGCCTTCCCGAGATCGACGGACTCATCGCCGCGACCGCGCACGTCCACGGCCTCACCGTGGTCACACGAAACATCAAGGACTTCGAACGGACGGGGGTCCCCTGCCTCAACCCGTTCGAGCCCGCATGAAGGGGCTGACCCCCTTGACTCTCATGTGACGCACACAACACACTTTCCGGCTGTCAACGGGCGATCCGCCCCCATGAGGCAGATTGAGACAGACGGGACATCCCCCTATGCGCCGGTTCGGCAACGCCCTCGCGGCGTTCAGTACGCGCTGGATCCCCGACGCCTTCGTGTTCGCGATCGGGCTGTCGGTGCTGGTCTACCTCCTCGCCCTGGGTCTGACCGACCATGGGCCGCTCCGACTGGTCGACGACTGGTACACCGGGTTCTGGGGCCTGCTGGAGTTCGGCATGCAGATGGCGCTGGTGCTGGTCACCGGCTATGCCCTGGCGTCCTCGCCGCCCGCCCGGCGCGGCATCCGGCGGCTGGCGGCGCTGCCGCGTGGGCCCCTGTCGGCGTGCGCCCTGACCGCCGTCGGCGCGACGCTGCTCGGCGCGGTGCACTGGGGCCTGGGCCTGATCTCCGGCGCCCTGCTGGCCGTGGAGGTCGCCCGGTCGTGCCGGGAGCGGGGCATCCGGGCGCACTTCCCGCTGCTGGCCGCAGCCGGGTACACGGGCCTGATGGTGTGGCACAGCGGCCTGTCGGGCTCGGCCCCGCTGCTGGTCAACACCGAGGGGCACTTTCTGGAGGAGCAGATCGGCGTGCTGCCGCTGAGCGAGACGCTCTTCCAGCCGTTCAACCTGGTCTTCCTCGCGGTGATGCTGATCGGCGCGCCGCTGCTGCTGATGAGCATGCACCCGCGGCCGGAGGACGCCGAGCAGATCGAGGACGCGCCCGGGGACGCGGAGGGGCCCGGTGCGGGGCCGGGCGGCGCGGCCCTCACCCGGGAGCAGCGCCGGGCCCTCACCCCCGCCCAGCGGCTGATGCACAGCCGCGTTCCGGTGCTCGTGGTCGTCGCGGCCGGGCTGGTCTACCTCGTCCCGGAGCTGGTCCGCGGCGGCATCGTCGGCCTGGACCTCAACCTGCTCAACTTCACGTTCCTCATCGCCGGGCTCGGGCTGCACGGCACCCTGGCCGGGTACGCGTCGGCCGCCGCCGAGGGCGCCAAGAGCGCGGCGTCGGTGATCGTCCAGTTCCCGTTCTACGCCGGGATCATGGGCATCATGGAGCACTCGGGGCTCCTGGAGCAGATCGCGGCGTGGTTCGTCTCCTTCTCCACCCCGCTCACCTACCCGTTCTGGGCGCTGATCAGCGCCTGCCTGGTGAACCTGGCGGTGCCCTCCGGCGGCGGCCAGTGGGCGGTGCAGGGGCCGATCGTGATCAGCGCGACCGAGTCCCTGGGCCTGGACCCCGGCGTGGGCGTGATGGCGGTGGCCATGGGCGACCAGCTCAGCAACGGCATCCAGCCCTTCTGGGCGCTGCCGCTGCTGGCGCTGACCCGGCTGAGCGCGGGCCGGGTGCTCGGCTACAGCGGCGTGGTGATGGTCTTCGCCATCGCCGCCGCGGCCCTGTGCATCACCTTCCTGAGCTGAGCGCGGCGCTCCCGGGGCGAACGGGCCCTCGCGGTTAGCGTTGCGCCCATGACCATCGCCGCGACGGCCGCACTCCTGCTCATAGCCGCGCTCCACGCGTACATCCTGGTGCTGGAGATGCTGCTGTGGACCGCCCCGAGAACGCGTGCCGTCTTCGGCACGACCGCGGAGTTCGCCGCGTCGACGCGGGCGATGGCGGCCAACCAGGGGTTGTACAACGGCTTCCTCGCCGCCGGGCTGGTGTGGGGCGCGTTCGCGCCCGACCCGGTGGGGTTCCAGGCCTCGGTGTTCTTCCTCGCCTGCGTGGTGGTGGCGGGCCTGTTCGGAGCCGCGACCGCGAGCCGGAGGATCGTGTTCGTGCAGACGGTCCCGGCTGCGGTCGCCCTCGTGCTGGTGCTGGCCGCGCACTGACCCGGGTGACGGCACAGGGCCCGCCAGGGGGGGCGCACCGCCGTGGGGAGGCCCTCCGGCCTCCCCACGGGTGCACTCCGGGCCGTGCCGCGGCCCCGGCCGGTGCTCAGTCGTCGTCGCCGTCGGGCAGCACCAGGCTCAGCAGCCAGCTCACGACCGCGATCACGATCCCGCCGAGGACCGCCGACCACAGGCCCTCGATGTGGAAGTCGAACCCGAACAGCCCCGCGGCCCACGCGGTGAGCATGAGCAGCAGCGCGTTCACGATCAGGGCCACCAGCCCCAGGGTCAGCACATAGAAGGCGCACCCCACGGTCTTCACGATCGGCTTGATGACGGCGTTGACCACGCCGAAGATGATCGCGATGACGGCGTAGGTGACGATCTGCTCCGCGGCCGGCTTCCCGGGGGCGATCTCGATTCCGGTGATCAGATACGCCGCTGCGGCCAGGGCCAGGGCGTTGACGAGGATGCGGATGATGATGCTCACGCCCCCGATGGTCCCACGCACAGGCCCTGTGTCGAACGTCCCCCGACCTGGTTCCGGGGAATCTCCGGGTCCCCCCGGCCCGCGGGTCGGGGGCTCCGCCGCCGGAGCCGTCGGAGCCGTTCGCCCGCCCGGCGTCCCGACGGAGACCGGACGGCCGACCCGCCGCCGTGAAGGGGCCCGGGGCGGCGGGCCTCGGGAGCGCGCGCCCCAGAGGCGGCCGTCGGCCTGGAAGCGGACGTGCGCCGTTCCCGTCCCGGCGGTCGGCCCCCTACCCGGTCCCGGCCCAGTCCCGACCCGGCCACGGGCCTGGCTCCGCCCCGCGTCCGCCGGGGGCGCACCGCCTCCCGGTGCCGGAGCGCCGTCGGCCCACCGCTGGCCCTGCGCGCGTGCGGACTGCGACGATGAGCACATGACCCCCCAGCACGAGCCGTCCTCCTCCGCGCAGGAGGACCGGTCCCAGCGCTTCGTCCGCGCCGCACGCGCCGAGGACGTCGACGACATCGTCCGCATCCAGGTGGCGGCCTGGCGCGCGGCCTACGGACCGCGCCTCCCCGCCGAAGTCCTGGCCGAGATGACCGGGGAAGAGGCCGGACGCGCCTTCCGCGAGCAGTGGAGCGCCGCGATCGGCCGCCCTCCGACATCCCGCCACCGGATGCTGGTCGCCACCGACACCTCCCCGGAGGGTCCGGGTGCGGCGTCCGGCCGGGTCCGCCGGATCACCGTGGGGTTCGCCGCCCTCGGCCCGGCGCAGGACCCCGACCGGTGGCCGGCCACCGACGCCGAGGTCTACGCCCTGCACGTGGACCCCGCGCACGCGGGCACCGGGCACGGCAGCCGCCTGCTCAACGCGGCGGTGGACCACCTCGTCGACGACGGCTTCCGCACCGTCCACCTGTGGGTCGCGGAGAAGGGCGACCCGCTGCGCACCTTCGCCGAGCGGTCCGGGTGGCGTCCGGACGGCGCCCGCCGCGAGGTGGACGCCGGCGGCCTGTTGCCCATGGTCCGCCTGCACGCGGCGATCGCGGCCGACCCCCCTCCGGTCCCGCCCGCCTGACCCTGGTGGCCCCGGTCACCCCGGCCGTTCGATCCTCCGGCGGCCGGGATCGCCGATGCCGGAGGGGGACGGCCGCCGCCTCCGCGTCGAGCGGACTCCCGGGGGCACCGCGGGCGGGGCTCCCGGGGATCCGCCGCAGGTGAGGCGTGCCGCCGGCCCCTCGCATCTCCCCGACTCCACGCGGAAACGGCGACCGTCTGCGGCGGACGCACCGCCACGGAGCACACCCTGCGGAGGGCCCGGCCCGTCGCGTTCCCCACCGGCCTCCACGGCAGGGGACGGCGGGCGGACCGCCCCTGACCGGCGCTACGGTTGACCGGGAAGCACGCGCCTCCCCGGGGCCGCCCGTCCGGAGCGGGCCGCGCCCGACCGGGGACCGGAGCGCTCGCACGGAGAGGAACACGCACGCGTGGCCACGCTCAGCCAGTGGGTCGCGGGGGCCCGCCCCCGCACGTTGCCGAACTCGATCGTCCCGGTGGCCGTCGGGACCGGAGCGGCGGTCGGCGTCGGCGCGCCCGTGTGGTGGAAGGCCGCCCTGGCCCTGCTGGTCTCCCTGGCCCTGCAGGTCGGTGTGAACTACGCCAACGACTACAGCGACGGGGTGCGCGGCACCGACACCGAGGAGCGGGTCGGCCCGATGCGGCTGACCGGCTCGGGGGCGGCCCCGCCGCGGCAGGTGCTGCTGGCGGCCTGGGGCTGCTTCGCGGCCGCGGGCGTGCTGGGCCTGGTGCTGGTGGCGACCTCGTCCTGGTGGCTGCTGCTGCTCGGCGCGGCCGCGATCGCCGCCGCCTGGTACTACACCGGCGGCCGCACGCCCTACGGCTACCGGGGGCTGGGCGAGGTGTCGGTGTTCGTGTTCTTCGGCCTGGTCGCCGTGGTCGGCACGGTGTTCGTGCAGGTCGGCTCGGTGCCCTGGCAGGCGTGGGCGGCCGCGGTGCCCATCGGCCTGCTGTCCTGCTCGGTGCTGGTGATCAACAACCTGCGCGACATCGGCACCGACGCCGAGAGCGACAAGATCACCCTGGCGGTACGGCTGGGCGATGGGCGCACCCGGCTGCTGTACCAGGCGTGCCTGGTGGGGGCGTTCGTGATCGCGCTGTTCGCGGTCGCCGTCACCCCGTGGGCGGCGCTGGTGCTGCTGGCGGCGCCGCTGGCGGTGCGGCCGCTGCGCCGGGTGCGCGGCGGGCAGACCGGGCGCGATCTGATCCTGGGCCTGGGCGAGACGGGCAAGTTGCAGATGGCCTTCGGCGCGCTTCTCACGGCGGGGCTGGCCCTGGGCGCCCTGGGCTGAGGAAGGCGCGGGGCCGACCCGGGTGGCGCGGGTTCTCCCCCGTCCTCTGTGTCCACGGTCCGGTGTGTCCACTGTCCGGATTCGGACGCGGACCGACCGCGATCTCCGCGCGTCACGGGCGCTAACGTCTCCCCCATGCACATCCCCATCAGGAACACCGCACGGCTCAGATCCGCCGCGGCCGTCCCCGCGGCCGGGGTGCTCGCACTGGCGCTCGCGGGCTGCTCGATGTTCGGCGGCGACGACGAGGGCGGAGAAGGCGGAGAAGGCGCCGACCAGGCACAGCCGGTCAACGCCGGCAAGGTCGAACCGGGCGACGCGGATGCCCGGGAGACCATCGCCAGCCAGGACGTGTCGACGCTGGAGACCGATCTGCACGTCGCCCTGCACTCGCTCGCCCGTGGCGGGGAGACCGTCGAATTGACGTTCTCCGTGACCAACATCGGCGACTCCGAGAGCGACATCATCTCCAACACCTTCAGCCCAGGTGGTGACCGGGACGTCTCAGGGGTGAAGCTGGTCGATTCCGACAACGGAAAGGTGCACCTCGTCGCACGTGACGCGGACGACGCGTGCGTGTGCTCCGGCGGACTGAGGTTCCTCGCTCTTGAGCCCGACGACTCGGTCCTGCTCAGCGCCACGTACGGTGCCCCGCCCAGCGAGGTCGAGACGCTGGACGTGAAGATCCCCAGGGTAGGGACGTTCGACAATGTTCCGCTCTCCTAGGCCGCGTGCGCGGCTGCTCGCGGTGCCCGCCGCGCTCCTCGCGCTGGGGGTGCCCACCGCGGCCCAAGCCGACGAGGACGGCCCCGAGGAGATCGTGGCCGAGGTGGACGCGGGCCCTCCGGAGACGATCCCCGTCCACGACATCAGCGCCCCCGTCCTGGACATCTCCGCCCCGGTGCAGGAGTTGACCTACGGAACCGAGAACGCGGACGGGTCGCTCAAGGACGAGGAGAACTCAGAGGAGCGGGTGGTGACGCTCGCCGCCGACGTGCTGTTCGAGTTCGACGAGGCCGAGTTGAGCGGCGACGCGCAGGAGGCGCTGGAGGAGGCCGCCGACATCCTCCGTGAGGAGGCCGACGGCAAGACCGTCGACATCGACGGCTACACCGACTCCAAGGGCTCCGACTCCCGCAATGTCCCGCTGTCGGAGCAGCGCGCCGAAGCGGTCGAGAAGGAGCTGGCCTCCCTGCTCGACGGCGTGGACGTCACCTTCGAGACCGAGGGGCACGGTTCGGCCGACCCCGTCGCGCCCAATCAGATCGACGGTGAGGACAACCCCGAGGGCCGGGAGAAGAACCGCCGCGTGGAGATCCGCTACCCGCGCTGACCAGCGGCCGACCGGCGTCTGAGACCCTGGTGTCCCCCGCGGGTTTCCGCCCGCGGAGGACACCGGGGCCGGGGCACGGTCCCCGACGCACCGGCCTGCGAGTAGCCTGCCTCACACACTCCAGTAGGATTGCGTGTGACATTGTCGTACTAGGAAGTGGTCACGCGCATGCCTGGAAGGATCCAGTCGATCGAGCGCGCGGCCGGGATCCTCCGGCTCCTGGCCGGCGGGGCCCGGGGGCTCAGCCTCGCGGAGATCTCGCGGAGCATGGAGCTGCCGAAGGGGACGGTCCTCGGCATCCTGCGCACCCTGCAGCACGTGGGATTCGTCGAACAGGACGAGGCCACCGGCCACTACCGCCTCGGCGGCGGGCTGCTCCGCCTGGGCACCCG
Organism: Nocardiopsis halophila DSM 44494; assembly: GCF_000341245.1. GTDB lineage: Bacteria > Actinomycetota > Actinomycetes > Streptosporangiales > Streptosporangiaceae > Nocardiopsis_A > Nocardiopsis_A halophila. Next base: position 22,285 of record NZ_ANAD01000006.1, read on the forward strand.
CTACCTGGACGGCAACGAGCTGCGCACCCGCGCGCTGAACTGGGCCGACTCGCTGGCCTCGCGCAGCGGTGAGAGCGTGCGGATCGGCACCCTGCACGAGGGCCAGGCGCTCGTCGTGCACCACGTCTTCCGGCCCGACGACAGCACGCAGACCCTGGAGGTCGGCTCGCTGCTGCCGCTGCACGCCACCGCCCTGGGCAAGGCGCTGATGGCGTTCGACCCGCTGGCCATGCCGGTGCCCGCCGAGGACGGCGGGCCCGGCCGGCCGCTGGAGGACGGCAACGGGCACCCCCTCGACCTGGCCCGGTTCACCCCCGCCACACTGACCTCGCCCGAGGACCTGCTGTCCGAGCTGGACCGGGTGCGCGCCCGGGGCTGGGCCGGGGAGGACGAGGAGCTCATCGAGGGCGAGGTGGCGATCGCCGCGCCGATCCGCGACCACCGGGGCACCACCGTGGGCGCGGTGGGCATCTCCGGCGCCGTGGAGCGCGTGCACGGGGCCGACGGCGGCGGCCCGCGCATGGAGCTGGTCTCCTACGTGCGGGACGCGGCCCGGTCCATCTCCCGGGAGCTGGGCGCGCACTCCTGGTGACCGCCCCGGGAGAAGGCGCGGCCCCTCCCTTCCGGCCGCCCGGACCCTCCCGACGCCGCGGCCGCCCCCTCACCCTCTCACCGACCGCACACCCCCGCTCACCGGCGGCGACACGGTCGGCGACCCTGGTGTGTGACGATCCTGAACGGTAACCTCGGCCGCCACCGCGCTTTCCCACTCCCGCTTGACAACTCCGGAGACACGGCTCACACTTGGCTCCATTCGTACTACATTGTCGTACGTCATGCGGATCGAGCGCTCACGTGAACCGGTGTGAATCCGGGCGCGCACGGGGGCTGCCGGTCCGGCCAGCGATGTCCCCTTCCCAGAGGCGAGTGACCGGATGACCACCCAGTACATTGCCGCCATCGACCAGGGCACCACGTCCAGCCGGTGCATCGTCTTCGACCAGGACGGCCGGATCGTCTCCGTCGGCCAGCGCGAGCACCGCCAGATCTTCCCCCAGCCCGGCTGGGTCGAGCACGACGCCACCGAGATCTGGGACAACGTGCAGATCGTGGTCCGCGAGGCCCTGGAGGCCGGCGGCCTGGCCCCCTCCCAGCTGGCCGCGGTCGGCATCACCAACCAGCGCGAGACCACGGTCGTGTGGGACCGCGAGACCGGCGAGCCGGTGCACAACGCCATCGTCTGGCAGGACACCCGCACCGACGCCCTCACCCGCGAGCTGGCCGGCGGCATCGGCCAGGAGCGGTTCCGCGAGCGCTGCGGCCTGCCGCTGGCCACCTACTTCGCCGGCCCCAAGCTGCGCTGGCTGCTGGACGAGGTCGAGGGCCTGCGCGAGCGCGCCGAGCGCGGCGAGGTGCTCTTCGGCACCATGGACACCTGGATCATCTGGAAGCTGACCGGTCGGCACGTCACCGACGTGACCAACGCCAGCCGCACCATGCTGATGAACCTGCACACGCTGGACTGGGACGCCGAGATCCTGGACGCCATGCGCATCCCGTCCCAGATGCTGCCGGAGATCACCTCCTCCGCCGAGGTCTACGGCAACGCCCGCGGCTTCCTGGACGGCGTCCCGGTCGCCTCCGCGCTGGGCGACCAGCACGCCGCCCTGTTCGGCCAGACCTGCTTCTCCCCCGGCGAGGTCAAGGGCACCTACGGCACCGGCACCTTCATGGTGCTCAACACCGGCACCGAGCCCGTGATGAGCTCCAACGGGCTGCTCACCACCCTGGGCTACAAGATCGGCGATGCCCCGGCGGTCTACGCGCTGGAGGGCTCCATCGCGGTGACCGGCTCGCTGGTGCAGTGGGTGCGCGACAACCTGGGGCTGATCTCCAGCGCCGCCGAGATCGAGACGCTGGCCCGCACGGTGGACGACAACGGCGGCTGCTACGTCGTCCCGGCCTTCTCCGGGCTGTTCGCCCCGCACTGGCGCAGCGACGCGCGCGGCGTCATCACCGGCCTGACCGGCTACGTCAACAAGGGCCACATCGCCCGCGCGGTGCTGGAGGCCAGCGCCTGGCAGACCCGCGAGGTCGTGGACGCGATGCGCTCGGACTCGGGCGTGGAGCTGTCCTCGCTGCGCGTGGACGGCGGCATGACCGCCGACAACCTGCTCATGCAGATCCTTGCCGACGTGCTGGACGTCGAGGTCGTGCGGCCGATGGTGGCCGAGACGACCTGCCTGGGCGCGGCCTACGCCGCCGGCCTGGCGGTCGGCTTCTGGCCGGACATGGAGAGCCTGCGCGCCAACTGGCACAAGGCCGCCGAGTGGACGCCCAAGATGGACGCCGACGTGCGCGAGCGCGAGTACCGGAACTGGGGCAAGGCCGTCGAGCGCACCCTCGGCTGGGTCGAGCACGACAACGCCTGACCCCCCGGCCGCGCCCTGCGCCCCCGGTAGACGTCGGCACCGGGCAGGTCTGGGCGGGCCCACCGGTCCGACTTCCTGAAAGGCGGACCGCTCCCCCACGGCCCGCGCGCCGCCCCACCGAGCGCCCCTCCCCGGCGCCCGGGCCCCGGCGGCCCACCGGGACGAACGGCGCACCCGCCGACCGCGCCGCCGCGCGGTCCCACGGATTCGGTGCGGGCCGCCCCCGAGCGGGCGGCCCGCACCGAGGCGCCCGTTCCGGGGGCCCTCCCCGGCGAGGGCCCCCGGAACGGGCGCCGCTCCCACCCCCTACCTCTCCCCCACCAGCAGCGGCCGCCCGCGCGCGCCCGCTGGCACCCCTGCCCGCACGGAGGCTTCCCATGGTCTATCTGGCCGAATTCATCGGCACCGCGATTCTCATCCTCCTCGGCGGCGGCGTCGTCGCCGGCGTCACCCTCGCCAAGTCCAAGGCCAACAACGGCGGCTGGATCGTCATCACCTTCGGGTGGGGCCTGGGCGTCATGATGGCCGTCTACGTCGTCGGCCAGTACAGCGGCGCCCACATCAACCCGGCGGTGACGTTCGCGATGGCCTCCATCGGCGACCTGCCGTGGTCGCAGGTGCCCGGGTACCTCGCCGCCCAGCTGGCCGGCGCCTTCGTCGGCGCGGTCCTGGTGTGGCTGGCCTACCTGCCGCACTGGAAGGAGACCGACGACGAGGACACCAAGCTCGGCGTGTTCTCCACGGCGCCCGCGGTGCGCAACATCCCGGCGAACTTCGCCACCGAGACCATCGGCACCTTCATGCTGGTCTTCGGCATCCTGGGGATCAACGCCAACGTGAACCCGATGGGCAACGGCGAACTGACGGTGCTGTTCGGCACCGGCATCGCGCCGATGCTGGTGGGCTTCCTGGTGCTGGCGATCGGCCTGTCCCTGGGCGGGCCGACCGGGTACGCCATCAACCCCGCCCGCGACCTGGGGCCGCGCATCGCCCACGCGCTGCTGCCGATCCCGGGCAAGGGCGGCTCGGACTGGTCCTACGCCTGGGTCCCGGTCGTGGCCCCGATCGTGGGCGGCGTGCTGGCCGCTCAGGTCTTCACCGCCATCGGCTTCGGCGGCTGAGCACGAGCGGTCGCAGACCGAAAGCGGCACGAGGGCGGCACGGGGCAGCGCGCCCCCGTGCCGCCTTTCCCCGTTCGAGGGGTCCGAGGCCGGAGGCACCGACGTACCGTCTCGACCACCGACCGGCGGCGGGCCGCCTGAGTGCAGGGAGATCGGCAGCCACGAGAAGGCAGGCCGGTTCCCCGGTGCCACCGGTCGGCCGCCGGGCGGCCGGTGGCACCGGGGCAATGAGCAGCGACGACGACCCGGCTGGTTCCCCGCTCCGGCCTGCTGGTCGGGCGGCGGGCCGTCGGAGTGTCAGGGGAGGGCAGCGACGAAGAGGAGGGGCGGTTCCCCGGCCTCGCTGGTCGGCTGCCGGGTCTCTCGCGGTCCGGGAACATCGGCAACGACGGGACGGCGGGCACCCCGCTCCAGCCTGCTTGCCGGGCGGCGGCGCTCTTCAGTGTCAGGGGGAAGGCGGCGACGGCACGGCGGGGTACCCCGCTCACGCATACCGGCCGGGCGGTAGGTCGTTACAGTGCCAGGACGGGAGCGGAGACGACGAAGCGGGGCGGTTCCCCGGCCCTGCCGGTCGGCCGCCGGGCCCCCACGGTCCGGGAAGAGCGCGTGGTGGTGCCCGGTCGCCGCCCGCGCGCGCCCGCGGGGCACCCCTCGGCCCGTGCCGGCCCCCATCCGATCACGGACACCCTTCTGACCTGGGACAATACGCACCGTCACAGAGGCGGGGAGGGCGGGAGCGCGCTGATCGACGCCCCGAGACGGCCCCCGGGTGCGATCCCGACCAGACCAGAACAGGATTCGGTACCACGATGTCCGCATTACCCCTGTTCGTCCGCACATCCAGGCGGGCGGGGCGACGGAGGAGGATCAGCGCGTCCGCCCGCGCCGGGCCTCGTGCCGGTGTCGGCCCGCTCCCGGTCACCCGGAGTGACCGAGAGCGCCGTTAACGGGTTCGGGGTTCCGGCAAGAGGGGTACAGGGCACCGAATCCGGTTCTGGTCTGGCCGCCACCGCACACCCGCCCACCCCCGGGCGCCGCTGCGGGCGCCCGCGGAGCCCGCACCCCCTTCCCGATCCGGACGAACAGGACACCCGGCGGGCCCGGCCCGCCGGAGACCGCTCCGGAAGGGCCGGTTCTCCATCGTGAGTGGTGATACCGCCACCTGATTGCACATTGCGTGGCGGTATCACCACTCACGATGCCCGAACACCGCCCGGCGCGCCCGGTATGCCCGGAACGCGAAAAAAAGGGAGGCCAGGACCACGAGCGGCCCGGCGGCCGACCGCCAGCCCCGGGGAGCGGCCCGCCCCTCGTCGTCACCGCCCTCCCCCTCGCACCGAAGAGCCCCGCCGCCCGGCCAGCAGGCGCGAGCGGGG
>NZ_ANAD01000007.1 GCF_000341245.1 Nocardiopsis halophila DSM 44494
AACCAGCCGACCCGTCGCCGCTGCTCACCGCCAGCACCGCGAGCGGCCCGCCGCCCGGCCGGGGCCCGTGTGCGGGGAACCAGCCGGGCCGTCGCCGCCGTCTCTCCCGGACCACTGGTGACCCGGCGGCCGACCAGCGGCACCAGGGGGTCCGCCCGCCCCTCGTCGTCGCCGCCCTCCCCCTGGCACCCCGCCGACCCGCCGCCCGGCCAGCAGGCGCGAGCGGGGCACCAGCCAGGCCGTCGCCGCTGTCCCGGAACCCCGGTGCCGGCCCCTCAGAGGTGTCCGCCCCACGCGTGCCATACCGGGGTCAGGGCGGCGTCCGCCTTGAACGGGCGTTCTCCCGTCCAGCGCCAGACGGCTCCCGGGCCCGCAAGGTCGAGGAGGTCGGGGCCGTCCGGCCCCTCACCCGCCTCCGGGTCGCGGCCGAAAAGGCCCACCTGGCCCACGACCCTGCTCCCGCCGAGGATCCCGGGCAGGCCCCGCACCCGCGGATCGCGCAGGTCCAGGTCCTCGACGAAGAGCGGCCGCCCCTGCGCCCGCACCCGCGTGGACGCCAGTACCTTCCCGCCCTGCTCCCCCGTCCTCCCCAGCACCAGGGACTCGCGCCACAGCAGCTCCGCCCCCTCGGCAAGGTCGGCGTCGACCTCGCGCACCACGTCCGCGCCGTCGGCCACCACGAAGGCCGGTTCGGTCCAGCTCATCCGCGCGCCTTCGGCCAGGCGCACCGACGCCCGCCAGGCCGCCCGCCCTCCGCGCGCGTTATAGGCCACCGACCCGTTGGGGTCCACGAGCTCCAGCTCGGCGCCGGGCCCCACGTCGACCTGGAGCCGGACGTCGTCCCCCGCGCACAGCGCCGCCCGCACCGCGGCCAGGGCCACGCGCAGCGCGCCGCCGGGGCGGCGCATGATGCCCGGCCGGAGGAACGTCCCGGTCTCCAGGGCCACCGGGACCGTCCGGTCGCCCACCCGGCGCACGGCGATCACCGCCGGCTCGGACGGGTCGAGCCCCGGCTCGGCGGCGCTCCTCGTCCTGGTGGGGTCCGCCCCGCCCACTGCGAGGGCAGCGGACCGTTGGCCTACGGCGTCCATCAGTGCCCGTGCCCGTGCCCGTGGCCGTGGCCCTCGCCCCCGGGCCCGTGGGCGTGCGGGGCCATCGGGCCCGGGTCCTGCGGGGTGTGCGCGCCGCTGCGGTGGGCGCCGATGACCTCGCGCACCCAGTCGCACAGCGCCTTCACCGACGGCTCGTCGGTGCGGGACAGCGCGAGCACCGGCCGCCCGTCACGCGCCTTCTCGGCGTCGGCGACCATCCGCTCCACGTCGACGCCGACGTAGGGGGCCAGGTCGGACTTGTTGACGATGAGCAGGTCGGCGCGTCCGATGCCGGGACCGCCCTTGCGGGCCACGTCGCCGCCGCCGGCCACGTCCAGGCAGAAGATCTGCGCGTCGATCAGGGCCGGGCTGAAGGTCGCCGTCAGGTTGTCGCCGCCGCTCTCCACCAGCACCAGGTCGAGCGGCGCGAACTCCTCCTCCATGTCCTCCACCGCGTCGAGGTTGGCGGTGACGTCGTCCCGGATGGCGGTGTGCGGGCAGGCGCCGGTCTCCACGGCCCGGATCCGCTCCTCGGCCAGCACCCCGGCGCTGCGCAGGAAGCGGGCGTCCTCGTCGGTGTAGATGTCGTTGGTGACCACGGCCATCGCCAGCTCGCCGGAGAGCTCCCGGCACAGGGTGGCGATGAGCGAGCTCTTACCGGTGCCGACCGGACCGGCCACCCCCAGGCGCAGGGTACGGCGGACGGATGGTCCGGCGGTCACCACTGTGTTCTCAGGCAACGAACAGCCTCCTCGTCTCACGTGCGTGCGCCTCGGCCCAGCGGTCGATGAGCGGGGCGGAGTGCGCGGGAATGCCATGGGGGGCGTCCGTCTCGGCGGCGGCGCGGACCGACCCCTCGATGTCGGCCGACAGGCCGAGGAGCCGGCGGACCGCGGTGAGCGGGTCGCCGGGGCGGAGTTTGAGGGCGGCCGCGGTCACCGTCTGGGCGTCCTCGTACAGGACGGCGCGGGCGGTCTGCTCGGCGGTCATGCCGAAGACCGCGCCGAGCGCCCCGAGGACGACCGGGCGCAGCGGCCGCAGTCCGGGGGTGGCGGCCTGCGCAGTGGGCAGGGCGCACACGGCGGGGTGGGCGGCGTCGACCCGCCGGGCGAGTCGGGCCAGGCCGCGGCCGAGGGAGGCCGACGCCTCGCGCAGCGCCCGGCCGGGGGTGCGCGCGGCGAGGGCCTCCTGGACGGGGCCGTAGTCGGGGTCGGGGCGGCCGGCGGCGCGGAGCGCGACGACCGCGGCGGCCGCCTCGGTGCGGGCGACCGTGGCCAGGCGGGCACGCATGTAGTCGGCGATGCGGTCCTCGGGCATGCCCGCCTCCAGGGCGGCCTCCAGGGTGGCCGAGTGCGCGTGGCCGCCGGTGGGCAGGCGGGCGTCGGCGAGCAGAAGGGCTCCCAGCGCGCCGGTGTCGGTTCCGCTCACGGTGTTCTCTCCCGTCCCTGTCCTGTCCCCCGCCACGCGCGCCGTGCAGCGGCGTCCGGATACCGCACTGCGCTCGACGGGCGGTGGGCGGCCGAAGGGTTTCCCCTGGGACCCCGGGACCGCGGCCCCCACGCTCCGCCACCCGAACCTCCGAGAGCCTCGGTCACTGGGCTTTCCGAATGTCGTGTGCGGTCCGCCCTGTGCCACAGGGCACGCCGGCTCAGAACATGCTGTAGCGCTGGGCCAACGGGACCTCCGACACCGGGCGGTCGGCGCCCTTCGGGTCGACCTCGTAGCCGTCGATCGTCACCCGGAACGTCTCCGGGTCGACGCTGATGTCCGGCAGCGCGCTGTTGTTGGGCATGTGCTCCTTGCCCACCCCGCGGGTGTCGCGGAGCGCCGAGAGCCGGCGGCGCAGCCCCAGGCGCTCGGCCACCCCCTCCTCCAGGGCCGCCGGGGCCACGAAGGTCACCGCGAGGTGCGCGGCGTCGCCCGCCGCCAGCCCCGGCCGCAGCAGCATCGGCTCGGCGGTGGGGATGGAGGCGTTGACGTCCCCCTGCGGGGCGTAAACCACGCCGCCGCCCTTGACGACCGCCGCCGGGCGGATGCCGAAGAACGCCGGCCCCCACAGCACCAGGTCGGCGAGCTTGCCCGGCTCGACCGAGCCCACCTCGTGGTCGATGCCCGCGGCCACCGCCGGGCAGATCGTGTACTTGGCGACATAGCGCCGCGCCCGCTCGTTGTCGGCCGGCAGCGGCGAGTCGGTGCCCCACCGGTCCTTCATCGCGTGCGCCACCTGCCAGGTGCGGGTCACGACCTCCCCCGCGCGCCCCATCGCCAGGGCGTCCGAGGAGGTCATGGAGATGGCCCCCATGTCGTGCAGCAGGTCCTCGGCGGCCATGGTGGTGTCGCGGATGCGCGAGTCCGCGAACTGCACGTCCGCCTCGACGTCGGGGTTGAGGTGGTGGCAGACCATGAGCATGTCGTGGTGCTCGGCCACCGTGTTGACGGTGAAGGGCAGCGTCGGGTTGGTCGAGGACGGCAGCACGTTGCGCTCGCCCGCCACCACGATGATGTCCGGGGCGTGCCCGCCGCCCGCGCCCTCGGAGTGGAAGATGTGGATGCCGCGCCCGCGGACCGCCTCCAGCGTCTGCTGCACGTACCCCGCCTCGTTGAGGCTGTCGGCGTGCAGGGAGACCTGGACGCCGAAGGCCTCGGCGGCGCCCAGCGCGGCGTCGATCGCCCCCGGGGTGGCGCCCCAGTCCTCGTGGATCTTCAGCCCGCCGGCCCCGGCGCGGACCTGCTCGGCCATGGCGTCCCGGCCCACGGTGTTGCCCTTGCCCAGGAGCAGCAGGTTCATCGGCAGGGCGTCCAGGGCGCGGTGGGTGGTGGCCAGGTTCCACGGCCCCGCGGTCACGGTGGTGGCCTTGCTGCCCTCGGAGGGCCCGCTGCCGCCGCCGATGGAGGTGGTGATGCCCAGCGACAGCGCCTCCCAGAGCTGGTCGGCGTTGAGGAAGTGCACGTGGGAGTCGATGCCGCCGGCGGTGAGGATGCGCCCCTCCCCCGCCAGCACCTCGGTTCCGGGGCCGATGACCAGGTCGGGGTGGACGCCGTCCTGCACGTCGGGGTTGCCGGCCTTGCCGACCGCGGCGATGCGCCCGTCGCGCACGCCCACGTCGGCGCGGACCACGCCCCAGTGGTCGAGGACGACCACGTTGGTGACGACCAGGTCGAGCGCGCCCTCGGCGTGGGTGAGGGTGGACTGCAGCATGGACTCGCGGATCGACTTGCCGCCGCCGAAGACGGCCTCGTCTCCGCCGACGCAGCGGTCCTCCTCGACCTGGACCCACAGGTTCGTGTCGCCCAGGCGGACCCGGTCGCCGGTGGTGGGGCCGTACAGCGCGGCGTACTCCTCGCGGGGGATGCGGCTCATCGCACGCCACCCCCCACGGCTGCCGCGGCGGGGCGGATGCCGGGGACGGCGCGCCGCCCGGCCAGTTCCACCGCGGTCACCGACTTCTCGTCGCCGGGCTGGAAGCGCAGCGAAGTGCCGGCCGGGATGTCCAGGCGGTACCCCTCGACCAGGGAGCGGTCGGCGGGCGCGCCGTCGGCGTCGCAGAAGGCCAGCGCCGGGTTCACGTCGGCCAGGTGGATGTGCGAGCCGATCTGGACCGGGCGGTCGCCGTCGTTGCGGACCACGACGGTGCGGGTGGCGCGCCCGGCGTTCAGCTCGACCTCGCCCGGCGCGACGGACAGGGCCCCGGGGGCGGACTCGGCGCCCGACGCCGTCCGCGCCTCCGCCGAGGGGCGGATGGGGTGGCTCAGGGTGACGAGCTTGCGCCCGTCCGGGAAGGTGGCCTCGACCTGCACGTAGTCCACCAGCTCGGGTACGCCGTCCATGACCTGCTCGGCGCTGAGGACGCCCGTGCACTCGGCCATCAGGCCCTCGACGCTCGCCCCCTCGCGGGCGCGCTCGACGGCCCAGCAGGACAGCAGGGCGACCGCCTCGGGGTGGTTGAGGCGCACGCCGCGGTCCAAGCGGTCCCGGGCGACCATCCCCGCCACACTGAGCAGTAGTTTCTCCCGATCGGACGGGGTAAGGAACATCTTTCCTCCACAGCGCACGACGAACACGCCTTCAGGCAATGGTGTCCGAAGACGAAGAAACGACGTTTCCCACGCATTTCGAGTGCGTTAATGATGGCCAGTGAAGTCGAGCGGCTCAGCAGGGGGCATGCGAGACGGGCATGTCCAGATCACCATGCGAGTCATCGGATCATTGGCTTAATGAAGATAGCATGACTGCTCTCCGCCGCTCCCCCACCCCCGCATCCCCTTCGACCTCGCCGGGAATTCACCCGTCAGCAGGGTAAATGCGCGCCGCGACAACGCGAATACCCCGCGCCGAACGCGCGGGGTATTCGCGGAATCACGCTGTGGGTCGGGGTCAGTCCAGGCCGAGCAGCGGCTCCAGCCCCACCGTCAACTGCTCGGGCAGGTCCGCGACGCGGCGCACGCCCAGCAGGACGCCCGGCATGAACGAGGAGCGGTTCATCGAGTCGTGGCGGATCTTGAGCGTCTCGCCGTGGGTACCGAAGACCACCTCCTGGTGGGCGATGAGCCCGGTGATCCGCAGCGCGTGCACCCGCACCCCGTCCACGTCGGCGCCGCGCGCCCCCTCGGCCTCGGAGGTGGTGGCGTCGGGCATCGGCGCGCACCCGGCGTCCGCGCGCGCCCGGGCGACCATCCGGGCGGTGCGGTCGGCGGTCCCGCTGGGGGCGTCGGCCTTGTTCGGGTGGTGCAGCTCGACGATCTCGGCGGACTCGAAGTACGGCGCGGCCTTGGCGGCGAAGTTCATCATCAGCACCGCCGCGATGCCGAAGTTCGGGGCGATGAGGATGTTGACGCCGGGGTGGCGGGCCAGCAGGTCGCCCACCTCGGCCAGCCGCGCGTCGTCGAAGCCGCTGGTGCCCACGACGGCGTGGATCCCGGCCTCGGCCAGCCACCGCAGGTTGTCCATGACCGCGTCGGGGTGGGTGAAGTCGACGACGACGTCGGCCCCCCGCACCTTCTCCCGCTCCTCGGGCGCGTCGACGGCCGCGACGAGCTCGGTGTCCTCGGCCGACTCGACCGCCTTGACGACTTCCGTTCCCATGCGCCCGCGGGCGCCGAACACTCCTACCTTGATCACGGGGTTCACCGTACCGGAGCCGCCGGGCCGGCCAGCGCGCCTCCGCCGCGCCCGCACACCCCCTTGAGACGATCGGGGCCGTGCGAAAGGAGGCGCCCATGTCGCGCAGGAAGGCGGAGCGGGAGGGCCGGAGCCGGCGCCGTCCGGGACCGCCCGGCGATTCCCGTCCCACCGAACCGCACCACGAGAGCCTGGGGTCGCGGCTGAACTGGCTCCGTGCCGGGGTGCTGGGCGCCAACGACGGCATCGTGTCCACCGCCGGGCTGGTGGTCGGCGTGGCCGGCGCGACCGCCTCGGCCACCGCCGTCCTGGTCGCCGGGGTGGCGGGGATGTTCTCCGGGGCCCTGTCCATGGCGCTGGGCGAGTACGTGTCGGTGAGCACCCAGCGCGACACCGAGCGGGCCGCCCTGGCCCGCGAGCGCCGCGAGCTGGAGGAGGACCCCGGGGCCGAGCTGGAGGAGCTGGCCGGGTTGTACCGCGACCGCGGCCTCGACGCCGACCTGGCCCGCCGGGTGGCCGAGCAGCTGACCGCCCGGGACGCGCTGCGCGCGCACGCCGAGGTGGAGCTGAGGCTGGACTCCGACGAGCTGACCGACCCCTGGCAGGCGGCGCTGGCCAGCTTCCTGTCGTTCCTGGTGGGGGCGCTGGTCCCGCTGCTGCTGATCACGCTGTCGCCGGCGGACTGGCGGGTGGGCACCACGGTGGCGGCGGTGACCGCGGCCGTGGCGCTGCTGGGCGCGGTCAGCGCCCGCCTGGGCGGGGCGGCGCCGCTGCGGGCGGCGCTGCGCTGCGTCGTGGGAGGGCTGCTGGCGATGGCGGTGACCTTCGCCATCGGCACGGCGGTCGGCGGCGCCGCCGGGGCCTGACCCGACGGCGCCGCCTCCGGGCCCGCGGTTCAGGCCCGTGCCAGCAGGAGGGCGAAGTCCCCGGCAGGGTCGGTCCACCAGTGTTCGAGGGCGAACCCGGCCGCCGCCAGCTCCGCCTTGAGCCCCTCCTTGCGGAACTTGGCGGAGATCTCGGTGCGCATCTCCTCCCCTTCCGCGAAGGAGACCTCCATGTCCAGCGCCTCCACCCGCACGCGGTGGGCGGTGCGGGAGCGCAGGCGCATCTCGATCCACTCGTTCTCGGGGTCCCACACCGCCACGTGCTCGAACAGCCCGGGGTCGAAGTCGGCGCCCAGCTCCCGGTCGATCACCCGTAGCACGTTGCGGTTGAACTCGGCCGTCACGCCCCGCGCGTCGTCGTAGGCGGCGACCAGCCGGCCCGGGTCCTTGACCAGGTCCGCCCCCAGGAGCAGGCTCTCGCCCTCCTCCATGGTGCCGCGCAGGTCGCTCAGGAAGCCCGCGCGGTGCCCGGGCGTCTGGTTGCCGATGGTCGACCCGAGCATCGCCACCATGCGCCGCCCCCCGCCGGGCAGCAGCGGCAGGTGGCGCTCGAAGTCGGCGACCACCGCGTGCACCCGCAGGCCCGGGTGGTCCGCGGCGATGCGGCCGGCCGCCTCCTCCAGGAAGTCGCCGCTGACGTCGACGGGCACGAACCCGGCGGGGCCGCCCCGCTCGGTCAGGGCCCCCAGCAGCAGCCGGGTCTTCTCCCCCGACCCCGCGCCGAGCTCGACCAGGGTGTCGGCCCCGGAGGCGCGGACGGCCTCCCCGGCCCGCTCGCGCAGGATCGCGCTCTCGGCCCGGGTCGGGTAGTACTCGGGAAGCCGGGTGATCTCCTCGAACAGCCCGCTGCCGCGCTCGTCGTAGAACCACTTGGGCGGCAGGGCCTTGGGCGCCTCGGCCAGCCCTTCGGCCACGTCCCGGCGGAGCGCCTTGGACAGGTCGTCGTCGGTCAGGTGGCGGTCGGTGCGGACCATTGCGCGTCCCCCTCCTCGCGTCGCCCGCGGGCCGCCGGTGCGGCGAGGGCGGTGGTTCGGATCCCTTCGGAGTCGGCGATGACCAGGGAACACTCCGGAACCCTGTGCCATTCCCGGGTGTCGTCCAGCGGTTCGGAGGCGATGACGGCGCCGCCGGCCCGCGCCCGCACGTACAGGGTGTCGCCCAGGGCCGTCGCCGCGATGGCGTGCCCGTCACTGGCCAGCAGGTTGTACCGGCCCGGCGACACCTCCAGCGCCGCCAGCGCCGTGGCCGCCAGCGCCTCCCCCAGCCCCGCGCCCTGCCGGCGCAGCCGCACGGTGTGCGCGAACAGGGGCGCCGAGTCCACGGGCGTGCGGGCGTCCAGGGCCCCGGCCGGGGCGGGCGCCCCGAGCGCGGCCGCCAGCGCCTCGTCGTCCTCGGCCGCGCCGTTGTGGCTGAACAGCAGGCCGTCGGCGCGGAAGGGCTGGGCGCAGGACTCGTCCGAGCCGAACCCCGGGGTGGCGTCGCGCACGGCCGCCACCAGGCACCCGGCGGTGATCGCCCGCGCGGCGTCCGCGAAGGAGGAGTCGGCCCAGATCGGCATCGCCCGGCGGTAGCGCAGCGGCTCCCCGCCGTCCGGCGGGTACCAGCCCACGCCGAACCCGTCGGCGTTGACCGTGCCGTGCCGCTGCTCGCGCGGGGCGTAGGACTGGCGGTGCAGCGCGTGCTCCGGCCGGTAGAGCAGCCGGTGCAGGGTGGAGGGCGGCCCCAGGTAGGCCATGTGGCGGCACATCAGGCGCCCACCCCGCCCTCGTCCGGTGCGGCGTCGCGCGCCAGCCGGAACCCGCTGAAGATCTGCCGGCGGACCGGGTGGTCCCAGTTGCGGAAGGTGCCCCGGGTCGCGGTGGGGTCGGTCGCCCACGAGCCGCCGCGCAGCACCCGGTAGCCGTCGTCGAAGAACACCTCGGAGTACTCCCGGTAGGGGAAGGCGGTGAAGCCGGGGTAGCCGTGGAAGACGGTCGAGGTCCACTCCCACACGTCGCCGATGAGCTGGCGCACCCCGAGCGGGGACGCCCCCTCGGGGAAGGCCCCGGCTGCCGAGGGCCGCAGTCGGCGCTGCCCCAGGTTGGCGTGGCGCTCGTCGGGGTCCTCCTCGCCCCAGGGGAAGCGGCGCGAGCGCCCGGTGGCGGGGTCCCAGCGCGCGGCCTTCTCCCATTCGGCCTCGGTGGGCAGCCGTGCGCCCGCCCAGCGCGCGTGCGCCTGGGCCTCGTGGAAGCTCACGTGCTGCACCGGCTCCTCGGCAGGGACGGGCTCGATGCGGCCGAACCGGCGCCGCATCCACCGGCCTCCGTCGCGGAACCAGAACGCCGGGGCGGCCGCGCCCCGCTCCCGGCGCCAGTTCCAGCCCTCCCCGGTCCACCAGCGGGGGTCGTCGTACCCCCCGGCGTCGATGAAGGCCATGTGCTCGGCGTTGGACACCGGCCGCGCGCCGATCCGGTAGGCGGGCAGGTGCACGGTGTGCGCGGGGCGCTCGTTGTCGTAGGCCCACGGGTCGGCGGTGGTGCCCATGGTGAACGGCCCCGCGGGGACCAGCACCTCCTCGGGGCCGGGCGGCACCGCGTCGGGCGCGTCCGGGGCGCCGTCCGGCAGCACCGGGTCGCCCGTGCGCAGCTGGTGGGTGGCGAGCATGGTCTCGTCGTGCTGGTGCTCGTGCTGGATCACCATGTTGTAGACGAACCCGCCGGCGCCCAGGCCGGCGCCCTCCTCCAGCGGCACCCGCTCCAGGGAGTCGAGCACCCCGCGGCGGACGCGGGCGTTGTAGGCGCGCGCCTCCTCGGGGCGCAGCAGCGGCAGCTCCACCCGGTCGGCGCGGGCGTTCTCGAAGGCGTCGTAGAGCACGTCGATGTCGGGGCGCAGCGCCTCGCGCCCCGCGGCGGCGCGCAGCAGCCACTGCTCCTCGTAGTTGCCGACGTGGGCGTAGTCCCACACCAGCGGCGACATCAGGGGCGAGTGCTGGGACAGCAGCTCCTCGTCCTCCAGGGCGTGCACGGTCAGCCCCTCGCTGCGCCGCCGCACCGCCTCCAGCTCGGCGGCGATGCGCTCGCGCACCCGGTCCTGCTCGGCCTCGGTGGTCATCGGTCCCCTCCGGGGGTCGCGTCGTCGGCGGGGCAGCGGCCCCGTTCGGTGTAGCGGTCGCGGTAGGCGTCGACCGCCTCGGCGAGCCGGGCCGCCCCCATCCGGGGCAGGGCCGCGGCGGCGGCCTCCAGGCAGCGCCGGGCGGCCCGGCCCAGGGCGGGGTCGGCCACGGCGTCCCGGGCGGCCGCCAGCCAGGTGCGGCGGGCGGGTTCGGCGCCGTCCCCGTGCAGCTCGTCCAGGGCCTGGTCGGCGGCGTCAGCGGCGCGGGCGTCGTCCACCAGGGCGGAGGCGACGGCGGCGGGCACCGGCCACCAGGGCGCGGGCAGGGCGTCGATCATGCGCAGTTCCAGCCACCCGCGCGGGCGTACCGGAGGGAACAGGGTGCTCAGGTGGTAGGCGAGGTCGTCGTGGTCGGGCGGGCGGGGGCGGCAGCGGCGCATCCACTCGGCGAAGGCCATGCCCGCGCCGCCGTGCCAGTGCCCGCCGGGGGTGCGGATGGTCATCAGGCGGGCGCTGAGGGCGTACTCGGCCCAGGCGGCCGCGGGGTCGTCGCCGCCGACGGGGCGGGTGCGGCCGGCGTCGATCCCGGCCCACACCGCCCAGCGGGCCGAGCGCCACCCGGTGGGCCGCCCGCGCCACAGCGGGGAGTTGGCGAAGGCGGCGGTGAGCACCGGGCCCAGGCGGTGCACCCGGCGCCAGCGGCGGGCCGCGTCGGCGGTGTCGGCGCCGATGTCCAGGCACACCTGCAGGGAGGCGGTGCTGCACATCATGGTCCGCCCGCTGGGCCCGTGGCGGTCGAAGAAGCGCTCCATGGCGGTGTAGCGGGGGAGGGTGAGCTGGCGCCGCGGCGGGCGGCGGGGGTCCAGGCCGACGCCCTGCAGGCACAGGCCTGCGTCGGTGAGCGGCTTCTCTACGTGGGCGAGGTCGGCGGCGGCGGCGCTGTGCGCGGCGGCGGGGCCGGGGAGGGGCGGCGAGCTCAGCTCCAGCTGCCCTCCGGGTTCGAAGGTGACGGCGCTTCCGGACGGCGGCGGCCCGGCCTCGTCAAGGAGCGCGGCCACACGGTCGAGGGGGACGGGGCGGTCGGGGGCGTCGGGGTCGGTGACCAGCCATTCGGCCTCGACCCCGACCAGGCCCGGGGGGCCGTTCTTGAAGCAGATCCCGCGGATGTACTCGTGGACGTCGCTCTCGGTGAGTCGGGTCATCGCTCACTCCAATCGAACACGCACCGACCTCACATGCCCGGCGATCCCGCGCATCGAACCTCTTCGATCTTCAAATGTGGGAAACCTCGGGGTAAATGGGACCCCCGGGGCCGATACGGCCGCCGTGGCCGCGCTCGGCCGACGGGACGGGAGTCGACGGCGGTGCCGGGCCCCGGCTGCGGCACGCGCGCCCCGCGCTCAGGAAAGGGGCTGCTCGTAGGACTCGGTGACCAGGGTCAGGCCGGACCTCCACAGGAACGCCTGCTTGACCGGGTGGCCGCCGCCCGTGGTGACGATCATCCGCACGGCCCCCGCCTCCTTCAGGCGCTCGCGGGCCCGGGCGATGAGGGCGCCGCCCACCCGCCACCAGTCGAAGCCCTCCCCCACCGCGAGGTCGTCGACGTAGCCCACCGGGCCCACGCCCCCGTGCACCGGCGCGGGGTCGCCCACCGCCGCCGCCAGGAACCCCTGCACGACCTCCTCGTCCGTGGCCACCAGCACCACCGCGCGGGGGTCGGACACCAGCGCCCCGAGCCGGGCGCGGCGCGTCTCGACGGGCTCTGTACCGGGCACGCGCCCGCCCAGGGCGACCATCGCGGCGACGTCGGTGGGCAGCGCGTCCCGCACACCGGGAAGGGTTTCGGCCGTCATGTTCCCCCGATCCGCGCGTTCCTCTCTCCACATGTCCCTTCCCGAGATCGCCTGATCTCACCGCCTTCCCCCGCAATGCACGCGTGTCGGGCGGGTGCGCCCGGCCCCGCCCGTGGTAGGACGGCCGGGAGCGCGGAGCCGGATGGGGGCCTGGTGACGATGACCGATGCCGAGAAGGCGGAGCAGCACCCGCAGGAGGGCACCGAGCAGGCCCTGCGCGCCCTGCTCGACGGGCGGTGGGGCCGGGTCCGGGACGCCGTCCGGACGCACGTGCGGGGCGAGCGGTTCGCCCCCGTCGCCGGGCTGTCGGTGGAGGAGCACCGCGCCCGGGTCGCCGACCAGCTGGCGGCGCTCGCCCGCACCGAGGTCCCCGGCTACGGCTTCCCCGCCGAGGTCGGGGGCGCCGACGACCTGGGGGCCTCGTGCACGGCCTTCGAGATGCTCGTGGCCGACATGTCGCTGATGGTCAAGGTCGGCGTGCAGTGGGGGCTGTTCGGCGGCGCGATCCACGCGCTGGGCTCCGACGGCCAGCGCGCCGAGCACCTGCCCGGGGTGATCGGCCTGGAGGTGCCCGGCTGCTTCGCGATGACCGAGACCGGGCACGGGTCCGACGTGCAGCGGCTGCGCACCACCGCCGACTACGACCCCGGCTCGGGCATGTTCACGGTGCACACCCCCGACGAGGCGGCCCGCAAGGACTACATCGGCAACGCCGCCCGGGACGGGCGCGCGGCGGTGGTCTTCGCCCGGCTGCGCACGCGCGGCGAGGACCACGGGGTGCACGCCCTGCTGGTGCCGATCCGGGACGCCGACGGGCGGCCGCTGCCCGGGGTGGCGATCGGGGACTGCGGCCCCAAGGCCGGGCTGAACGGCGTCGACAACGGCCGCCTCACCTTCGACCGGGTGCGGGTGCCGCGCTCGGCGCTGCTGAGCCGGTACGGCGCGGTCGCCGAGGACGGCACCTACTCCAGCCCCATCGCCGACCCCTCGCGCCGGTTCTTCACCATGCTCGGGACGCTGGTGCGGGGCCGGGTCAGCGTGGCCGGCGGGGCGGGCACCGCCGCCAAGGCGGCGCTGGCGATCGCGGTGCGCTACGGGGAGGCGCGGCGCCAGTTCACCCGGCCGGGATCGGCCTCGGAGGAGGTGCCGCTGCTGGACTACCGCGCCTACCAGCGCCGGCTGCTGCCCGCCCTGGCCCGCACCTACGCCCTGCACTTCGCCCAGCAGGAGCTGGTGGCGTCGCTGCACGACGCGCAGACCGGCGAGCGCCCGCTGGACGAGCACGGCCGGCGCGAGCTGGAGTCGCGCGCCGCCGGGCTGAAGGCGGTGGCCACCTGGCACGCCCTGGACACGGTGCAGGACTGCCGGGAGGCCTGCGGCGGCGCGGGCTACCTGGCCGCCAACCGCCTGCCGCAGCTGCGCGCGGACGTGGACGTGTTCACCACCTTCGAGGGCGACAACACGGTGCTGCTGCAGCTGCTGGCCAAGGCGCTGCTGACCGACTACCGGGACGCCTTCGGCGACCTGGACACCGCGGGCATGGTGCGCTTCGCCGCCGGCCAGGTGCTGGAGGGGGTGATCGAGCGCACCGCCGCCCGGTCGCTGATCGAGCGCCTGGTCAGCGCGGCGCCGGGCCGCGGGGACGCCGACGAGCTGCGGGACCGCGGCTGGCAGCTGCGGCTGCTGGAGGACCGCGAGGAGCACACGGTGGCGGGGCTGGCGCGGCGGCTGCGCCGGGCCGGCGGGGGCGACGGGCGCTCGGCCTTCGCCGCCTTCAACCAGGCCCAGGACCACCTGCTGCGGGCCGCGCGGGTGCACGTGGACCGGGTGGTGCTGGAGGCGTTCGTCGCCGGGATCGACCGCTGCTCCGACGCCGGGGCCCGGCGGCTGCTGGAGAAGGTGTGCGACCTGTACGTGCTCTCGGTGGTCGAGGAGGACCGCGCCTGGTTCCTGGAGCACGAGCGCCTGTCGGGGACCCGGGCCAAGGCGGTGGTCAAGGCCGTGGACGAGCTCTGCGCCGACCTGCGCCCGCACGCGCGCACCCTGGTGGACGCCTTCGGCCTGCCCGACGAGTGGCTGGCCGCCCCCATCGCCCTGGGCGCGGAGGCCGAGCGCCAGGCGGCCCAGATGAACGCCGAGTCGGACCGCTGACCCCCGGCCGCGCCCCGGCCTCAGGGCGCCAGGGTGCGCCGCACCTCGGCGGAGATCTCCAGGTCCTCCCTGGCGGTGAGGACCAGGGTGCGCACGGTCGCCCCCGGGGCGGTGACGTCGGTGTCGGTGTGCGCCTCCTCGTTGGCGGCGGCGTCCAGGGCCACGCCGAGGAACGCCAGCCCCTCGGCGGCCCCGGAGCGGACCGCGGGCTGGTGCTCGCCCACGCCCCCGGTGAAGACCAGCGTGTCCAGCCCGTTCAGGGAGGCCGCCATCGCCCCGATCTTGGCGCGCAGCCGGTGCAGGTAGACCCCCAGCCCCAGACGCGCCGCCGGGTCGCCGGCCCCGACCCGGTCCATCACGCGCCGCATGTCGGAGTCCCCGGTCAGCCCCGCCAGCCCGCCGCCGCGGTCCAGCCCGCCGGCCACCTCGTCGGGGGCCATCCCCCCGTACTGCAGCAGCCACAGCACCAGCCCCGGGTCCACGTCGCCGCTGCGCGTGGCCATGACCAGGCCCTCGGTCGGGGTGAACCCCATAGTGGTGTCCAGGCAGCGCCCGTCGCGCACCGCCGACAGCGACGCCCCCGCCCCCAGGTGGGCCACCACCAGCCGTCCCGGCGCGCGGCCCAGCAGCTCGGCGCTGCGCCGGGTCGCGTAGGAGTGCGAGAGCCCGTGGAAGCCGTACCTGCGCAGCCCGTGGCCCTCCCGCCACCCCTTGGGGATGGCGTAGGTGGAGGCCTCGGGCGGCAGCGTCGCGTGGAAGGCCGTGTCGAAGCAGGCCACATGCGGGGTGTCGGGCAGGACCTTGCGGGCGGCCTCGATGCCCGCCAGCGCCTTGGGCACGTGCAGCGGCGCCAGCACCGCCACCGACCGGATGCGCTCCACCACCCGGTCGTCCAGCACCACGGGGTCGCGGAACTCCTCGCCGCCGTGCACCACCCGGTGGCCGACCGCGTCCACCCGCGGCAGCTCCGCCAGCGCGGCCTCCAGCTGCTCGGCGGTGACCGCGCCCTCGCGCAGCTCCAGGGTGCTGCTGCCCAGCTGCTCGTCGCCCGGCCCCAGGACCGCCAGCTTCACGCTGCTCGACCCGGTGTTGACGATCAGGACCTGCATACGGACCGCCCTCCCGCGCGTGCCGCGCCCCTCACGCCCGCCACGTCCAGTCGCGGATCTCGGGCGCGTCGTCGCCGTGCTCGCGAGTGTAGGCGCGGCAGCGCAGCCGCGCATCGTCCATCTGCTGCTTGAGGTGGGCCGCGCGCACGGCCAGCCCCGGGACGTGGTCGATGACGTCCATGACCAGGTGGTAGCGGTCCAGGTGGTTGAGCATGACCATGTCGAAGGGGGTGGTGGTCGTGCCCTCCTCGATGTAGCCGCGCACGTGCAGGTTGTCGTGGCCCCGGCGCCGGTAGGTCAGGCGGTGGATGAGCCACGGGTAGCCGTGGAAGGCGAAGATGATCGGCTTGTCGGTGGTGAACAGCGCGTCGAACTCGCGGTCGGTGATGCCGTGCGGGTGCTCCTCGGCGGGCTGCAGCCGCATCAGGTCCACCACGTTGACCAGCCGTACCTTCAGCTCCGGCAGGTGGGTGCGGAGCAGGTCGGCGGCGGCCAGCGCCTCCATGGTGGGCACGTCCCCGGCGCAGGCCAGCACCACGTCGGGCTCCTCGCCGTCGTCGGAGCTGGCCCACCCCCAGATGCCCAGGCCGCGGATGCAGTGCGCCTGCGCCTGGTCCATGTCCAGGTAGCTGAGTCCGGGCTGCTTGCCGGCGATCATGACGTTGACCGTGTCGCGCAGGCGCAGGCAGTGGTCGGCGGTGGCGAGCAGGGTGTTGGTGTCCGGCGGCAGGTAGACCCGGATGATCTCGGGCTTCTTGTTGACGACGTGGTCGATGAAGCCGGGGTCCTGGTGGCTGAAGCCGTTGTGGTCCTGGCGCCACACGTGCGAGCTGAGCAGGTAGTTCAGCGAGGCGATGGGGCGCCGCCAGGGGATGGTGCGGGTGGTCTTGAGCCACTTGGCGTGCTGGTTGAACATCGAGTCGACGATGTGGATGAAGGCCTCGTAGCTGTTGAACAGCCCGTGCCGCCCGGTGAGCAGGTAGCCCTCCAGCCAGCCCTGGCACAGGTGCTCGCTGAGCACCTCCATGACCCGCCCGTCGGGGGCCATGTCCTCGTCGGTGGGCAGCAGCCCCTCGTTCCAGGTCCGGTCGGTGGCCTCGAAGACCGCGGCGAGCCGGTTGGAGGCGGTCTCGTCGGGGCCGAAGATGCGGAAGTCGTCGGGGTTGAGGCGGATGACGTCGCGCAGCAGCGTGCCCAGGACCCGGGTGGCCTCGTGCTTGACCGCGCCCGGCTCGGGCACCTCGACGGCGTAGTCCCGGAAGTCGGGCAGGGTCAGGTCCTTGAGCAGCAGGCCGCCGTTGGCGCGCGGGTTGGCGCTGATGCGCAGCGGCCCCTCGGGGACGAGGCGGACGGCCTCCCCCACCGGCGCCCCGTCGGAGTCGAACAGCTCCTCGGGCCGGTAGGAGCGCATCCACTCCTCCAGCATCCTGAGGTGCTCGGGGTTCTCCCGCATCCGGGCCAGCGGGACCTGGTGGGAGCGCCACGTGCCCTCCACCGGCAGGCCGTCGACCTCGGACGGGCCCGTCCACCCCTTGGGGGTGCGCAGCACGATCATCGGCCATTTGAGGTCGCCCCGGTCGCCGCCCGAGCGCGCCCGCTCCTGCAGGCCGGTGATCTCGTCCAGGACCGTGTCGAGCACCCCGGCCATCTCCCGGTGCATCACGTCCGGGTCGTCCCCGGCGACGAAGAAGGGCCGGTGGCCGTACCCCTCCAGGAGGGAGGCCAGCTCGCTCTCGGGCATGCGCGCCAGCACCGTCGGCCCGGCGATCTTGTAGCCGTTCAGGTGCAGGACGGGCAGGACCGCCCCGTCGGTCACGGGGTTGACGAACTTGTTCGACAGCCAGCTGTTGGCAAGCGGCCCGGTCTCGGCCTCGCCGTCGCCGACCACCGCGGCGGCGACCAGGCCGGGGGTGTCGAAGACCGCCCCGTAGGCGTGCGAGAGGACGTAGCCCAGTTCGCCGCCCTCGTGGATGGACCCGGGGGTCTCCGGTGCGTAGTGCGAGGGCACCCCGCCGGGGAAGGAGAACTGGCGGAAGAGCTTCCGCATGCCCTCGGCGTCCTGGGTGACCTCCGGGTAGACCTCGGAGTAGGTGCCGTCGAGCCAGGCCGTCGCCACCCCTGAGGGGCCGCCGTGGCCGGGGCCCATCAGCCACATCATGTCGGTCCCGCGCTTGTTCACCTGGCGCTGCAGGTGCGCGTAGACGAAGTTCAGCCCCGGGGTGGTGCCCCAGTGGCCCAGCAGGCGGGGCTTGATGTGCTCGGGGCGCAGGGGCTCCCGCAGCAGGGGGTTGTCGAGGAGGTAGATCTGGCCGACGGACAGGTAGTTGGCGGCCCGCCAGTACATGTCGACCTGCCGGACCTCGTCCTGCGTGAGGGAGTCCCGTACCCGGGGTTCTGTGGTGGTCATCGCATCCCCTCGTCGATCGCGCGCGGCGTCGGACCGCTGGGTGCCACTACCCAGCCGTCATTCCGACTATGGATGCCCAGGGGTCATCGGAACCCCATCCGGACGCCTCGTTTCGCCCATGGCGCGGCGGACGTCGTAGGCAGGACGGCGGCGCGGGTAGGTTGGCGCGCAATGACTACCACTCCAGACGACGGAGGGGCCGCGGCCCCCCGCGACGACGACCGTGCGGACGGCGGGCGGCCCGGTCCGGACTTCGCGCCCGCGGCCGCCGTCGCCGAGGC
The DNA here is from genome assembly GCF_000341245.1 of Nocardiopsis halophila DSM 44494. GTDB lineage: Bacteria > Actinomycetota > Actinomycetes > Streptosporangiales > Streptosporangiaceae > Nocardiopsis_A > Nocardiopsis_A halophila. Next base: position 17,986 of record NZ_ANAD01000007.1, read on the forward strand.
CGAGCCGCACCCGGACGCCTCCGAAGAGGCCGCGCAGGCCCCCGAGGCGGACGCCGCCGAGGTGCAAGAAGAAGAGGAGGCGCGGACCGAGCCCCGCAGCCGATTCGCGAGCGTGCTGACCCCCGAGGCGTTCGGCATCGCCTCACTGCTGTCCCTGCTGGCGTCGTTCGCGGGCACCCGCGTCGTGGAGGTCGTGGCGAGCGTGACGGCCACGTCCCAGGAGGGCGCGCTCAAGGCGCTGGCCCTGGGCGACGCGGTGCCCGCACTGCTGGCGGCCGTCCTCGCCGTCGGGGCGCTCTCGGCGTCGTCCTCGGAGACCCGTTCCTGGACGCGCTGGCTGTGCGGGGGCGTGCTCATCGTCGCGGTGCTGGCCGTCCTGGCCGCTGCGGGGGCGTACCTGCTGGTGCCTCCGCCGGCCCCGATGCCGCCGATGATCCCCGGCAACTGACCCGGGAGGCTCAGCGGGTCCGCTCCGCCAGTTCGCGGTCGAGGATGCGCGCCCACTGGCCGACGATGCGCCGGCGGCGCGCCGTGTCGTCGGTGAGCAGGGCGGCCAGGCCCAGGCCGCGCCCCATGTCCAGGGTCGCCTGCACGGTCTCGCGCACCCCGGGGGCGGACTCGTCGGCGCCCAGCACCTCCACCGCCGCCCGGTGCGCCTCCCGTCCGACGTGCTCCTCCAGCGGGATGACCGCCGCGCGCAGCGCCGGATCGCTGGCGGCCGACGCCCACAGCTGCAGCGCGGCCGAGAACACCGGCCCGCAGTAGGCGTCGACCAGCATCTCCACCACGGCCTCGGTGCGCCCGGGGCCGCTCGGCAGCCGTTCGGCGCTCTCGCGCAGGTCGGCCATGCGGGTGTCGCTCATGTGCCGCAGCGCGGCGGTGAACAGGTCCTCGCGGGTGCGGAAGTGGTGCTGGGCGGCGCCGCGGGACACCCCGGCCCGCTCGGCGACCGCGCCCACCGTCGTCCCGGCCACGCCCCGGTCCGCCAGGCACGCCACGGCGGCCTCCAGCAGGCGGCGCCGGGTGGCCCTGCTGCGCTCCTGGCGCGGTTCGCGCTCCCCGCCCCGCTCCGCCCCGCGCACGGTCCCCATATGCTCCGTCCCCCCTGGTCGCGTCGCCGCCAACCTAACGGCAGTGCGGCGCTCCGCGGAACACGCGCGGCGGCGGACCCGCGGCTCCGGGTCAGTACGACTTCGGCAGGCCGAGGGAGTGCTGGGCGACGTAGTTGAGCACCATCTCCCGGCTGACCGGCGCGATCCGGCCCAGCCGGGAGGCGGTGACGGCGGCCCCCAGCCCGTACTCGGTGGCCAGCCCGTTGCCGCCGAGGGTCTGCACCGCCTGGTCCACGGCCCGGGCCGAGGCCTCCCCGGCCGCGTACTTGGCCATGTTGGCGGCCTCGCCCGCGCCCGCGTCGTCCCCGGCGTCGTAGAGGGCGGCGGCCTTCTGCGTCATCAGGCGGGCCAGTTCGACCTCCACCTTGACCTGGGCCAGGGGGTGGGACAGGCCCTGGTGGGCGCCGATGGGGCGGCCCCACACCTCGCGCTGGGAGGCGTAGCCCACCGCGCGCTCCAGGGCGTGCAGGGCCGAGCCGGTGGCCAGCGAGGCGGCCATGATCCGCTCGGGGTTGAGCCCGGCGAACAGCTGCATCAGCCCGCTTCCGGGGTCGCCGACCAGGGCGTCGGCGGGGAGCCGGACCCCGTCCATGAACAGGGCGAACTGGTGGTCGGGGCTGACCAGGTCCATCTCGATGCGGCGCGCCTCGAACCCGGGGGCGTCGGTGGGGACCATGAACAGGGCCGGGGCGAGCCGCCCGGTCGCGGTGTCCTCCATGCGGCCGACGACGAAGACCGCGTCGGCGACGTCCACACCGGAGATGAAGGTCTTGCGCCCGGAGAGCACCCACCCGTCGCCGTCGGGGCGCGCGGTGGTGGTGATGTTGTGCGCGTTGGAGCCGGCGTCGGGCTCGGTGATGGCGAAGGCGAGGACGCTCTCGCCGGAGGCGATGCCCGGCAGCCAGCGCCGGCGCTGCTCGGGGGTGCCGAAGCGGGCCAGGACGGTCCCGCAGATGGCGGGCGAGACCACCATCATCAGGGTGGGGCAGCCGGCCGCGGAGAACTCCTCGAGCACGGCGGCCAGGTCGCCGATGCCGCCGCCTCCGCCGCCGAACTCCTCGGGGAGGTTGGCCCCGAGGTAGCCGAGCTTGCCCGCCTCGGCCCACAGCTCGGTCAGGTAGGCGCCCTCGCGGGCCTTGGCGCGGTAGTAGTCGCCGCCGTAGGAGGAGGCGAAGGAGCGGACGGCCTCGCGCAGGGCGAGGCGCTCGTCGGATTCGGTGAATCGCATGCTGGGCCCTTCACTGGGTCGAGGGGGCGAGGGGTCGCCGGGGTTCGCGCGGCCGGGGGCGGAGGTGTTCCCGGGTTCGTTCCCACCCCGCGGTTTCCGGCCCACCGGGGGCTGCGCGGGGTCTCCCGGGAGGAGGCGCGGAGCGCGGTCCCCCGCCTGCCGGGGCGGGCACGGAGCCGCCCGAGCGCGCCGGGGCGGCCCCGGTTCCGGCCGCCTCCGCCGACCGGGACCGTGCGCGTCGCTGGACCACCGCCGCACACCCGGTGCGCGGCAATGGTCCGAAGCCCGAAACCACAGGGCAGGGCCGGTCCGGAAGCCGTGCGGGCCCGCCGACGCCCGACCCCCTGTCCACGCCGGCCTGCACGAACGGAGTCGCCGCCGCACGAGGGGGGAACGGGGAGGGGACGCCCACCGGCCCCGGGGCCTCCCGTAAGCAGAGGCGGTACACCGCTCCCGAGGGCACCGCGGCCGGCGCGCGCTCCCCCGGACGGCGGTGGCCCCTTCGACGACGGAGACGGCGTCAGGACCGCCCTCCGAGCCGGAGCACTCATGCCCGTTCCTGAGGGTCCGGAGGGCCGTCGGGCTCGACGACGGCCAGGACCGTCCCGGTGTCGGTGCGGGCGCCCTCCGCCGCCACCTCGGACACCGTCCCGGAGACCGGGGCACTGATCTCGTGCTCCATCTTCATCGCCTCCAGCCACAGCAGCGGCCGCCCCTCCTCCACCCGCTCTCCTGCACAGGCGGCGACCCGCGTCACCGTGCCCGGCATGGGCGCCAGCAGGGTGCCCGGGGTGTGCGCCGCCTCCCGCTCGGGGAAGCGGTCCAACGGCTCCAGCGCCACCGGCCCCAGCACGGAGTCCACGTACACGGCCCCGGCGCCGCGGGCGACCTCGAACGCCCGCAGGACGCCGTCGACCAGCAGTTCCACCCGGTCGGGCGCGGCACCGCGCAGCACCACCCGGCCCGTGTCCCCGGCCGGCACCGGCACCGGTCCGCCGCGTCCGGAGGCGTAGGCCGCCTCGACCTCCTCGCCGGAGGGCCCCCGGTAGCGGCGGGTGTGCGGCGCCGAGGGCAGGTTGCGCCACCCGGCCGGCAGGCCGCCCAGCACCGGCGCCCGCTCCCGGTTGCGCTCGGCCTCCGCCAGGGCCGCGGCCAGCGCCGACAGCCGCACCGCGCGCGCGTCGGCCAGCGGAAGGGCCAGTTCGGGAGGGCGGCCCTGCGCTGTGCGCCCGCCGGTGCCGTGGTCGTCGAGCCCCTGCTCGGCCAGGAAGCGGATGTGCATGTCCCCGGCGGTGAACACCGGGTGGCGCAGCACCCGCACCAGCAGGTCCCGGTTGGCGCCCACCCCGTGCAGGCGCGCCCCGGCCAGCGCCGCGGACAGGCGGCGCAGCGCGTCGTCCCGGTTCCGCCCCCAGGCGATGACCTTGGCCAGCATCGGGTCGAACTCCACCCCGACCCGGGTGCCCTCCTCCACCCCGGAGTCCACCCGCACGCCGAAGCCGTCGGGCACCGTGAAGCGCGCCCGCGCCGCCGGGACGTCGAAGCGGGCCACGGTGCCGCTGTGCGGCCGCCAGCCGGCCGCCGGGTCCTCGGCGTACAGCCGCGCCTGGACGGCGTGCCCGCGCGGGGCGGGCGGCCCCTCCGGCGGCAGCGCCTCCCCCTCGGCGATGCGCAGCTGCCACTCCACCAGGTCCAGCCCGGTGACGCACTCGGTGACGGGGTGCTCCACCTGGAGCCGGGTGTTCATCTCCAGGAAGGCGGGGGTGCCGTCGGCGCCGACGAGGAACTCGGCCGTCCCGGCGCCGGTGTAGCCGATGGGGGCNCGCCTCGTGCAGCCGCTCGCGCAGGGCGGGGTCCAGGCCGGGCGCGGGCGCCTCCTCGACCACCTTCTGGTGGCGCCGCTGCACCGAGCAGTCGCGGTCGCCCACCGCCCACACCGTGCCGTGCGCGTCGGCCAGGACCTGCACCTCCACGTGGCGCCCGTGTTCGACGTAGGGCTCGCAGAACACGGCCGGGTCGCCGAAGGCGGCGGCCGCCTCGGCCCGGGCGGACTCGGCCGCCGCCTCCAGGCCGGCCAGGTCCCGCACGATCCGCATGCCCCGGCCGCCCCCGCCCGCGGAGGCCTTCACCAGCACCGGCAGGTCGCCGGCGGTGACCCGTCCGGGGTCCAGGGCGGCGGAGACCGGCACCCCGGCGCGCTCGGCCAGCGCCTTGGCGGCGGTCTTGGACCCCATCGCCTCGATCGCCTCGGCCGGCGGGCCGATCCAGGTCAGGCCGGCCTTGACGACGGCGCGGGCGAAGGCGGCGCTCTCGGACAGGAAGCCGTAGCCGGGGTGCACCGCGTCCGCGCCGGCCCGCTCGGCCGCCTCCACCAGGGCCTCGGGGCGCAGGTAGGCGGCGGCGCCCCCGCCCTCCAGCGGCACCGCGGCGTCGGCCTCGCGCACGTGCGGCGCGCCGGCGTCGGCGGCCGCGTACACCGCGACCGTGCCCAGGCCCATGTCCCGGCAGGTGCGCATGGCCCTGCGGGCGATCTCGCCGCGGTTGGCGACCAGTACGGTGCCGATCATCTGCGGGCTCCTCCCATCGTCGCCTCCGCCGCGCTCGCGGCGCTCACATCCGGAAGACGCCGAAGCCGTCGGCGCCGCGGACGGGGGCGTTGTGCACGGCCGACAGGCACAGGCCCAGGACGGTGCGGGTGTCGCGGGGGTCGATCACCCCGTCGTCGTAGACCCGGCCGGACAGGAACAGCGGCAGCGACTCGGCCTCGATCTGCCGCTCGACCGCCTCGCGCATGGCCGCGTCGTCGGCGTCGGAGTAGGCGCGGCCCTTGGCGGCGGCGGAGGCGCGGGCGACGATCGACAGCACCCCGGCCAGCTGCTTGGGGCCCATCACCGCCGACTTGGCGCTGGGCCAGGAGAACAGGAAGCGGGGGTCGTAGGCCCTGCCGCACATGCCGTAGTGGCCGGCGCCGTAGGAGGCGCCCATGAGCACCGACAGGTGCGGCACGGTGCTGTTGGAGACCGCGTTGATCATCATGGCGCCGTGCTTGATGATGCCGCCCTGCTCGTATTCGCGGCCGACCATGTACCCGGTGGTGTTGTGCAGGAACAGCAGGGGCGTGTCGGCCCGGTCGGCCAGCTGGATGAACTGGGCGGCCTTCTGCGACTCCTCGCTGAACAGGACCCCCTGGGCGTTGGCGAGCACCCCGACCGGGTGGCCGTGCAGGCGGCCCCAGCCGGTGACGAGGCTGGCGCCGTAGGCGGGCTTGAACTCGTCGAACTCCGAGGCGTCGAGGATGCGGGCCAGCACCTCGCGCGGGTCGAAGGGGGTGCGCAGGTCGTCGGGGACGATCCCGGCGAGCTCCTCGGGGTCGTGCAGCGGGTCGGCGGCGGGCGCGGGCGCGGGGCCGGCCTTGCGGTGGTTGAGGCGGGCGACGATGCGGCGGCCGATGCGCAGCGCGTCGTGCTCGTCGTCGGCCAGGTGGTCGGCGAGCCCGGACACCCGGGCGTGCATCTCGGCGCCGCCCAGGGACTCGTCGTCGCTCTTCTCACCGGTGGCCATCTCGACCAGCGGCGGACCGCCGAGGAAGACCTTGGAGCGCTCGCGCACCATGACCACGTGGTCGCTCATCCCGGGCACGTAGGCGCCTCCGGCCGTGGAGTTGCCGAAGACCAGGGCGATGGTGGGGATCCCGGCGGCCGAGAGCCGGGTGAGGTCGCGGAAGAGCCGCCCGCCGGGGATGAAGATCTCGCTCTGGCTCGGCAGGTCGGCCCCGCCGGACTCCACCAGGTTGACCAGCGGCATCCGGTTCTGCTCGGCGATCTCCATCGCCCGCATGGTCTTGCGGCCGGTCCAGGGGTTGCTGGCGCCGCCGCGCACGGTGGGGTCGTTGGCCACCACCACGCACTCCACGCCCTCGACGACGCCGATGCCGGTGACCACGCTGGCGCCCACCGGGTAGTCGCTGCCCCAGGCGGCCAGCGGGGACAGCTCCAGGAACGGCGCGTCCGCGTCGAGCAGCAGCTCGATGCGCTCGCGCACCAGGAGCTTGCCGCGGGAGCGGTGCCGCTCGGCGTACTTGGGGCCGCCCCCGGCCAGGGCCTTGGCGTGTTCGGCGGCGATCTCGTCGAGCTTGGAGAGCATGGCCGCGCGGGCGGCCGTGTAGGAGGGGGCGGCGGGGTCGAGGCGGGAGCGCAGGGCGGTCACGGCAGCAGGGCCTCCGGGATGTCGAGGTGGCGCCCGCGCAGCCACTCGCCGAGCGCCTTGGCCTGCGGGTCGGAGCGGGCGCCGCTGCCCGCGCCGCCGCCGAGCAGGCCCTCGACGACGAAGTTCAGGGCGCGCAGGCCGGGCAGCACGTGGCGGGTGACGGTCAGCGGCGCGGTCTCGGGCAGCAGCCGGGCGAACTCCTCGGCGGTGAGGGTGTGCACGAGCCAGGGCCAGGCCCGGTCGGTGCGGGCCCAGACGCCGACGTTGGCGTCGGCGCCCTTGTCGCCGCTGCGGGCCCCGGCGACCAGGCCGAGCGGGGCGCGGCGCACCGGGCCCGCCTCGGGCGGGGGCGGCGGTTCGGGCTCGGCGACGGGGACGAGCCCGGAGGTCCGGGGCGGCGGCGGCACGGGCCGACGGGTCCCGTCGGGCAGGACGGCGGTGTGCGCGGCCTCGGCGGCGGGGACGGTGGCGGCGGTGAAGGCGACCCCGTCGGGCCGGGCGTCGCCGGGCGGGGCGGTGGCGTGGAAGCCGGGGACGCCCGCCAGCGCCAGTTCCACGGCGGTCTTGGCGAAGCGGCGGCCGACCTTGGCGCGGTCGGGGTCGGCGGCGGTGATCCGCAGCGGGACCGAGGCGCCGTCCTGGTCGGGGGCGTCGGGGTCGGCGGGCCGGCCGAGCCGGAACTCCAGCCTGCGGGGCTCGCGCCCGCGCAGGGCCGCGCGCAGCTGCCGCTCGGTGAGCTCGGCCTTGGCGGCGACGTCCAGGCCGGTGAGCACCAGGGTGAGGTCGTTGCGGAACCCGTCCACGTGGTTCATGCCGACCTTGAGGCCCGGCGGGGGCGCCTCTCCGCGCACCCCGTGCACGCGCACCCGGTCGGGGCCGTCCGCGGTGAGGCGGACGGTGTCGAGGCGGGCGGTGGCGTCGGGGTTGGGGTAGCGGGCGCCGGCGACCTCGTAGAGGAGCTGGGCGGTGACCGTTCCGGTGGTGACGGCGCCGCCGGTCCCGGGGTGCTTGGTGATGACCGAGGACCCGTCGGCGTGCACCTCGGCGACGGGGAAGCCGGGGCGGGTCAGGTCGTGCCCCTCGGCCTCCAGTTCGGCGAAGAAGGGGTAGTTGCCGCCGGTGGCCTGGGCGCCGCACTCGATGATGTGCCCGGCGACGACGGCCCCGGCCAGGGCGTCGTGGTCGGTCGGCGCCCACCCGAAGCGCGCGGCGGCGGGGCCGACGGCCAGGGAGGCGTCGGTGACCCGGCCGGTGACCACGACGTCGGCGCCGGCGCGCAGGCATTCGGCGATGCCGAAGGCCCCGAGGTAGGCGTTGGCGGTGAGCGGGGAGCCGAGGCCGAGCTCGGCGGCGCGGGGCAGCAGGTCGTCGCCGTCGACGTGGGCGATGCGCACGTCCAGGCCGAGCCTGCGGGCGAGCTCGCGCAGCCGGTCGGCGAGCCCGGCGGGGTTGAGGCCCCCGGCGTTGGCGACCACCGCCACCCCGCGGTCGGCGGCGGTGCCCAGGCACTCCTCCATCTGCCGCAGGAAGGTCCGGGCGTAGCCGAGGGAGGGGTCTCCCAGCCGGTCCCGCCCGAGGATGAGCATGGTGAGCTCGGCGAGGTAGTCCCCGGTGAGCACGTCGAGCGGCCCGCCGTCGAGCATCTCCCGGACCGCGGAGAAGCGGTCCCCGTAGAACCCGGAGGCGTTCCCGATCCGGATCGGTGTGGCGCCGGTCTCACCCATGCCGACGAGCGTGCCACGCACCCGCCCGAAAAACAAGCACGCGTGCTTGTTTTT
>NZ_ANAD01000008.1 GCF_000341245.1 Nocardiopsis halophila DSM 44494
CAGCGCAGGTCAAGGCAGATGAGCGACGACGAAGAAGCGAGGCGGACCCTCTGGGCCACCGGTCGACCACCAGGCCTCCCGCGCTACCGGCGACGAGCAGCAGCAACGGGCCAGCCGGTACCCCGCTCCGGCTTGCCTGCCGGGCGGCGGGTCCTCGGGGCGCAGGGGGGAGGGCGGCGACGACACAGGAGGCACCCCGCCCACAGCTGCCGGTCGACCACCGGGCCTCTCGCACTACCGGCGACGATCAGCGACGACGGGACGGCCGATACCCCGCTCCGGCCTGCTTGCCGGGCGGCGGGGCCCTCAGCGCAGGGGGACGGGCGGCGACGGCGCAGGTGGTTCCCCGCTCACGGTCACCGGCCGGGCGCCGCGCCTCTCGCGGTCCGGACGGTCGTGTGCGCTGGAGTGGCGGAACTGTCGGCCGCGTCCTTGTGAGAGGTGCGACCACTGCGGCGCCATCGGCGACCCCGCCCCGGGTACGCGCCCCCTCCTCGTCGTTGATCTCGGGGGAGTCGGGGTAATACTCGCCGGTATTACCCCGGCTTCCCCGAGATCAACGGGGGTGTCGATACGGGCGGCAGGCAGTGCCCCCGGGGGCGGCCGGGGCCCGCAGAGTCCAACCACGCCAGCGGACACAACCCCGGTCGCCGCCCTCCCGACCCGCACCGAACACCCCTCTGACCTGGTTAAATACACACCGTCATGCGGCGAGGAGAGTGGAAGCGCGCTGATCGACGCCCCACGGCGGCC
>NZ_ANAD01000009.1 GCF_000341245.1 Nocardiopsis halophila DSM 44494
TCCAGGTGCGATCCCGGCCAGACCAGAACGGGGTTCGGCACTACCGCGTCCACAATGTCCTGAATTGCCCGCCCGCCGGAAAGGAGGGAACAAGAGAGCGAGAGCGAGGCGCCCGCCCGCGCCGGACCTGATACCACCACCGACCCGTCCTCGATTACCCGGGGTGAGCGAGAGTGCCGCAAACGGGCCCCGAGTACCAACAGAAGGGGCACCGGGGACCGAATCCGGTTCTGGTCTGGCCGGGATCACACACCCGCCCTTCCCCGGGCGCCGCTCCAGGTGCGCGCGAGACCTACACCCTCCTCCGATCCGGATAAACGGGACATTCGGCGAGCTGTGTCCACTGGAAACCGCCCCGGAAGGGCCCGGCCTCCATCGAGAGTGGCAATATCACCACTCTCGATGCACCGTCGCCGCCTGGTGCGCCCGGTATGCCCGGAACGCGCAAAGGAGGGGGTCCGCCAAAACGGCAGGCCTCCCGGCGCCCTACCAGCGGCCCCGGGGACCGCCGCGCCTTGTCGTTGCTGCCCATCCCCCTGGCACCGCAGGGCCCCGGCCCCCGGCAAGCAGGCCGGAGCGGGGCACCGGCTCTCCCGTCGCCGCTACCTCCCTGGACCACACGGAGCCCGGCAGCCGACCGGCGGCCCCAAGGATCCGCCCCGCTTCGTCGTCGCCTCCCATCACCGGTCCCCCTGGGGCGCCGACGCCCGGCCGAGAAGAGCGAGCGGGGCACCGGCTACGTCCTCGCCGCCTCCCTCAGCGACCGTCCGCGCACCCGCCACCCGACAACGCGGCCTGGTGGACCCGCGGCCTCAGTCGTCGCCGCCTTCTCCCCGAACCACAGGGGCCCCGGCCCCCGGCAAGCAGGCCGGAGCGGGGCACCGGCTCTCCCGTCGCCGCTGCTGTTCCCGGCACCACGAGAGGCCCGGCGGCCGACAGCCAAGGTCGGGGAACCGCCCCGCTTCGTCGTCGCCTCCCATCACCGGTACCCCTGGGGCGCCGACGCCCGGCCAAGGAGAGTGAGCGGGACACCGGCTACGCCCTCGCCGCCTCCCTCAGCGACCGTCCGCGCACCCGCCACCCGACAACGCCACCGGACGACGGCACCGGCCCCGTCCTCACCGCCCCTCCACCTGGTACTCCGGCGGCCCGGCGCCCGGCCGGCGGGGTACCCGCCTACCCACCCACCTGCCGCGCCATCGATGGCCGTATCCGCTGGAGCGGTGGAACTCCGGTACCCCAGCGGCCCCGACACCCCAGCGACCCCGGTACCCCAGCGGCCCCGACCCGACCCGCGCCGGACTCAGGGAGGCCGGTCCTGCACAGACCGGCACAGGGCCCACCTCCCCCGACACCGACGAAAAGAATAAAGAGACGCCGGAGACGGTTGGGGACGGGTAGGAGCGGCACCACCCCAGCGAACCCGCACTTCGCCGACCGCGTTGCGGCGCCGCCGCGGTCGCCGCCCCCTTCTGGCCGGCACTCCGGCTCTCTAGGGTGGGGGGCATGACTCGCGCAGTGCTCGTCATCGACATGCACGAATTCCTCGTCGACGGCCTCTGGCGCGGGGCCGAGCTCGCGCGGCGGGTCGGGGGGATCGTCGGCCGGGCGCACCGGGCCGGGGTCCCGGTGCTCGTCCCCCACCAGGTCGGGCCGCCGGGCGGCCTCTTCGACCCCGACCGGCGCGGACGCGGCGTCAGCCCGCTCATCGGCCTCGGAGAAGGGGACCGGACCATCCCCAAGCAGGCCACCGACTCCTTCTGGGAGACCGGCCTCGCCGACGACCTTCGCTCCCTCGGCGCCGACACCCTCGTCGTCACCGGCGCCGCCACCGACTACTGCATCGACGCCACCGTCCGTTCCGCCGCGAGCCACGGCTTCGACGTGGACCTGGTCGCGGACGGCCACGCCCCCATGGCTGCAGGGGACCCCGACTCCGGACTGACCGCCGAACAGGTCATCGCCCACCACAACACCGTCCTCACCCGCGCCGTCCACCCCGGTGGGACGGCGCGCCTGGTCCACGCCGTCGACGCGCTCCGGCCGGGACGGGCGGCTGCCGAGCGGTGAGGGGCGGGGCACCGGCCGGGCTCTTGCCGCCGCAGGCCGGCAGCTCCCCGGGGCGCCCGCCCCGGGGTCAGCCGAGGGGCTCCCCTACCCGGTCGATGATCAGGGGGAGGCGCTTCTCCTCCGCCGGTTCGAGCCGGGCGGCGCCGGTCAGCACCTCGGCCGCGCCGCGGAAGCGGGACGGGTCGTCGGTGTGCAGGGTGAACAGCGGCCGGCCGGCGCGGACCCGCTCGCCGGGCCCGGCGTGCAGCACCACCCCCGCCCCCGGCGACACCCGGTCCTCCTTGCGCGCACGGCCCGCCCCCAGGCGCCAGGCCGCGACGCCCACGGCGTGCGCGTCCACCGACGCCAGCACACCCGACGCCGGCGCCAGCACCTCCCCGCGCTCGTTGGCCTGGGGAAGCGCCGCGTCCGGGTCACCGCCCTGGGCCCGGACCATGGCCCGCCACGCGTCCATCGCCGTGCCGTCCCGGAGCGCGTCGGCAGGGTCCTTGGCCCCGCCCAGGCCCGCCGCGTCCAGCATCTCGCGCCCCAGCTCCACGGTCAGGCGCACCACGTCCTCGGGCCCGCCCCCGGACAGCACCTCCAGGGCCTCCTCCACCTCCAGGGCGTTGCCCACCGCGCGCCCCAGCGGCACGTCCATCGCGGTCAGCAGCGCGCGGGTGCGCACCTTGTTGTCGTTGCCGATGCCGACCATGGTGCGGGCGAGCTCGCGCGCGCTGTCCGCGTCCTTCATGAACGCGCCCGCCCCCACCTTGACGTCGAGGACGAGCGCCCCCGTCCCCTCGGCGAGCTTCTTCGACATGATCGAGGCCGCGATCAGCGGGATCGACTCCACGGTGCCGGTGACGTCGCGCAGCGCGTAGAGCCTGCGGTCGGCGGGCGCCAGCCCGGGCCCGGCGGCGCACACCGCGCCGCCGACCTCGCGCAGCTGTCCTCGCAGCTCCTCGGGGCCGAGATCGGCCCGCCAGCCGGGTATGGACTCCAGCTTGTCCAGGGTCCCGCCGGTATGTCCGAGCCCGCGCCCGGACAGCTGGGGGACGGCCGCCCCGCACGCCACCACCGCCGGGGTCAGCGGCAGCGTGGTCTTGTCGCCCACGCCGCCGGTGGAGTGCTTGTCGGTGGTGGGCCGGTCCAGCCCGGACAGGTCCAGGCGCTCGCCGGAGGCCAGCACGGCCTCCGTCCAGAAGGCGACCTCGGCGCGGGTCATGCCGCGCCACACGACGGCCATGCACAGGGCCGCCATCTGCTCATCGCTGATCCCGGAGCCGTCGGCGTACCCGGCGATGAGCCACTCGATCTGCTCGCGGGTGAGTTCGGCACCGTCGCGCTTGGCGGTGATGATGTCGATGGCGTCCATCAGGTCCTCCGATGGGTCGTGCACGGGGCGGCCTCGGCACGGCCGCCGACGGCGGGGAAGGGAAAGCGGGGCTCGCAGCTTAAAGAGCGGGCCGGGAGGGGCGTAAGGCCCGGACGGGCTCCCGTGTCGAATCCCCCGCGCAGGCGGTTCCGGTCGGCCCTTCAGGCCGTCCGGTTCAGGTCCTCGGGGCCGAAGGCCCGCGGGAGCAGCCGCCCCAGGGCGGTCGGACCGTCGTCGGTGTCCACCTGCAGGGCGGGCCCTCCGTGCTCGTAGAGGAGCTGCCGGCAGCGGCCGCACGGCAGGAGCGGCCGCCCGTCCCCGTCGGCGCACGCCATCGCCAGGAGCGGCCCTCCCCCGGTGGCGTGCAGGGCGGACACCAGGCCGCACTCGGCGCACAGGGTCAGCCCGTACGAGGCGTTCTCCACGTTGCAGCCGGTGACGAGGCGCCCGTCTCCGGCCAGCCCCGCCGCGCCCACGCGCAGGCCGGAGTAGGGGGCGTAGGCCCGCGCCGCGGCATCGCGGGCCGCCGCCCGGAGGGCGCCCCAGTCCGGGGCCGCTGCGGTGAGTCGCTTGTCGTCCATGGACGGACTCCTTCCCGCCCGGGCTACCCGCTCCTCCTGCGCCACTGGCGTCCGATCCCCGCCGGGGGCCGGAGCCGCTGCGAGGCCAGCACCAGGACCAGCAGGGTGGCGATGTAGGGGCTGGCGATGACCACCTCGCGCGGCACCGTGTCGGTGAACCGGTACCAGGCCAGCAGCCCCCCGGCGACCGCGATCGACGCCAGCGCCGTGCCGGGGCGCCGCCGCCACAGCTGCCAGAGCGCCGCCGCGGCCAACGCCCCCGCCAGCAGGAGGAGCAGGGCGTGCACGGCCGGCCCCTGGCCGCGGATCTGCAGCGCGTCGGTGAACCCGAACAGCCCCGCGCCCATCGCCAGCCCGCCCGGCCGCCAGTTGCCGAAGATCATCGCCGCCAGCCCGATGTACCCGCGCCCGCCGGTCTGGCCCTCCTGGTAGACCGAGGAGGCCACCATCGCCAGGAAGACCCCGCCCATCCCGGCCAGGCCGCCGGACACCGTCAGCGCCGCGTACTTGTACCCGTAGACGTTGACGCCCAGCGACTCGGCGGCGTCGGGGTTCTCCCCGCAGGAGCGCAGCCGCAGGCCGAAGCGGGTCCGCCACAGGACCGCGTAGCTCACCGGGAGCAGCGCCAGGGCGATCAGGGTGACCACCGACATCCCGGAGGTCAGCCCGGTGACGATCCCGGCGGCGTCGGCCGCCAGGAACCACCCGGTCTCCCGCACCGGTTGCAGCAGGTCGGCGACGAACGGCAGCCCGACCCTGCCGAAGTCCGGCAGCTGCGGCGACTGGGCCGCACCGCCTCCGGGGGCGTCCATGAAGTACAGCACCGACAGGTAGCGCATCGCGCCCACGGACAGGATGTTGATCGCCACGCCGGAGACGATGTGGTCGACGCCGAAGGTCACCGTGGCCACCGCGTGCACCAGTCCCCCGGCCGCCCCGCCCAGGACCCCGGCCGCGAGCCCCGCCCACGGGTTCCCGGTGGCCCAGGCCGCGTAGGCGCCGAACCAGGTGCCGAAGACCATCATGCCTTCGAGGCCGATGTTGATGATGCCCGCGCGCTCGGCCCACAGCCCGCCCAGGCCGGCGAGGCCGATGGGCACGGCGAAGGCGAGCATGGTCTGCACGGTGCCGACCGAGGTCAGCGCGTCCTGGCCGCTGTACACCCGCACCGCCGACAGGGCCGCGACCACGGCGAGCACCGCGCTCAGCACCCGCCACCGGCGCCACCGGCGCCCCCACGCGCCCCGGACCGCCGCGGGCGCGGCTCCGGGACCGGGCGCCCCGGCGGTCGTCTCCCGGCTCATGAGGCCACCTCCGCCCGGCCCAGCTCCCTGCCGACCTGCTGCTGTTCGTAGCGGCGCCCCCAGCGGTGCACCACCTCGTAGACCACGACCACGGTGAGCACCACCGTGGCCTGGGTGACCACCGCCATCTCCTTGGGGATCCCCCGGAAGTCCAGCACCAGGGAGGCCTGGTCGAGGAAGCTCCAGAACAGCGCGGCCAGTGCGATGCCCACCGGGTGGTTGCGGCCCAGCAGGGCGATGGCGATGCCGATGAACCCGAGCCCGGTGGGGAAGTCCAGGGCGTAGTAGTGGGAGTCGCCGAGCAGCTGCGGCATGCCCACCAGCCCGGCGACCATGCCGGAGATGACCATGGCCGCCAGCACCATCTTCTTCACGTCGACCCCGCTGGCCTGGGCCGCGGTGGCCGACTGCCCGGTGGCGCGCAGGTCGAAGCCGAAGCGGGTGCGCTCCAGCATCCACCAGTAGCCGGCCCCGACCACCGCGGCCAGCAGCACCAGGCCGAACAGGTCGACCCGCGATCCCATGAAGCCCATGGGGACCGAGGGCACCCACCCGGAGGGCGGGATGGGGCTGGTGCCGATGTTGTTGGTGCCGATCTCCACCGCCAGCCGGTCGACGTTGATCAGGTAGGCGGTGATGCCGGTGGCGATGGCGTTGAGCATGATCGTGGAGATCACCTCCGAGACGCCCCGGGCCACCTTGAGGAACCCGGCCAGCCCCGCCCACAGGCCGCCGACCGCCACCGCGGTGGCGATGACCACCGCCTGGTGCAGCACCGGCGGCAGCGCCACCGCGCCGCCGACGGCCGCCGCGGCCATCGCCGCCAGCCGGTACTGCCCGTCGACCCCGATGTTGAACAGCCGCATCCGGAAGCCGATGGCCACCGCGACCGCCGACAGGTACAGGGTGGAGGCGTTGTTGGCGATGTTGACGATGCTGTCGGGCTTGGTGCCGTGGCCGACCATCTCGGCGAAGGCGAACAGCGGGTCGACCCCGGTGGCCACCAGCACGGCGGCGGTGACCAGGACCGCCAGCACCACCGCCACCCCGACCGCGGCCATCGCCAGGGCGAGCATCCGGGTCAGCGTGCGGTGCACCAGGGCCGCCACGGCCCCGCCGGCCAGCCCGCCCAGGGCGTAGGCGACCGGTTCGATCAGCCACAGGTCGGCCACGGCCGCCACGACCAGACCGGCGGGCGCGCCCCGCANNGCCCAGCAGCGGGGCGAGCGCCAGGACGGCGCCGCGGATCAGCGGCGGTTCACCGCCGCGCGCGGGCGGGGCCAGGGCCCGGGGCAGCACCGGCGCCGCCAGGACCGCGGCGAGGAAGGAGGCCGCGACGGCGACCGCCAGCGCCGCCGCGGCGATCAGGGACAGGTCCAGCAGCCAGGTGGCGGCGGCCGCCGCG
>NZ_ANAD01000010.1 GCF_000341245.1 Nocardiopsis halophila DSM 44494
CGCGATCGGAGGCGCGGCCCGTGCGGCCGCGCCCCTCCGCGCTCCGACCGGGCCGCCCTCGGTTCCGGTTCCGGTGCCGGTCATTCGCCGCCTCCTCCGCCGCCACCGTCTCCGGCTCCGCCGCCGTCTCCGGACCCGCCGTCACCGGCCCCTCCCCCGACCGCGCCGCCGTCCGAGCCGCGGTCGCGGTCGGGGCGCTCGTCCTCGGCCGCCGGCGTCCCGAAGAACCTGACCGGGGACCGGCGGGCACCGGTGCGCCGCTCGCGCCGGCCCGGCCCCGCGGCGTCCGCCTCCGGTGCCTCGTCGGCGATCGGGTGCACCCCGCCCTCGTCGCCGCCCCCGCCCAGGGACACGCCGGTCATGGCCGACCCCAGGCGCTCCGGGGTCACCCGGGCCGGGTCGGCCTCGGCGACGAGCCGTCCCCGCAGGATCACCAGCAGCCGGTCCGACATGCCGATCAGCTCGTCCAGGTCGGCCGAGACCAGCAGGACCGCCAGCCCCTCGGCCCGGGCGCGGCGCAGCTGCTCCCAGACCGCGGCCTGGGCCCCTACGTCGACCCCGCGCGTGGGGTGGGCCGCCAGCAGCAGCACCGGGCCGCCGCTCATCTCCCGACCGACGATGAGCTTCTGCTGGTTGCCGCCGCTCAGCGCGTCGGCCGCGGTGTCCACACCGGGGGTGCGCACGTCGTACTCGCGCACGATCCGCCGGGTGTCCTCGCGCGCGCCCTCGGCGTCGATGAGGAGGCCTTTGGCGCTGGGCGGCCGCGTCTGGTGGCCCAGCACCCGGTTCTCCCAGAGGGGCGACTCCAGCAGCAGGCCCTGGCGGTGCCGGTCCTCGGGCACGTACCCCACCCCGGCCTCGCGCACCTGCCGCGTGGAGCGGCCGGTGATGTCGGCGCCCATCAGTTCCACCCGGCCCGCGGCGGCGGGGCGGATCCCCATCACCGCCTCGATCAGCTCCGACTGGCCGTTGCCCTCGACGCCGGCGATGCCCACGATCTCGCCGCGGCGCACCCGCAGCGAGACCCGGTCCAGCGCGGCGCGCCCGTCGGCGGTGCGCACGGTCAGCCCCGCCACCGACAGCGCAGCCTCCTCGGCGGCGGCGGTCGCGCGCAGCTCGGGCACGGGCAGCGACCCGCCGACCATCAGTGCCGCCAGCTCCCGCGCGGTGGTGGCCGCCGGGTCCACGGTGTCCACGGTGGTGCCGCGGCGGATGACGGTGACCGTGTCCGCCACCCGCAGCACCTCGTCCAGCTTGTGCGAGATGAAGATGACGGTGAGCCCCTCGCGCTTGAGCTCGCGCAGGTTCTCGAAGAGCTCGTCGACCTCCTGGGGCACCAGCACCGCGGTGGGCTCGTCGAGGATGACGATGCGCGCGCCGCGGTAGAGCACCTTGAGGATCTCCAGCCGCTGGCGGTCGCCCACCCCCAGCTCCTCGGTGAGGGCGTCGGGCCGCACCCCCAGCCCGTACTGGCCGGAGAGCTCGCGCACCCGCCGCCGCGCCCGCGCGCCGATGCCGTGGGAGGACTCGGCGCCCAGCACGGTGTTCTCCAGCACCGTGAGGTTGTCGGCGAGCATGAAGTGCTGGTGCACCATGCCGATGCCGTTGCGGATGGCGTCGGCCGGGGAGTTCAGTGCCACCTGCCGGCCGTGCACCCGCACGGTCCCCTCGTCGGGCCGGTGCAGCCCGTAGAGGGTCTTCATCAGCGTCGACTTCCCGGCGCCGTTCTCGCCCACGATGGCGTGCACGGTTCCGGCCGCCACCGTGATGTCGATGTCGTGGTTGGCCACCACCCCGGGGAACCTCTTGGTGATCCCCCGGAGCTCGACCGCCGGCGGGGGTTGCCCGCCGACCGCCTGCGCCCTGCCCATCTCGCTCCCGTCGGTGCTCGCAGTGGGGTCGAGCGGGCGGCGCGGGGGACGGCCCCCGCCCCGCCCGGTCGCGGGTCGTGCGGGTCGGGTCAGGGGGAGGTGGGCACCTCGATCTCCCCGTCGATGATCTGCTGCTTGGCCTCGTCCATCTCCTCGCGGATGGGGGAGATCAGCTCCTCGTTGGAGTCGGAGTAGTCCACACCGCCGTCGGACAGGTCGAAGCGCTGCACCCCGGACTCCACCTCGCCCTCGGCGACCGCGGAGACGAAGTCGAAGACCGCGGTGTCGATGCTCTTCATCGCCGAGGTCACGACCCAGGGCTTCTGCTCGTCGCCGGCGTTCTCGTACTGGTCGCTGTCGACGCCGATGAAGTACTTCTCCTCCTCGGTGGCGGCCTCCAGCACGCCGTTGCCCGAGGCTCCGGCGGCGTGGTAGATCACGTCGGCGCCGGCGTCGTACTGGCTGCGGGCGGCCGACTTGCCGGCCGCCGGGTCCTGGAAGCCGCCCATGTCCGGGGGCTGGCTCAGGTACTGGCGCTCGATTTCGATGCCGTCGTCGACGTGCTCGACCCCGGCGGCGAACCCGGCCTCGAACTTCTGGATCAGCGGGGTCTCCACGCCGCCGACGAACCCGACGTGGTCCTCCTCGGTGGTGTGCGCGGCGGCCACCCCGGCCAGGAAGGAGGCCTCGTTCTCGGCGAAGACGAGGCTGGTGACGTTGTCGAGGTCGTCGATCTCCTCGTCGATGATGGCGAAGTGCACGTCCGGGTAGTCCGGGGCGACCTCGCGCATCGGCTCGGCGTAGGCGAAGCCCACCCCGATCACGACGTCGAAGTCCTGGTCGGCCATCAGGCGCAGCCGGTCGACCTTGGCGCTGTCCGGCTCGTCCTGGCTCGGCTCCAGGTCGTTGACCTCGGCGACGCCCAACTCCTCGTCCACGCGCTGCAGGCCGCGGTAGGCGGAGTCGTTGAAGGACTTGTCGCCCCGGCCGCCGATGTCGTAGGCCAGGCCCACCCGCAGGTCCGAAGCCTGGGTCCCGCCTCCGCCGCCGTCCCCGCCGTCTTCCTCGCCTCCGGGGGAGGCGGGGGCGTCACAGGCGGTCACGGCCAGCGCGAGGGCCCCGGCGGCCACGGCGGTGGCGCACCTGGCAGCGATCGTGCGTCTCACAGTTCATCTCCCCTTCGAGCACCGCGCCGGCCCGGTTCACGGGCCGGCCACCGGGCCGCGGCACGGCCGGGTCATGCCGCCGGACGATATCCGTTTAGGGGAATTGCCACCATTAGCCACGGAAAGGTTGTTACAAAGGCGAGAGGAGAGCGTTGTCGGATTCGGCGGAGAACGTCGGACGATGACCCTCCCGTCACAGAAAGGGAAGGCGCGAACACCGGCGATAATGCGCCGAAACAGGTCGAAACAGGAAAGAAAGGCACGCGACGGACATCGCTCTCCGGTAGGGCCCCTGCCAGCGGGCCATCCAACCGACCTGCACGGAGGTCACCGCCTCCGGCCGAGACGGTCAGACCACCGCACGCACCGACGAGGGCCGGGGCGGAGCCGGCCTGCGACCGGCCCCCGGCTCCCGCCCTCCCCCCGCGACCGCTCGCGAGCCGCCGCGGAGAGCTCTACGGACTCAGCGCGGCCCGCCCGCGGGCGCCTCCACCGCCAGGAAGCCGCGGACCGCCTCCTTCAGCGCCCGCGCCGACACCGCGTTGGCGTGGTCGCGCCCCGGGACGCGCACCACCTCGGCGCCGCAGCTGGCCGCGAGCTCCTCGGCGTCCGCGGCCACCGCGTCGCGCTCCCCCGCGGCGAACAGCATCGGCACGCCCGGCGCCGGTTCGGGGGTGAACGGCCGCGACGCCTGCCCGCGCGCGCAGGCCGCCAGCGCGTCCAGGTCGTTGCCCGGCACCGTGCCCGCGACGCGGTGCATCCGCCCGAAGGGGGAGGAGTCCCGGTCAAGGGCGTGCAGGTCGGCTCCGGCGAACGGGTCGCGCGGGCCGAACCCGGCCAGCACCAGGCGGCGCACCCGGCCGGGGTGGCGCAGCGCCAGCTCCCAGGCGTTGCGCGCGCCCATCGAGTACCCGACGGCGTCGACCCGGTCCGCGCCCAGCGCGTCCAGCAGGCGCACCATGTCGCCGGCGATGCGCTCGGGCGTGTAGGCGCCGTCGTCGCCGGGTTTGCCGCTGCCGCCGTGGCCGCGCAGGTCGGGGGCGATCAGGGCGCGTCCTTCAAGGGCGGCGGGCCAGCCGGTGCGCAGCCAGTTCAGCTCGTGGTTCGAGCCGTACCCGTGCAGCAGCAGGACGGGGGGAGCCTCCCCCGGAGCGGCGGGGTCCCCCTCGACCGCGTACCGGAGGGGCACCTCTCCGGACAGGACCTGGTCCATTTCTCACCGTTCCCACGTCGGCGGTGCACCGGTTTCCTCCCGGTGCGCGACTGCGCGGCCCCTGCACGGCCGCCCGTTTTCGGGGAATTATTGACCCCGAACGTATTTTCCGTCCTTTTCGGGACGACCGGCGGGTCATTCCTCCGGCGGCCGCAGGCGCACCCGCCGCCGCGGCGCCTCCCCGTCCTGCGGGACCCGGCCCACGATGCCGGCCTGCCCGGCCGCGCCGTCGTCCGCCTCCCCGGCGGGCCCCTCCACGGCGAAGGTGACCAGGGCGGAGCCGACCTGCACCACCTCCCCCTCCTCGGCGTGCAGCCGGACGACGGTCCCGGCGTACGGGGAGGGGATCTCCACCGCCGACTTGGTGGTCTCCAGCTCCACCAAGGGGGCGTTGCGCCCGATCCGGTCGCCGGGGGCGGCCAGCCACTCCAGCACGGTGGCCTCGACCAGGCCCTCGCCCAGGTCGGGCAGGGCGAAGGTGCGCTCGGTGGTGTCGGTCATGGGCGCTTGTACTCCAGGGTCCTCTGCACGGCGGACAGGATGCGGTCGATCGTGGGCAGGTACTGCGGCTCCAGCGGCCCGGCGGGGTAGGGCACGTCGAACCCGGCGACCCGCTCCACCGGGGCGGCCAGCGCGCCGAAGGCGCGCTCGGTGACCAGCGCGGAGACCTCCGCCCCCAGGCCCGCGGTGAGCGGCGCCTCGTGCACCACCACCGCGCGGCGGGTGCGCGCGGCCGAGGCGGCCAGGCCCTCGGCGTCGATGGGCTTGAGCCAGCGCAGGTCCACCACCTCCAGCTCCACGCCGTCCTCGGCGGCGTACTCGGCCGCCTGCAGGCAGCGGTGCACCATCGCCCCCCACGCCACCAGCGTGGCGTGCCGCCCGCGGCGGAGCACGCGGCTGCGGCCCACCGGCATGTCGCCGGGGTCGTGCGCGAGCTCCACCGGGCGCCGGTCCCAGTAGCGGGCCTTGGGCTCCATGTACACGACCGGGTCGTCGCAGCGCACCGACTGCAGCAGCAGCCGGTAGGCGTCCTGCGGGTCACAGGGGGCGCACACCTTCAGGCCGGGGACGTGCGCGAAGAGCGCCTCCAGGCTCTCCCCGTGGTGCTCGGGCGCCTGGATCCCGCCGAAGCTGGGCAGGCGCAGGGTGACCGGCATGGGGACCGCGCCGCGGCTGCGGTAGTTCATCCGGGCCAGCTGGTTGACGATCTGGTCCACGGCCGGGTAGGCGAAGCCGTCGAACTGCAGCTCGGGAATGGGGCGCCACCCGTTCATGGCCAGGCCGACCGCCATGCCGATGATGGCCGACTCGGCCAGCGGGGTGTCGAAGACGCGCTCGGCGCCGAACTCCTCCTGCAGCCCGTCGGTGACCCGGAAGACCCCGCCCAGGGCGCCGACGTCCTCGCCGAAGACCAGGGTGCGGGGGTCCTCCCGCAGAACGGTGCGCAGCGCGGCGTTGACCGCCTGCTGCATCGACATCTCGCGGACCCGGGGGGCGGACGCGTCGGCCGCCCCGGCCGCCTCGGTGATCGTGCCGGTCACGGCCGGACCTCCTCGTGCCAGACGCGCTGCTGCCGGGCGAGCTCCTCGGTGGGCTCGCGGAAGACGTGGGTGAACAGGTCGGCCCCGTCGGGTTCGGGGGCGGTGCTCACGCCGTCGCGCACCGCCTCGGCGCGCTCCCGGGCCTCCTGCTCGGCGCGCTCGAAGAAGGCGGCGTCGCCGCTGCCGTCGGCCTCCATGCGCGCGCGCAGCAGCGTGAGCGGGTCGCGGCCGCGCCAGGCGCGCTCCTCCTCGGCGTCCCGGTAGCGGGAGGTGTCGTCGGAGGTGGAATGCGGCTCGACCCGGTAGGTGAGCGCCTCGATGAGGCTGGGCCCCTCCCCGGCGCGAGCGCGCTCCAGGGCCCGGGCCATGGCGTGGTGCACGGCGGCCGCGTCGTTGCCGTCGACGGCGGTGCCCGGCATCCCGTACCCCTGGCCGCGGGCGGCCACCGAGCCCCCGGCCACCTGGCGCTCGTTGGGGACCGACAGCGCCCAGCGGTTGTTCTGGCAGAAGAACACCACCGGGGCCCGGTAGACGGCGGCGAAGTTCATCGCCTCGTGCACGTCGCCCTCGGAGCTGGCGCCGTCGCCGAAGTAGGCCACGGCGCAGCCGGACCCGCCGCGCAGCCGCTCACCGACGGCCCACCCCACGGCGTGCGGCACCGGGCCGCCCACGACCGCGTTGAGGGCGGCGAAGCGGGATGCCGCCGGGTCGTACAGGCCGCCGTGCCACAGCGCCCGGTGGCTGGCCATGTAGCCGACCATGTCCACGCCCATGGCCAGGGCCACGCCCATCTCCCGGTAGGTGGGGAAGGCGAAGTCGCGCTCGGTGTCGAGCGCCGCGGCCCCGGCGACCTGGGCGGCCTCCTGGCCGCGCAGGGAGACGTAGGCGGGGAAGACGCCCTGGCGCTGCAGGGCGATCGCCTCCTCGTCGATGCGCCGCGCGGTGAGCATCTGCAGGTAGCAGCGCCGCGCGAAGTCGGGGCCGAAGTCCGGGTGCGGCTCCGGCCGTGCGGGCGTGGGGCTCGGCATCGTCATGGGGGCGGCTCCCTCGTCACCGTCGTGACACCGTCTCGGCGTTCCTCGGCCGCGGACGCGGCCGCCCCGGGAGGGTCGTTCCGGGACGGGCCGTGACACATCGGGCCGCTCGCCACGATTCTGGACAGGGAATCGACAGTTGCGCTAGATATCGGCGCAAAGTCGATACACCAGAGCACAAATACGGCACTGATGTCCGTGATCGTCTAATGTCGGACGGCGTGACGGGTCCGGGGGCGGGGGCGCTGCGAGACGGCCGGGACCGCGCCGCCCGCGGGGCGCTCACAGGTCCGGGAAGGGGTCCTCCGGCAGGGAGCCCTCGGCGGCCTCGGCGTCGCAGGCGTTGATCACCGAGACGTACTCCTCCTCCACCTCGAAGGTGTGGCCGCCCAGCTCGAAGGCGGGGATCAGGTTGGTCTCCACCGGGCCGATGCGCACGCCGCGCGGGAAGACGTGCCAGATCCGCTTGGGCCGGGTCCGGCTCCAGAACCGGTTGGACACCACGGTGACCGCGGAATCGGTGACCACGAAGAGGAAGAAGACCGTCTCGTTCCACGAGGCCGGGAAGATGTAGCGGATCTCCTCGCCCGCGGGCAGGAAGCCGCGGACGCGTCGGCGCACTTCGGCGGGGACCGGCATGCTTCGTCCTCTCTGGCGGCCGGGCGCGCGGGGACACGCTCCGGGGGCGGCCGCGGACCCATCGTAAACGGGAGCCGTGACCCGCCCCGCGCCGTCTCAGCGGGCAAGACGACAATGGACTGAACCGTCTCAGAACTGGTACTTCGTTTCTGAGCACCCGCACCCATGGAGACGCCGCATGGCCCACGGGGACACCCGACCCGGACCAGACGCCCCCGCCGACGCCGCACCCGCGTCCAGCACCGACGGAGGTTCCGACCGCACCCGAAACCCCAGCGCCCAGGAGCGCGGGCGGTCCCGTCCGCGCCGCTCGGCGCGCCTGCCCGACGCCACCGACGAGGTGATCATCTCGGCCCTGGCCGAGGACGCCCGCACCGGCATCACCGAGATCGCGGCGCTGGCCAACGTGTCCCGCGCGACCGCCTACAACCGCATCAAGCGCCTGACCGACGACGGGGTCATCCGCGGCTACTCGGTGATCGCCGACCACGCCCGGATGGGGCTGGGGGTGACCGCCCTGGTCCTGATCTCCGGCAGCCAGCCGGACTGGCGGGCCAACCGGGAGGTGCTCTCCTCCTACCCCGAGGTGGAGTACTGCTGGTACGTGGTGGGCTCGGCCGACATCGTGCTCCTGGTACGGGTGGCCGACACCGACCAGCTGCGGGACCTGATCCTGACCCGGCTGCAGTCGCTGCCGGGGGTGACCGCCACCCAGACCCTCACCGTGATCGACGAGGTGGTGCACCGCCCCGTCGTGCACCCGCTCGACTGACCGGGGCGGGACCGCCTCCCCTCCCCGAGGGCCGCACGCGCCCCTCCGGCCCGCTCCCGGGGGACGCGCGGCGCCCTCCGCCGCAGGCCCGCCGTCACATCACCCGGGTGACGGCCTCCTTCAGCTCCTCCAGGCGGCCATCGGCCTCCCGCCGGACGTCGGCGATGCCGCCCACCACCGGGAGCACGACCTCCAGGTAGGCCTTGAGCTTGGGCTCGGTCCCCGAGGGGCGCAGCGTCACCCGCCCGCGCGCGCCGCCGCCCAGACGGAAGCGCAGGGCGTCCGTCGGCGGCAGTCCTCCCTCCCCCAGGGAGAGGTCCTCCGCCCCCTCGACCTCCAGCGTTCCGAATGCCCGCGGGGTGTGCGCGCGCAGCCGCGCCATGGCCCCGGCGATCCGGTCGGCGTCGTCGGTGCGCAGCGACACCTGGGCCGTGCGGTGCAGGCCGTAGGCCCGCGCCTGGTCGTCCAGCAGTTCCAGCAGCGTCCGCCCGTTGCGCCGGGCCTCGGCCGCCACCCCGGCCAGGACCAGCGCGGCGCCGATGCCGTCCTTGTCCAGGACGGGGCGGCCGGTGTCGCCGCCGATGCAGTAGCCCAGGGCCTCCTCGTAGCTGAACACGTTCCGCTCGCCGGGGCCGCCCGCCCGCACCAGCCATTTGAAGCCGGTGAGCGTCTCGGCGCAGCGCACGCCGTGCGCGGCGGCGATCTTGGGCAGCAGGCCGGCCGAGACGACGGTGGTGGCCACCACCCGGTCGGCGCCCGAGGTCAGGCGGAGCACGTGCTCGGCGAGCAGGCCGCCGACCTCGTCACCGGTGAGGACCCGTCCGCCCGGCCCGGGCACGCCCACGGCCAGCCGGTCGGCGTCGGGATCGTTGGCGATGACGATGTCGGCGCCGACGCGCTCCCCCTCGGCCATGGCCGGGTCCATCACCCCCGGTTCCTCGGGGTTGGGGAAAGGCGCGGTGGGGAAGTCCGGGTCGGGCTCGTCCTGCTCGGCGACGGGGTAAGGGGCGGGGAAGCCGGCCTCGGCGAAGGCCGCGCGCAGCACCGCTCCCCCGACGCCGTGCAGCGGCGTGTGGCACACGCGCACGTCGCGGGCGCCGCCGATGGGCAGCTCGGCCAGGGCCGCGGCATAGTCGGAGACGAGGCCCTCGGGGGCGGAGGCGATGCCGGTCCCGCGGGGCAGCTCGTCGGCGTAAGGGGCCCGGTCGATGGCGTCGGAGATCTCGGCGTCCGACGGCGCGTTGATCTGCGCCCCCGCCTCGTCGGGGGCGGCGCCCCCGGCGGTGCCCTGGTAGACCTTGTAGCCGCTGTCCCGGGCCGGGTTGTGGCTGGGGGGGGCCCNGGGCAGCGGGCCGGGCAGCAGGACGGGGCGGCACCCGGCCCCGGCGAGCACCTCGGCGGTGGCGCGGGCGAAGTCGGCGGAGCGGTGGCGGGCGTCGTAGCCGACGGGGACGAGGGCGCCGGGTCCGGACCGGCCGGCCCACGCGGCCACCCCGGCGGCCGCCCGCATGGCCACCGCGGTGTTCATCCGGTTGGGTCCGGCCCCGAGCTCACCGCGCAGCCCGGCGGTCCCGAACTCCAGCCGGGCCCCGAACCGGTCGGCGAGGGCGGCGTCGTCCCCGGAGTCCAGCAGCGCCTCCAGCTCGGCGCGCGTGTCGGGGTCCGGATCGTGACGCAGCCACACACGGGCACGTTCGCGCAGGTCAACAAGTGTCTCCGCCATGCGAAAGCCTTCCTCGCGAGGGGTGCGCCCCGGTCGCCCGGGCGTTCGACAGCCTACTCGGCACCCCTTCACGGGACCCGGGTTCCGCTCCCCCGCCCGACGCCCGACCGGAACCACGGACAGGACCCCTCTCCCGTCTGATGAGACGTCCGCGCTGGAAGAGCGGGTGCAGCGGGTGCAGCGGGTGCAGCGGGTGCCCCGCTCCGGGCCGTTCGCCGGGCGACGGGCCACCGGAGTGCCAGGCGGAGAGCGGCAACGAAGAGGGGCGGTTGCCCCGCTCGCTCTTCGCGGCCGGGTATCAGGTCGTCAGGGCGCAGGGTGGAAGGCGGCGAGGAGGAGCGGTTCCCCCGGTGCTGCTTGTCGGCCACCGGGCCCCTCGCGGTCCGGGAACAGCGGCGACGACGGGACGGCCGGTGCCCCGCTCCGGGCCCCGGCCGGGCGGCGGGTCCGGTGTCCGGGCTGGCCGGGTGGCCTGCCACGCTGAAGACTTCCCTCCTCTTCGCATTCCGGGCGTTCCGGGCACACCAGGCAGCAGTCGGCCATCGTGAGTGGTGATATCGCCACGCAATGTGCAATTGCGTGGCGATATCACCACTCACGATGGCGAACGGACCCTTCCGGGGCCGGTAGCCAACGGACACGGCCCGCCGGGCGTCCCGTTTGTCCGGATCAGGGGAGGGTGCGGGCCTCGCGCCCCCGAAGCGCCCCCGAGGGCCGGGCAGGCGTGCGGCGGCGACCAGACCAGAACCGGATTCGGTACCCGGCACCCCCTCTACCGACACACCGGACCCGATTGCGACACCCTTCGTCACTCCGCGTAGTCAGAAAGGGGGCGACACCGGCACCAGGCCCGGCACGGGCGGGCGCACCACCCCTCCTCCGCCACCCCGCCCCCCAACCCGCGAACGAACAGGGACATAACGGGCACCGTGGCACCGAACCCCGTTCTGGTCTTGCCGACATCGCACCCGGAAGCCGCCTCGGGGCGTCGATCAGCGCGCTCCCACCCTCCCCGCCCCTGTGACGATGCGTATTCCCCCAGTTCAGAAGGGTGTCCGTGATCGAGGGGTGCCCGGCGCGGCCGGGCGGGTGCGCCGCGGGCGCGCCCGGGCGGCGACCGGGCTCCACCGCGCACCTGCCCGGGCCGCGGGAGGCTCGGCGGCCGACCGGCAACACCGGGGAACCGCCACGCTTCGTCGTCGCCGCTCTTCCCCTGGCATTCCGACGACCTACCGCCCGGCCGGTATGCGTGAGCGGGGTACCTGCTGCGCCGTCGCCGCTCTCCCCCTGACACCGAAGAGCGCCGCCGCCCGGCGAGCAGGCCGGAGCAGGGTACCAGCCGTGCCGTCGTTGCCATCTCTCCCGGACNTCGTCGCCGGTCTTCCCCTGGCACCCTGACGGCCCGCCGCCCGGCCGGTATGCGTGAGCGGGGTACCTGCTGCGCCGTCGCCGCCATCGCCCCGGACCATCGACACCCGGCGGCCGACCGGCAACACCGGGAAACCGGCCTGCCTTCTCGTCGCCGCTCTCCGCCTGGCACTCCGGTGGCCCGTCGCCCGGCGAGAGGCCCGGAGCGGGGCACTCGCTCTTCCGTCACCGCCGAATCGCCTGAACCGTCCCCGCGCCTGGTTCCCGGCAGCGCTACCGCGCGGACCGACGACCTTCCTCGCCGCCGCCCAAGCTTCTCGGAGCACGAAGGCCCCGCGCCCGGCACTCAGGCTCCGGGAAAGCGCGCCGACAGGCGCCGAAGGCGGCATGGCCTCGCCGCGCCGTCCCTCCGTCCGGCCCGAGTACCTCCGGCCCGAGTACCTCCGGCCCGAGCCCGTCCGGCTACAGCTTGGGAGGCTACAGCTTGGCCAGGACCCCGGCCAGCAGGTCGCCGAGGCCCGCCGCGGCCTCTCGGCCGGTGTCCAGGACCTCCTTGTGGTCCAACGGCTGGTCCGACAGGCCCGCGGCGATGTTCGTGACCAGCGAGATCCCGAGCACCGACGCCCCCAGCGCGCGGGCGGCGATCGCCTCCAGGGCGGTGGACATGCCCACCAGGTCCGCCCCGAGTGCGCGCAGCATGCGGATCTCGGCCGGGGTCTCGAAGTGCGGCCCGGGCATGGCCGCGTAGACCCCCTCCGGCAGCGACGGCTCGACCTCATGGGCCAGCGCGCGCAGGCGCGGGTCGTACAGGGTGGTCAGGTCGACGAACTCCGCGCCGGACAGGGGCGAGCGGGCCGTGAGGTTGATGTGGTCGGAGATCAGCACCGGACTGCCCACCGCCACGTCGGAGCGCAGCCCCCCGGCCGCGTTGGTGAGCACCACCGTCCGCGCCCCCGCCTGTACCGCCGTGCGCACCGCGTGCGCGACCGCGTCGGTGCCGTGCCCCTCGTACAGGTGGGTGCGCCCCAGGAAGGCGAGCACCTCGCCTCCTCCGCACCGCACCGAGCGCACCGTGCCCGCGTGCCCGGTCACCGCGGGCGGCGGGAAGCCCGGCAGCTTGGTGACGGGAAGCTCGGCCGCGGTCTCCCCCAGCGCGTCGACGGCCTCCCCCCAGCCCGAGCCCAGCACGACGGCGGCACGGAAGGAATCGGTGCCGGTGCGCTCGCGCAGGTCGTCCGCGGCCTCACGTGCTCTGGCGATCGGATCGGTGCTCACGGGTCGCGTACTCCTCACGGTGGTCCGGGTCCTGGCGGCCGTCCGGGCGGACGGGCGGGCACGCGGGTGCCGCTTGCAGCATCCTTCCCCCCACGGCCTCCGTTGGCAACGGTGCCCGCGCATGGCGCCACCGTGTGTCGCGGCGCCCGTTCCCGGGCGGGGGCGCCGGAGGAGCGCGCCCCGGGTCCTCGCGTCCGCATGGCGCCTGCCGGCCGGGAGGGACCGCTCTGACATCCGCCCTGGAACGGACGCCGATCATGCGAGCGGTGCGGCCGTTCCTCCCTTGACGCGGCGACGAGCGCCCCTCCTTGCGGCGGACCCTCGCGCCCCCGCGCAGTGGGCCGGAGAGAACCGTCGGCGCCGCTCGGCGGGGTGCGACCGCTCCGCGGCGCTGTGCCGCATTGTGCGGCGCTGTGCGGCGCTGTGCGACTCAGTGCGGTGGCTCCCTCAGGCCAGCGGCATCGACAGCACGTGCTGCGGTCCCGCGTCTCCGCCCAGGTAGACGCGGCCCGTGTCGGTGAAGCCGCCCGCCGTGTACGCCCTGTAGGCCGCGGGGTTGGCCGTGTTCACCGTCAGCAGCAGCTCATCGGCCTCCGGGGCGACCTCGCGGGCCGCCCGGGGCAGCAGTCGGCAGGACCGGCGCCCCACGCCCTCGCCCTGCCACCGGACCGCGATGAGGAACGAGCGCAGCATCAGCGCCCGCTCCGGCGCAGAGGTGATGCTCGCCCCGTCGCCGGGGACGATGCCCGTCCCCGCGGGCACCGACCGGTCGAGGATGCCGAACCCCGCCGTCTCCCCGTCGACCAGCACCGCGAACGGCACCTGTCCGGGGTCGGCGTCGGCCTTGGGCAGGGTGGCCACCGGCGGGTCGACGAACCTGCCCTGGCCCGGGGCCAGGCGCAGCCCCAGGGCGTCGGCGCGGGCCCGGGCGGCACGCGCGTCCTGCGGCTCCCGCGCTCCGTGCGCGCCCTCGCCCTCCCCGGGCCCCGGCCCGTCGAGCCGCAGCAGCTCCACGGACACCGGCGGCCCGGCCGGAACGCCGTCCATCGCGTCCCCTCCCGGTCTGCTCGACGTCGGCGGCCCTGCACGCGCGGGGCCGCCCGCGGCGGGCTCGGATGACTCGGATGGCCCAGTCGGCTCAGATGCCGACCGGGTGCCACACGGTCTTGGTCTCCAGGAACGGCCGGATCCGGCTCAGACCCGGGTCGGCCGACCACACGACGGCCGGGTCCGGCCGCAGCACCCGCTTGAGGGTCTGCGCCGCGGCCTCCTCCAGGTCGGCGGCGAGCTCCCCCGCCCCGGCCAGGTCGAGGGCGTTGACGTCGGCGTGCGCGGCCAGCGGCGGGGCGAGCTCGGCGGTGCGGCCGGTGAGCACGTTGGCCACCCCGCCGGGCAGGTCCGAGGTGGCGAGCACCTCGGCCAGCGCCACCGCCGGCAGCGGAGCGCTCTCCGATGCCGCCAGCACCGCCGTGTTCCCCATGGCGACCACCGGCGCCAGCACCGACACCAGCCCCAGCAGCGGCGCGTCCTGCGGGGCGAGCACCGCCACCACCCCGGTCGGCTCGGGCGCCGAACGGTTGTCGAACGGCCCCGACACCGGGTTGGTCCCGCCGAGCACCTGGGCGGCCTTGTCGGTCCACCCGGCGTAGTAGACCCACCGGTCGATCGCGGCCGACACCTCCTGCTCGGCCTCGGCGCGCTCCGCCCCGGTGGCCGCCGCCAGTTCGGCGGCGAACTGGGCCCGGCGGCCCTCCATCATCTCCGCGACCCGGTAGAGGACCTGCCCCCGGTTGTAGGCGGTGCGCCCCGCCCACCCCGGGAAGGCCTTGCGGGCCGCGGCCACCGCGTCCCGGGCGTCCTTGCGCGAGGCCATGCCCGCGTTGGCCAGGTGCTCTCCGTCCGCCGACGCCACGGGGTAGGACCTCCCCGACTCCGATCGCGGGAACGCCCCGCCGATGTACAGCTTGTGGGTCTTGCGCACGGCGACGCGCGGCCACGCCCCGTCGTACCGCTCCTCAGGCAAGGTAGGCCTCCAGTCCGTGGCGCCCGCCCTCCCGGCCGTAGCCGGACTCCTTGTACCCGCCGAACGGGCTGGCCGGGTCGAACTTGTTGAAGGTGTTGGACCAGACCACCCCGGCGCGCAGCCGCTCGGCGGTCCACAGCATCCGCGACCCCTTCTCGGTCCACACCCCGGCGGAGAGCCCGTAGGGGGTGTTGTTGGCCTTGGCCACCGCCTCCTCCGGCGTGCGGAAGGTCAGCACGCTCAGCACCGGCCCGAAGACCTCCTCGCGGGCGACCCGGTGGGCCTGGGTGACGCCGGTGAAGACCGTGGGCGGGAACCAGTGGCCGCGCTCGGGCAGCGGGCACGGCGGCGACCAGGCGTGGGCGCCCTCGGCCCGGCCGGTCTCGGCCAGGTCCCGGATCCGCTCCAGCTGCGCCGCGGAGTTGACCGCGCCGATGTCGGTGTTCTTGTCCAGCGGGTCGCCCAGGCGCAGCAGCGCCATGCGGGCCCGCAGCCGCTCCAGGAACTCCTCGGCGACCGACTCCTGCACCAGCAGCCGCGACCCGGCGCAGCACACGTGGCCCTGGTTGAAGAAGACCCCGTTGACCACGCCCTCCACGGCCTGGTCCAGGGCGGCGTCGTCGTAGACGATGTTGGCGCCCTTGCCGCCCAGCTCCAGGGTGAGCCGCTTGCCGCTCCCGGCCAGCGCCCGGGCGATGCCCCGGCCCACCTCGGTGGAGCCGGTGAAGGCGACCTTGTCGGCCCCGGGGTGCTCCACCAGCGTCCGACCGGTCCCGCCGTCGCCGGTGACGATGTTGACCACCCCGGGCGGCAGGCCGGCCTCCTGGCAGACCTCGGCGAACAGCAGCGCGCTCAGCGGGGTGGTCTCGGCCGGCTTGAGCACGACGGTGTTGCCGGCCGCGAGCGCGGGGGCGATCTTCCAGGCGAGCATGAGCAGCGGGAAGTTCCACGGCACCACCTGGGCGCACACGCCCACCGGCCGCGGGTCGGGGCCCATGCCGGCGAAGGCGAGCTTGTCGGCCCACCCGGCGTGGTAGAAGAAGTGCGCGGCGGCCGTGGGCACGTCGAAGTCGCGCGTCTCCTTGATCGGCTTGCCGTTGTCCAGGGTCTCCAGCACCGCGATCTCGCGGGAGCGCTCCTGGAGGATGCGGGCGATGCGGAAGAGGTACTTGCCGCGCTCGGCCCCGGGCAGCTCCCGCCACACGGCGTCGAAGGCGCGGCGGGCGGCCGCCACCGCCCGGTCCACGTCGGCCTCCCCGCACAGGGCCACCTGCGCCAGCGGCTCCTCGTCGGCGGGGTTGGCGGTGGTGAGGTGCTCACCGGTCTCGGCCGGCACGAACTCCCCGTCGATGAACGGGTCGTAGGCCTCGCGCAGCCGCACCACCGAGCGCGACTCGGGGGCGGGCGCGTACTCCAGGGGCTGTCCGTCCAACCGCGAACCCTTCCTCTCGGCCCTGGCCCTGTTCTGGTCCTGGGCCGGCTCCGCCGCGCCGTCCCCGGCGCGGCCGCCGTCCGTGTCCGTACCGCTCGTCCCGCTCATCGGTGCCCCGTCAGTCGATGGTGAAGTAGTCGGGCCCGGCGTAGGCGCCGGTGCGCAGCTTGGAGCGCTGCATCAGCAGGTCGTTGAGGAGGCTGGAGGCGCCGATCCGGAACAGAGCCGGGTCGAGCCAGCGCGGCCCGGCCACCTCCTGCACCATCACCAGGTTGCGCACCGCGTCCTTGGCGGTGCGGATGCCGCCGGCCGGTTTGACGCCCACCGTCCTGCCGGTGGCCGCCCGGTGGCCGCGCACCGCCTCCAGCATCACCAGCACCACCGGGGGCGTGGCGGCGGGGGCCACCTTGCCGGTGGAGGTCTTGATGAAGTCGGCGCCGGCCCCCATCGCCAGCCAGGAGGCGCGCCGCACGTTGTCCAGGGTGGCGAGTTCGCCCGTCTCCAGGATCACCTTGAGGTGGGCGCCGCCGCAGGCCTGCTTGACCGCGGTGATCTCCTCGTGGACCTTGCGGTAGTCGCCGGAGAGGAAGGCGCCGCGGTCGATGACCATGTCGATCTCGGTGGCGCCGTCGGCCACCGCCCGCCGGGTGTCGGCCAGCTTGGCCTCCAGCGGGGCGCGGCCGGAGGGGAAGGCGGTGGCGACCGAGGCCACCCCCACCCCGCTGCCGCGCAGCGCCTCGACGGCGACGCCCACCAGGTCGGAGTAGACGCACACGGCGGCCGCCGACGGGGCGGAGGGGTCGTCGGGGTCGGGGCGGCGCGCCTTGGCGGCCAGCGCGCGCACCTTGCCGGGGGTGTCGGCGCCCTCCAGGGTGGTCAGGTCGACCATGCGCACGGCCAGGTCGAGGGCGGCGGCCTTGGCGGTGGTCTTGACGGAGCGGGTGGCCAGGCCGGCGGCCCGCTCGCGGGCGCCGACCTCGTCCACGCCGGGCAGCCCGTGCAGGAACTCGCGCAGGGCCCGGTTGGTCGGGGCCTGCTCGGCGGCACTGGCGGTCTGGGGCACGGTCCACCTCGTGAGCGGTCGTCGTGGTCGGCCGGACGTCGCCCGGCCCTCGCCTGGGGCCACCCTAACGCGCGGGCGCGGCGGCCCCGCTCGCGCCCGGCCCGGCGCCCCGTACCCTGGACGGGCGGCACGGACGCCGGCACCGGGCCGGCACCCGCACCCGGAGGGGGACATGGCCGAGTTCCGGATCGTCTCGCAGGACGGCTTCGACCTGAAGCGGCTCGCGGCGGCGCTCGCCGAGTCCCAGGGCTGGCCGCGCGAGCGCATCGGCATCTGGGAGAACCGGCGCGAGGGCGAGGTGGTCGTCACCGTCGACGACGATCTGCTGGCCCCCTCCACCGGCCCCGACCCGCTCACCCTGCCCATGCACACCCCGCGGGACGTGCACCGGGCCTGCGAGCTGATCCGCCGCCGCGACGGCTCGCTGCGCGGGGTGGACTTCGCCGACCTGCGCCGCCAGGCGGCGCGCTTCTTCTCCGCCGGCTGGTCGGTGGCCGACCTGCTGCACGCGCTCAGCCACCGCCCCGACGGCGCCCCCTGGCCGCGCGGCGAGGGCTACCAGGGCCCGGAGTGGCTGCACCACCGGCTCAAGCACTGGACCACGCCCAGCGGCGACATCCGGCCCTCGGTCTCCCAGGAGACGGTGCAGATGCGCATCGTGGGCCGGGCCGGGCTGCCCGACGACATCGGGATGCCGCCCGAGGGCGGCGAGGAGGAGGCACGCACCGGCCGCGCCGCGCCCGACCGGGTGCGCGCCGCCGCCGACGACGCCCGCCGCCTGCTCCGCGCCGCGACCCGGACCACCAGCGACGGCCTGTCCCACCGGGACCGCACCGCGTCCCGGATCAACCGGTCACACGACGCAGAAGACTAGCTTCGGGACAGGACACCCCACCGGGTGATGCGTTACATTCCTCCGGTAGCGCCGTAACGTAGGACACGGTCCGCACCGCGGACCCGATCCGCTCTCGCGTCCCGCCGCCGGGAGGGCCCATGGCCGACACGTCCCTGTCCACCCTGCTGCCCGTCGAGGCGATCGTGACCGGGATCGCGGCCGAGGACTGGCGCGCGGCGATCCGGGCCGCCGGCGAGCTCCTCGTGGCCGGAGGCGCGGTGACCGCGGACTACACCGAGCAGATGCAGGCGGCGGTCGAGGAGTACGGCCCCTACATCGTCATCGCTCCGGGCCTGGCCCTGGCGCACGCCCGTCCCGGCGAGGCGGTGCTGCGCACCGGCATGTCCTGGGCCCACCTCGCCCGCCCGGTGCCCTTCGGCCACCCGCAGAACGACCCCGTGGAGCTGGTCATCGGGCTGGCCGCGGTCGACCACGACGGCCACTCGGGCGCGCTCTCCCGCCTCGCGCGGATGCTGGGCGACACCGAGCGGCTGCGCGCGCTGATGAGGATCCGCGAGCCGAGCGCCGTCCACGAGGCGATCACCGAGTACGAGGGGGGCGAATAGGTGGCCGCTCCCCCGCCAGGAGCAGGCGGACGCCTCCCCCGCGGGCCGGGTCCTCCGCCCCGCCGCCGGTCGCCGGCCCGCGTCGTCGGCGGGGAACGGGGAACGCCCGCCGGACCCGGACCGGCCCCACGGGCACCGCATCCCGCAGGCCCGGCGGTGGCTGGGCCCCACCCTGCCTCCTCCCCGGAGCGGAACGCGCCCCGACGGCGATCCGGGCTCGGGTGCGCGGATCCGGAACGGCCGCCGCCGGCTCCCCGTACCCGCTCCTGCTCCGCAGGGCTCCGCCCCCTCCCCTCCTTCCCCGGCACGACGGCCGGGGCCTCGTCGAAAGGACGCACGTGAAGATCCTCGCCGTGTGCGGCATGGGCATCGGCACCAGTGTGCTGCTCAAGGCCAATGCAGAGAAGGCCGCTCAGGACCTGGGGCTGGACGCCGAGGTGGAGGTCGCCGACATCGGCACCGCCCGGGGCGCGGCCGCCACCGCCGACCTGGTGCTCACCTCCGGCGAGCTCGCCGACGAGCTCGGCGATGTGGGCGTCCCGGTCACGGTGATCACCAACTTCGTGGACGCCGAGGAGATCCGCCGCGCCATCGCCGAGGCCGTCGGCTGAGCGCCGGGGCGGAGCCCCCGCCGCGGCGGCGCACCGCCCCTGTCCCTCCTCTGTCGCGCAACGGGAGCCGCGCGGCCGCCCCGTCGAGCGGCCCGGCGCGGTGAAGCCCTCACCCCCGTCCGCCCGCTCCCCTGCGGCGGCGGCAGGGCACAG
Source organism: Nocardiopsis halophila DSM 44494 (assembly GCF_000341245.1). Classification (GTDB taxonomy): domain Bacteria; phylum Actinomycetota; class Actinomycetes; order Streptosporangiales; family Streptosporangiaceae; genus Nocardiopsis_A; species Nocardiopsis_A halophila. Next base: position 19,346 of record NZ_ANAD01000010.1, read on the forward strand.
GGGCGCCCCGCGGAGCAGGCGAAGAACCCGATGGCGCGCCCGGTGCTCCGGGGCACCGGCCCCGGAGACCGGCACCGTAAGGCCGCCACCGGCATGCAGGAGACCGACCGAGCACCCGAACGGACAGGCGGGAGCCCCCCCATGGACGCGATCCTCGCGATCGCCCGGTTCGTCGTCAACGAGATCCTCAGCGTTCCGGCCTACATGGTCGGCCTGATCACCGCGGTCGGGCTGATCGCGCTGCGCCGGTCGACCGGGCAGGTGGTCGGCGGCGGCCTCAAGGCCGTGCTGGGCTTCCTGCTCATCGGCGCCGGGGCGGGCCTGGTCACCGCCGCCCTGGACCCCTTGGGCACGATGATCCAGGGTGCCACCGGCGCCCAGGGCGTGGTGCCGACCAACGAGGCGATCGTGGCCATCGCCCAGGAGGAGTTCGGCGCCCAGGTGGCCTGGACCATGATCGCCGGGTTCGCGCTGAGCCTGGTCCTGGCCCGCTTCACCCCGCTGCGGTACGTCTTCCTGACCGGCCACCACACCCTGTTCATGGCCACGCTGCTGACCATGGTGCTGGCCGCCACCGGCCTCCCCTCGGCGGGCTCGGTGCTGCTGGGCTCGGTGCTGCTGGCGGTGGTGATGGTGGCGCTGCCCGCGCTGGCCCAGCCGTGGACGCGCGCGGTGGGCGGCGACGGCAGGATCGCCATCGGCCACTTCGGCACCCTGGGCTATGTCGCCGCGGGCGCCACCGGCCAGCTGGTGGGCCGCGGCAGCCGCAGCACCGAGGACATGAAGCTGCCCGAGGGGCTGCGCTTCCTGCGCGACTCGATGGTGGCCACCGCGCTGTCCATGGTCCTCGTCTACGTGGCGGTGGCCCTGCTGTACTGGGCCCGGCAGGGCACCGCCGCGGCGCTGGAGATGTTCCCGCCGGCCGAGGGCGTGGAGCCCACCGTCGGGCACTTCGTGATGGCGGCGGTGATGCAGGGCCTGCAGTTCGGCATCGGCGTGGCGGTGATCCTCTACGGCGTGCGCACCATCCTGGGCGAGCTGGTCCCGGCCTTCCAGGGGATCGCCGAGCGCATCGTGCCCGGCGCGGTGCCGGCCCTGGACGCCCCGATCGTGTTCCCCTTCGCCCAGAACGCGGTCCTGGTGGGGTTCCTGTCCAGCTTCGCGGGAGGGCTGGCCACACTGGCCGTGATGGCCTGGGCCGTCGCCCCGGCGTTCGGCCTGGCGCTGATCCTGCCCGGCCTGGTGCCGCACTTCTTCACCGGCGGCGCCGCCGGGGNCGGCGGGGCGCGGTGTGCGGGGCCTTCGCCAACGGGGTGGTCATCACCGTGCTCCCGGCGCTGCTGCTGGGGGTGCTGGGCGCGTTCGGGGAGGCCAACACGACCTTCGGGGACGCCGACTTCGGCTGGTTCGGCATCGCGGTCGGGTACGGCTTCCGCGCCGGCGACGCCGCCGGGGTCGTCCTGGCGCTGCTGGTGGCCGCGGTGCTGTTCGGCGCGGCGGTACTGGTGCAGCGCAAGGCGGTGCTCGGCGGCTGGGACCCGGCCGCCCGGCACAAGGCGGAGCTGGAGCGCCGCGGCCGGGAGGACGGAAAGGGCCGCGGGAAGAGCGGCGGCGCCGGGGGCGGCACGTAGGGCCGCCCCCGTCCCCATCCGCCGGCCGGCCCGGCAGGACCGGCAGGACCGGCGCTCCTCACAGGTGGACGGCGGGCTCGGCCGAGCCAGGCTCCGCGCCCTCCTCCTTCGCGGCGGGCTTCATGAACAGCGACAGCACAGCCGCCCCGGCCATGACCGCCGCCGCGACACTGAACGCGAGGAACATGCCGTCCATGAACGCCAGGTGGCTCGCGCGGGTGACGGCCTCGGCCGCCGCCTCGGTGGCCCCCTCCGGTACCACCGCGCTTCCCTGGGCGACCGCGCTCTGCAGTTCGACGAGCGCGGAACCGCCCGGCAGCTCCTGGCCTGCGTCGGCGAAGTGCCGGGGCAGGGTGGCGGCCACGCGCACCGACAGCAGCGCGCCGAGAACCGCCGTGCCCAGCGATCCGCCGAGCTGCATGGCGGCCTGCTGCATACCCGAGGCCACCCCCGCCAGGGAGACCGGCGCGCTGGTGAGGATCGCGGCGGTGGCGCCGGTCATCACCAGGCTCAGCCCCACACCCAGCAGCACGAAGCCCACCGAGGTGTAGACCACGCCGCTGTCGGGGGTGAGCCGGGAGAGCATGAACAGCGCGACGGAGGCGCTGACCAGCCCGCCGACGGTGGGGATGCGGGTGCCGACGGTGTCGATGAGGCGCCCGGCCGGGGTGGCGCAGACCGCCATCATCGCGGTCAGCGGCAGCAGCTGCAGCCCCGCCTGCAGCGGCGAGAGCCCGAGGACGCCCTGCAGGTAGAAGGTGATGAAGAACAGCGACCCCATCAGCCCCAGGGCCATGAGCACCATCAGCACCACGCCGATGGAGATGGGCGCGGAGCGGAAGATGCTCAGGGGCAGCAGCGGCGCCTCGGTGCGGCCCTCCCACAGCACGAAGGCCGCGCCGAAGACCAGGGAGACCCCGAGCACGACCAGTGTCTCGGTGTGGGCCCACCCCTTGACGGGGGCCTCCACCAATGCCCAGACCAGGGCGAAGATGGACACGCTCAGCAGGGCGATGCCGGCCAGGTCCATGCGCGAGGAGGTGTCGGTGGGCCGGTTGGGCCCCAGCAGCCACAGGCCCAGGCCCAGGGCGGCCAGTCCCACCGGGATGTTGATGAGGAAGGCGGCGTGCCAGCTGAACGCCGAGACCAGGATGCCGCCGACGATGGGGCCGGCGGCGGTCGCGCCGCCCAGGAGGCTGCCGAACACCCCGAAGGCCCTTCCCAGCTTCTCCGGCGGGAAGCTGGAGCGCAGCAGCCCCATCGCGGCAGGGGCGATGGTCGCGCCGAACACCCCCTGCAGGATGCGGAAGGCCACCAGCGGGACCACCGCCGAGGACAGCGCGATCGCCACCGAGGTCAGCGTGAAGCCCACCACCCCGATGAGGAAGACGCGGCGGTGGCCGTAGCGGTCGCCGAGCTTGCCCGCGGTGATCAGGAAGACCGCCAGCCCGAGCAGGTAGCCGTGGGTGACCCACTGCAGTTCGGCGAGCGAGGCGCCCAGGTCGGCGCCGATCGCCGGGTTGGCCACGGCCACGATGGTGCCGTCCAGGGCCACCATCATCACGCCGAAGGCGATGGCCACCAGCACGCCCCATGGGCTGCCGCGCAGGCCGCGCCGCTGCTCCGGCGGCGATTCCGGCGGCGCCTCCGGCGGTGCCGTCCCCGTCATGGGTCCCCCGTTCCTCCGCGGGCCCTCCCGCGGCTCACTCGCATCCGTCGCGACCCGGCAACACTATTGGCAGTCGCTGACAGATGACAATCACTGACGAATTTTGCGTCCGGCGGTATCCTCGGTCCGACCGAGCCGCGAAAGCGGAGGTGAGAGACCGCCCCCGCGCCCGACCCCGGGCAGGGCGGCCTCCGGACCGGAGGAGTACGTGACGGGAATCACCGCCGGAGCTGGCGCGCCGGGCCGCCCGGCCGGCCTGCGCGAGCGCAAGAAGGCCCGGACCCGCGAGGCCCTGGTGGCGGCCGCGCTCGACCTGTTCGCCGAGCGCGGGTTCGAGGCGACGACCACCGAGGAGATCGCCGCCGGGGCCGACGTCTCCCAGCGGACGCTGTTCCGCTACTTCCCGTCGAAGTACGACATCGTCCTATCGGTCTATGAGGACATCGAAGAGGTCTTCCTCCGCAAGGTGGGCGAACGCCCGCTGAACGAGCACCCGCTGACCGCCATGGCGAGGGCGGTCGAGGACACCCGCACCGAACTGGGCCCGGCCATGATGACCGGGCACCTGCGGCTGGCGGCGCNCCCCGGCTGCTGGCGGCCCGGTTCGACTCCGGGAACCGGCACATGGCGCACCTGGAGGCCGTCGTCGCCGAGCGCTGCGGCACCGACCCGGCCACCGACCTGCGCCCGCGGCTGCTGACGTCGGTCTTCGGGTGCGTGATGAAGACGGCGGTCACCCAGGTCTCCACGGCGTGCGGCCCCGACGCCGACGAGTTCTACGCCATGTTCGACCGGGCCCTGACGGCGTTGGTCCCCACGCTCACCGAACCGTGGCACCTCCCGTGCGGGGAGGAGGCGCACGGCGCCGGCGGCAAGGGCGGCACGGCGGGGGCGGATTCGTCTTCCTCGGACACGGCGGACCATGCTGCCACCCCGCCCCAACCGGGCGCCAAAGGTTTTCGACCTGCGGAGACGGGAAGGTGACCATCCGGCCGCCCGGTGGTCGCTCACCGGCCGGAACCGGCCGGGCGCTCCGCCGAACGGGACCGGGTGCGGGCCCACACCGCCACGGCGAGGGCCGCGACCAGCAGCACCGCGGCCGCGGCGGCTCCGACCGGCACCGTCCCCCACCGCTCCACCGCCTCCTCCGCCAGCCTGCGGCTCCGCGCCTGCGGATCGGCCAGCACCACCGCGGTGAACGCCCCCGCGACCAGCACCACCACCCCGGTCAGCAGGGATCCGCGCCGCCGCCCCGGCTCGGTCCGGCGCCGCAGCACCCGCCCCGCCTTCAGGATCCGGGAGGCCCGCAGCACCTGCAGGGACACCGCCACGCGCACCAGCCGCAGCAGCTGGAGGGGGCCGACCGCCAGCACCACCGCGGGCACCGCGACCGCCGCCACCGCGGTAGCCCAGCGGTGCTCGCGCAGCCACGCCCGCTTGCCGTCGGCCATGAGCAGCAGCAGCGCCCACTCGGCCCACAGCACCGCTCCGGCCGCGGTGTTGGCCCACCGGCCCGCAGCGGCGACCGCGCCGGCGCCCCACACCTCGCAGAAGACGGCGGGCACCGAGGCCAGGGCGGCGGCCACCACCACGGGCGCCATGCGCTCCTCGATCCGGCGGGCCCGGAGGTTCTCCTCCCCCTGCCCGTCCCGGCCGCCCATGCGCGCGAGATTACCCCTCCGCCCCCGCGCCCTCCTCGGACGGTGTCCGCGTCCGGCCATCATGCGAGGCGGAGGGGGCGGTGCATCCGCAGAACCTGCACGCGCGTTCCGCGCCGTCGGCCGCCGGGACGGCCGGCGCCGGCGGGAGGGCNGGCCGCGCCGGCCCCCTCGCCGCCGTCGCCCGTCCCCTCTTCCCCGACGAGCCTCCACTTCCACAGCTCGGCCGTACGGACCATGTCCCCGGAGATCGCTTCGAGGAACGAGGCGATGTCCTCCAGCCGGGCGCCGGCGGGGCTCGCGGGGCCCAGGACCCTGCCTCCCTCCCGGGTCGCCTCGGCCAGCCCCAGGTTCGCCCGGATGCCGGCGACCCACGACCGGTACCAGGCCAGCCGGTCGATGACGTAGCGCTCGCGCCGCTCACCGGGGGCGCGCACCCGCCGCAGCAGCTCCTGCTCCTCCAGGTAGGCCACCGCTTTGGACACCGAGGCGGGGCTGACCCCGAGGCCGCCGGCCAGCTCGGCCGCCGTGGCCCCCTCGTCGGACAGGAACAGCAGGGTCAGCACGCGTGCGGGGGTCTTCGCCAGACCGCTGGCCAGGAGCGCCTTGACGATCAGGGCCTGGGCCCGCTCCAGCGCCTCGTCACCGGGTGCGGCGGCTGGGCCCCCGCCGTCGGCCTCCGCCCGGGCCTGCGCGGAGGGTCCGCGGCGGGCGCGTCGGTCGGTCTCCCGCTGGGCGCGCTCGGGACGGTAGCCGTTCGGCCCGCCGTTGCGCATCACCTCGCGGGTCACGGTCGAGGTCGGCCGGTCCAGCCCGCGCGCGACCTCGGCGTAGGACAGCCCGCCGGCCACCCCTCGGGCGATCTGACGGCGCTCGTGGAGCGTGAGCCGCCCTCCGGGCATGGCCCCTCCTCCCGTTCCGGGCGGGCCGCGCCGACGCGGTCCGCCGCTCCGCGCCCCCCATTGTGCGTTCACCTGCACCCCATTGCAACAACGCCGCGGCCGCCGTTGTCTTCAACCACAGATCCGTTGCAATGATTCGTGCGCATTACCAGTAATTACGGGGTTCATGGCTTCGCTATTCATTGATTCGACTTTAAATGCAACATAGCGTTTCAAGCAGAGTGAACAACTGACGGAGGAGTCGCCATGACCGCAGCCCCGGTTCCGGAACTGTCCGAGCTCCCGCTGGCGCGCCCCGCGGGCCGCCCCTTCGACCCGCCCGAGGAGCTGGCGGCGACACGCCCGCTGGCCCGGCTCACCCTCCCCGACGGGCACCGCGGGTGGCTGGTCACCGGCCACCGGGCCGCGCGCGCCGTGGCCTCGGACCCCCGTTTCAGCTCCCGGACCGAGCTGCAGCGCCCGGCGATGCCGAGGGCCGGCATGCCCTCCCCGCTCCCGGCCGCCCCACCGGGGCTGTTCATCAACAGCGACCCGCCCGAGCACACCCGGTACCGGCGGCTGCTCACCGGCAGGTTCACCGTCCGGCGCATGCGCCTGCTCACCGAGCGGGTGGAGGAGATCGTCGACGAGCACGTGGGCGCCATGGAGCACGCCGGCGGCCCCACCGACCTGGTCGCCTCCTACGCACAGCCGATCCCGGCCCTGGTGATCTGCGAACTGCTCGGCGTGCCCGCCACGGACCGCGCGCTCTTCCAGCGCCACTCCGAGGCCTTCAACGACACCGCCGCGAGCGCGGAGGAGCTGGAGGCGGCGGGCAGGGAGTTCCACGGCTACCTCGCCGAGCTGGTGAAGGCCAAGCGCTCCGCGCCCACCGACGACGTGCTGAGCGACCTGACCGCCTCCGACCTCACCGACGGCGAACTCGTCAACGTCGCGATGCTCCTGCTCGGCGCCGGACTGGACACCACCGCCAACATGATCGGCCTGGGCACCTTCGCCCTGCTGAGCCACCCCGACCAGCTCGCCGTCATGCGCGACGACCCCGAGGCCGTGGACGGCGGCGTCGAGGAGCTGATGCGCTATCTGAGCATCGCCCACACCGGCCAGCGCGCCGCCCTCGAGGACGTCGAGCTGGAAGGGCACGTCATCGAGAAGGGCGCCACGGTCGCCCTGTCGGTCGCCGCCGCCAACCGCGACCCCGAGCGCTTCGACGACCCCGACCGCCTGGATCTGAGGCGCAGGGCGGGCGGGCACCTGTCCTTCGGCCACGGCGTGCACCAGTGCCTGGGGCAGCAGCTCGCCCGCGTCGAGATGCGGACCGCCCTGCCGGCCCTGCTCCAGCGCTTCCCCGACCTGCGTCTGGCGGTGCCGCCGGAGGAGGTGCCCATGCGCGACCGGTCCGACATCTACGGCGTCGAGCGGCTGCCGGTCGCCTGGGGGCCCCAGGAGGCCGGCCGATGAGGATCAGCGCCGACCGCGACCGCTGCATCGGAGCGGGGATGTGCGCGCTGACCGCGCCCGAGGTGTTCGACCAGGACGAGGAGGAGGGGCTGGTGCGGGTGCTCGGTCCCGACCCCTCCCCTGACCTGCGGGCGCGGGCCCGCGAGGCCGCCCGCCTGTGCCCCTCCTCGGCCCTGGCCGTGTCCGAGGAGTGAGGCGACGGCCCGCCGGGACCCGGGACGGGGGCCCCGGCGGGCCGCCGGGCGGACCGCACCGCGTCCCGTGACGCGGCGCGGTCCGCGGCGTAGCGTCGGGACATGGGCAGCAACGACCGCGTCCTCGTGGAACGCTCCGGACCGCACGCCACCGTCACCATGAACCGGCCGGCACGGCGCAACGCCCTGTCCGAGGGGTTCATGGACGAGCTCACCGCGGCCTTCGAGGAGGTCGCGGCCACCGACGCCCTCGGCGTCACCCTGGCTGGCGCGGGGCCGGTCTTCTCCGCCGGCCACGACTTCGCCGACGTGGCCGCCGCCGACCACGACACCGCCCGGCGGCTCCTGACCACCTGCACCCGGCTCATGCGCACCGTCCAGTCCGTGCCCCAGGTGGTGATCGCCCGGGTGCACGGGCCCGCCGTCGCCGCCGGGTGCCAGCTGGTCGCCACCTGCGACCTGGCGGTGGCCGGGTACAGCGCCGCCTTCGCCGCGCCCGGCGGGAAGGGCGGCTGGTTCTGCCATACCCCGATGGTCGCGGTCTCCCGGAACATCGGGCGCAAGCGGGCCATGGAGATGGCGCTGACCGGCGACCCGGTGGACGCGGCCACCGCCGCCGAGTGGGGGCTGGTCAACCGCGCGGTCCCCGACGCCGAGCTGGAGGAGGCCGCGCGCGACCTGCTGGACCGGGCCACGCGGGGCTCCCCGCGCAGCAAGGCCCTGGGCAAGCAGGCCATGTACGCCCAGCTGGACCGGCCCGAGAGCGACGCCTACGCCTACGCGGTGGAGGTGATGGCCGCCTCCAGCCAGACGCCGGAGGCCCGGGAGGGCACGGCGGCGTTCCTGGAGAAGCGCCCGCCGAAATGGCCCGCGTGAGGAGGCCTCCAGCGCGCCTCCCACCCTGTTCCCCACCGGACGGCCCAGGCTCGCGGTGAGCCGCCGGACCCGTCCGCCGACCGCGTCCTCGTCTGCACCGGAGCCTGCTGGGGGACACCGACGCCCGGCTGCAGGGCACAGCATCCGGTCCGGGGCCCTCGCGTTGCGTCCAGGGCCACGACGGGCGCGACCCGCCGCCGCTGCCCACCGAGTTCCGGCAGCCGCCACTGGACGCCGACGGGCGGGGACGGTGGAGCGTCGGGCAGAGCCGGGGGCGGTCCGGACGCCTCGGGGCCGGACGCCGATGCGCTGAGCACACGCCGGAGGGCAGGCCCTTCACGCCGCCCGACACCGGTCCCGGCCGTGGGACGACGTCCACGGTGGCTCTCCCCGCCGGAGGCCCGCCCGCACCGGAGCCCGTACATGGGAGTGAGCTCCGCCCAGCGGCGGGCCTGCGGCCGAATGGCGGGCGGAACACCACGGAATTTCCCAATGACACGCGCCCGGACCTGCGAACGGCCCCGACGACGAGCAGCATGCCCCGCCAGGTACCGCCCATCCCGCCCTCGCCCATTTCGGCCGGGCGTTCTTGAAATTGATCAGCGAAGACCGCCGCCCCCTCTTAAGCAGGGGCGAATCCGTGATATCCGCGCCGGGACGGCACCGGCGGCTCCGTAGCCCTCGGGCGCCGCGGAGCCGCCGGCCCTCAGCGACCGCACACCTGCCAGGTGCACCCGATCCCCCTCACCAACCAGGTCCTTCCCGGTATCCGGCCAGCTCGCACGGTCCTCCTCGCTCCAAACGGGACACCGGAAGCGGTGACCGATTCCGGCCGCCCCCGCTCCGCCGCCTCTTTCCGCAGAACACCGCCTCTCCTCGCAGCGCACACACGAGAAACCTCGTTGTGCACGCTCCCACAGGCGCATATCATCACACATCGGAAATATGGAGATCATTCTATTATCAACATTTTCCGGACCCTTGAACGAGAGAGAACAGGCTTGCCACACCGTTCGGAGAACCGTTGGGCGACCGATCTCCGGTCACCCGGCCCGCACCGGCGAATCGAGCAGTGTCCCCCGCCTGCGGTGATGTTCGGCCTCACGGGCGCCACCCGGATCGAGGCCGACGGACGCATCCACCGCATCACCTCTCCGGCTCCGGCCGGAGTCCTCGCCTTCCTCCTCCTCGAGGAGGGGCGCTTCGTTTCGACGTCCAGAATCGCCGAAGCGCTCTGGGACGACCCCCCGGCATCGGCGCGGAGCAACGTCCGCCTCTACCTGTCCCGTATCCGGCGACTGCTCGGCTCGGTCCGCCCTGACCTGCCGGACCGACTGGCCACGCGGCGCGGCGCCGGCTACGCCCTGCACCTCGAGGAGGGAGAACTCGACCTCGCACGATTCAGATCCACCGCCGACACGGGCGCCCGACGCTTGGAGCAGGGCGACCTGGGTTCGGCGTCAGACCTGTTCCAGCGCGCTCTGCGGGAGTGGAACGGGCCGGTGGGCCAGGGATGTTCCGCGTCGGGCACGCTGGCTCTGCGCTTCCAGGCCTGGAACGACCTCCACCTGGTCGTGCGGGACCGGGCCGCGCACTCGGCCATCTTGCGGGGAGGGTCGACCGACCTCATCCCGGAACTGCGCCTGACCCTCTCATCGGCCCCTTACCGCGAGACCTCGTGGGCCAATCTCGTCCGGGCGACCTACCTGAGCGGCGACGCACCCGGCGCGCTCGCCCACTGGGAGCGGATGCGGGCGTCACTGCGGGAGGAGTACGGGATCGCGCCGTCCCCCGAGCTCAAAGAGCTGTACTCGGCGATCATGCGCCGAGACGACGAGACCGTGCGCCGGTTCGCGCACTCCGGGATCACGCCCCCGCCGCTCGCCGGGCAGAGACGGGACTGTGCCTGATCCGACCGGGCCGGGCCCGGTCCGGCCCCGGCGCGCGGGAAGCGACCACGATACCGATGGGAGAGAAATGAACGAGCCACGGGGGGACGGGCGGCAGGCGACCGACCGCCCTGAGACGGTCTTCGTGGTGGGGACCGGAAGGACCGGCTCCACGGCCCTGTCGCGCATCCTCAACACGCACCCGGAGGTCCTCAGCCTCAACGAGTACCTGGTCTCCCTCGGGGGCGACCGCGTGTTCCCCGCGGGGGAGGTCTCCGGCGCACGTTTCTGGGAGCTGCTCTCCGAACCGCACCCGGCCTTCGACGAGATGGCCCGGCAGGGCTGGGCACCCGCGGAGATCCTCTACGGCCCCGGGTCCGGGCGCTTCTCCGCCGACTCCGGGGGCGTACCGCGGCTGTGCCTGATGGTGCTCCCCCATCTGACGGACGACCCGGACGGCCTGTTCGACGAGCTCGGACACGAGGTGCGCGCCTGGCCCGCCCGGCCCGCGGCCGACCAGCACACCGCGCTGTTCCGGACGCTCGCGGAACGGTTCGGGCGCCGCGTGGTCGTCGAGCGCTCGGGGGCCTCTCTGGGCCGGGTCCCCCTCCTCCGCAGGGCCTTCCCCGAGGCCCGGTTCGTGCACATGTACCGGAACGGCCCCGACTGCGCGCTCTCCATGGGGCACCACGTCGGGTTCCGCGCCGCCGCCATGGTGCGCGAGGTCCTGGAGCGCACCGGCGCCGACGCCCTCGCGGACATCACCGACGACCACCTCGTCCGGCTTCCCGATGACCTCGCGGCCTGGGTGTCGCAGGGGTTCCCCGCCGAGCTGACCATGGCGCTGCGCCCGTCGCCGGCGCGATTCGGAATGCTCTGGTCGGAGATGATCACCGAAGGCCTCGGCCACTTGTCCGAGGTCCCGGCGGACCGGCGAATGGCGCTCTCCTACGACGACCTCATCGACGACCCCGAGGCAGAGCTGGACCGACTGTCCCGATTCACCGGCCTGGCTCGGGGACCGGCCTGGTCGGCCGCCTGGGAACTGCTCGACTCCGGGCGGCGGGGTGCCTCGCTCCGCCTGCCGCCCGAGGAGCTGGCGGAACTGCGCGAGGGCTGCGCCCCTGGCGAGAAGGCCCTGGCAGGGCCCTGATCCCTCAGGCGGGGGCCGGCGCGAACCGGCCCCCGCCGTCCTCATTCGGAAGCCAGGGACGCCACGATCGACGCCCGCCCCGCCTTGCGGGCGGGCACGATGGCGGCCGCCATGCCCGCCAGCCCCGAACCGGCGACGATGAGCAGGAGCTGGCCGAACGGCACCACAGGAACCGCGTCGCTACGGATGGCGGTGATCGCCATCAGGCCGAACACGGAGCCGACCAGCACACCCGAGCATGCCCCTACCGCGCCGAGGACCAGCGCCTCGACCGTCAGCATCCGGCTCAGCTGTCGCCGGGTCAGGCCCAGCGCCCGCAACAGCGCGGACTCACGGGTCCGCTCCAACACCGACAGGCTCATCGTGTTGGCGATGCCGATCAGGGACACGACCACGGACAGGGCCAGCAGCCCCCCGACGATCATGACGAGGTTGGAGAGCGTCTCCTCCAACTGCTGCCGCGCGTCGTCGGTCCCGGTGATCGTCACGGCAGGGAATTCCTCGGTCCCCGCCTCGACGGCCGCCCGGCCCTCCTCTGCGGTGAGGCCGGGGGCGGTGTTGATGAGCACCGCACCGTACCCGCGGTCCCCGAACAGGTCGGTGAAGCCCTCCTCGGACAGGTAGAACGGCGGGAACGGCGCTCCGCGGACGATCGAGGCGACCTCCAGCTCGACCGGGCCCCGATCGGTGACCGCGCGCACCGTGTCCCCGACATCCAGCCCGAACTCCTCGGCCCGGTCCGGAGTGACCGCCATCTGTCCGGAGCCCAGCGCGTCCAGCGGAGCACCGGTGATGAGCTCGGGCTCGGCGATGGGGCCGCCGATGACCACACTGGCCAGGGCCGCCTCTTGCCCTTCGACCTCGACGACCGCCTCCCGCTGCGCGGCCGTCTCGGCGATACCCTCCTGAGCGCGGAGCCGGTCGACGACTCCGGGCGGGATCTGAGCCTCCTCGGCGGTGCCGGGGGCGGTCACCATGAAATCCACCGGCAGGGCCTGCTCGACGCCTTGGCCCACGGACGCCTCGAAGCTCTCCGTCGCCACCGACACACCGGACATCAGGGTCACCCCCACGGCCAGAGCGATCGCCGTGGTGGCCGCCCGGCGCGGGTTGCGCCTGGCGTTGGCCACCGCGAGCCGGCCGGGGGTGCCGAACAGCCGTGCCGGGAGGATCCCGACGACCCGGACGGCGGGGCGTACCAGGAGCGGCCCCAGGGCTACGAGCCCGAGGAAGAAGAGCATGCCGCCGACCACGACACCGGTCAGAGCCGGGGGGCCGGCCCCGAGGACCGGCACCGCCGCGGCGGCCGCGCCGGCGCCCGACACGGCCGCCGCCAGGCCGAACAGACCGCGCGCCGAGACCAGCCGTCCGGCCTCGCGCTCCTGCGTGCTGTTCAGAGCGGCCACCGGAGGCACGCGGGTGGCCGCATGCGCGGGCACCGCGGCTGCGCCGACGGTCACCGCGAATCCGGAGACCAAGCCGATGGCGAGAGTCTGCGGCGTCACCGTCACGACGGAGTAGGGGATGTCGCTGCCGAAGGCGTTGAGGACCGGAACCGCGGAGTAGCCGGCGCCGATGCCGACGACCAGCCCCAGCAGCGCAGCGGCGGCGGCCAGCGCGGCGGACTCGGCCAGCACGCTGCCGAACACCTGGGAGCGCGTGGCCCCCACGCACCGCAGCAGCGCCAGTTCGCGCTTGCGCTGGGCCACCAGGATGCTGAAGGTATTGTAGATGACCAGGCCGGAGACCAGCAGGGCGACGAGGGCGAGCAGAGCCAGGCCGGCGCTGACCAGCGCAGGGTCCAGGCCGCTCCCCGCGGCCTTGGCATCGGCCCACTGCCGCCCGGTCAGGATCTCGTAGTCGCCCTCGGCCAGGGTCGCGGCCACATCCTCGCGCAGCGCTCCGGGGGCCGGGCCCGCCGAGGTGACGTAGATGCCCGCATACCCCGTCTGCCCGGTGACCTCCTGGGCCGTGGGCAGGGTGAAGACCGCCGCCCCACGCAGGGCCATGGTTCCCTCGCCGCGGGTGTCGACGATCCCGGTGACGGTCAGCTCCCGCCGGCTCCCCTGGGCGTCGACCACGCCGACCGTGTCCCCGACCGACACACCCGCGTCCTCGGCGGTCGATCCGGCCAGCGCCACCTCGCCGTCGGCGTCGGGGGCGCTTCCCTCCAGCGTCGCCGTGCGCACGGTGACCGAGGCCGCCACGGGCTGCTGGCGCAGCGGCCGCCCGTCCTGGCCGAGGAGCGTCGCCGTCCCCTCCACGACCCCTTGGGCCCGTTCCACCCCGGCGAGCGCGGCCAGGTCGCCGACGGCCTCCTCGGACAGGGGGCGCAGGCCGCTGGTGGCCAGCACGGCCACGTCGACCTCGGCGGTATTGGCGGTGACGGTCCGTTCCGCGTCCGCCTGGAGGGTGTCGCCGAGGATGAGGGTGCCGGAGGTGAAGGCGACCCCGATGAGCGTCGCCAGTGCCGCCATGGCCAGTCGCAGCCGGTGCGCGCGCAGGCCGGCGAGAGTCGTCTTCCACACTGGGCTCAGACCTCCAGCTTCACCATCGTCTGAAGCACGGCGTCGGTCGCCGGTTCGTGCATGTCGTCCACGAGGGCACCGTCGCGCAGGAAGACCGCGCGGTCCGCGTAGGAGGCGGCCCTGGCGTCGTGGGTCACCATCACGACCGTCTGGCCGAAGCGGCGCACCGAGGTCCTCAGAAAGTCCAGAACCCCGGTTCCGGAGACCGAGTCGAGGTTGCCGGTGGGCTCGTCGGCGAAGACGACGTCGGGGCGGGCCACGAATGCACGCGCGATCGCCACCCGCTGCTGCTGCCCTCCCGAGAGTTCGGAAGGCAGGTGGCCCAGCCGCTTCTGCAGCCCGGTGACGCCGGCGAGCTCGTCGAAGAACGCCCGGTCCGGCTTCTTGCCGGCGATCTCCAGCGGGAGCAGGATGTTCTGCTCAGCGGTGAGCATGGGCAGCAGGTTGAAGGACTGGAACACGAAGCCGACCCGCTCGCGGCGCAGCATCGTCAGCTCCCGGTCGCCCATTCCGGTGATCTCGGCCCCGCCCACCTCCACCCGGCCGCACGTGGCGGACTCCAATCCCGCCAGGCAGTGCATGAGCGTGGACTTTCCCGATCCCGACGGCCCCATGATCGCGGTGAAGGCCCCGGACTCGAAGGACACGTCGATGCCCCGAAGTGCTTGGACGGCGTTTTCTCCAGCACCGAACACTTTGGTCAACCGTTGTGCGGTGACCACGGGAGCACGGCGGGCCGTCATCGTTTCTTCTGACATGGGGGCGACCGTACCCGCGGGCTTCTCGGGCAGGATCGGCCGAATGGACGAGAAGCATCGACCGAGCCACCGGCCGGGCGCACCACTCCCCTCGACCAAATGTCCGGATACGGCCAACAAGCAGCACACCCCCTCTCGATAGGCCTTCTTGTGCAGCGGATATGCAATTGATGTGCACCATTTGTGCCATTTGCCCCTAGAGTCGCTTCCGGTTCGATCGGAGGCGGGTTCTCCGGTCGGGCTCCGCACACGTTCTCCGGGGCCGCACAGCCCCGGAGCTGACGAGAGGAGAAGCGCATGTACGAGAACAAGAACGAGATCGGCCGCAACGCCGCCGGCAGCGACTTCGGCGAGCTGGGCTACCAGGAGCTGCTCCAGGACCGCTCCGTCGCGGCCAAGGACAGCTCGCCCAACGACGGCTACTTCTGCACGTTCACCCTCGACTGCAACTGCTGATCGGTCCATCCGACCGGCATTGCCAGGGGGCGGCGCCCGCGGGCGCCGCCCCCGCCGTGACCCGCCAGGCGGAACGAGGGACGACTGTGGACCGAAGAACCGAGCACGCCGCGTTTCTCCGAGAGCGCGACCCCGACCCCACCGACTGCCCGCCCGATCCGGACGCCGTCCGGGCGTGGAAGGATTCCGCCTACATTTCCGACGACGTTTTCACGCTCCGCCTGAAGGCGTCGGAAACCAGCGAGGAGACCTTGTCGCGGCTCATCGGCGGCGGACCTTTCACCGCGGACACGGGGGCGATGGATTGGCGGCCCGAACTCGACGCGGTCCTCACCCGCCCCCCTCTTGAGGAGGCCCGGTTCACGGCCGGCACGCTCTACGGGACCGACCACGGCCGAATGCTGTTCCATGGCCTGGTGGGCCGCTTTCTCTCCCATTACCGATCCGGACTCGTCGAAGCCGCCGAGTCCGACCCGCGGCTGCGGCGGAATCCGGATCTGCTCGCCCCAACGGCCCTCCGCTCCCTGATCGAGGACCTGGCGGGGGAACTCGTCCGTATCAGCCACCGGACACTCATCCTCGAACTGAACGTCGCCAGCAGCCGCGGCGAGCTGGAGGGCGCAACGCCGGAGGAGCGCTACGACTTCTACGACACCCGCCTGCTCTCCTCCCCTGAGCGCCTCGATGCGCTGTTCACCGAGTACCCGGTGCTCGGCCGCTCCATGATCGAGGCGGGCCGCACCTGGCACGCCACGGTGCTCGAGATGCTCGGGCGGCTGGCCGACGACGTCCCGGAGCTGCGGCGGGCCCGCCTGGTCGGGGACGGCGCGAAGGTCGCCGAGTACCGTTCCGGCCTGGGGGACCGGCACCTGGGCGGACGCACGGTGACCCTGGTGACCTTCACCGACGGGGCCCGCGTGTACTACAAGCCCCGCTCGGTCGAGCCCGAGCGCGTCTACCGGAAGACGATCGGCCTGCTCAACGAGCATTGCCCGGAGCTGGGCCTGGAGACGGTGCACGTACTGCCCCGGGAGGGGTACGGCTGGTGCGCACCGGTCCGGTACCGGCCCTGCGCCGACCGGGCGGCGGTCGCGCGCTTCTACCGCAGGACCGGCGGTGTCCTCGCGGCACTCCACTTCCTGGGCGCCGTGGACGTCCACGCCGAGAACCTCATCGCCGCAGGAGACCAGCCCATCCCGATCGACCTGGAGACGGTGCTCCAGCACACCTCGGTCTCGGAGCAGGCCTCGGACTCGGCGGGCGAGCGGGCCGCCGACCTCCTCGCCCAGAGCGTGATGGCCCCCCTCGTGCTCCCCGTGCGCGCCCTCGGGGACGGACAAGAGGAGAGCGTGGACATCAGCGCGATCGGGGGCGGCGTCGCGCGCAGCGTGAACCGCCGCGCCCCCACCCTGGTCGATCCGTTCACCGACGTCATGCGCATCGACGCCGGTCCGCTCCGGTCAGGGACCGGGCAGAACCGGCCGTTCCTCGACGGCGGCGAGGTGCTCCCCGGGGACCATGCGGACGACGTGGTGCGCGGCTTCACCGAGGCCTACGACGCCATCGCTGGGAACAAGGCGGTCTTCCGGGCCGTGCTGCGTGGCGCGCGCGCGGTCCCCGTGCGCTATATCGCCCGACCCACCCGGCGCTACGCCCTCTTCCTGCGCGAGTCCCGGCACCCTGACTACCTGCGCTCGGCTCTCGACGGCGAGCGGCTGCTGGAGAAACTGTGGACGGCCGTGAACACGCGGCGCGACCTCGCCCCGCTGGTCGAGCACGAGCGGCGGCGGCTCCAGGCCGGCGACATCCCCGCCTTCCACAGTCGACCGGGATCGACCTCTCTGTTCGCCGGCGACGAGGTGGTCGCCGAGGGGTTCTTCGGCGAGCCCGTGGTGGACGTCCTCGAACGCAAGCTCGACCTGTTCGGGCCCGAGCACCGAGCCACGCAGCTCGACATCATCGAGGACGCACTGGCGGCGCTGCCCCGTTCCACCCCGCCCGCCCGCGACCGGCCCCGCCGAGGCGGCCCCCTGCCCGTCGGCGCGGGACCCCGGGACGCGGCCCGGGCCCTGCTGGACTCCCTGGCCGATGACGCGCTCCTGGGCGCAGACGACTGCACATGGATCGGCATCAACCTGGACGGCATCCGGGACGAGTCGATCGAGTTCCGGCCGATGACCACCAGCCTGTACGACGGTCTCGCCGGGATGGCCTTCGTGTTCGCCTACGGCGCCGGCGTCTTCGGCAGCGACGCCTACGCCGACCTCGCGCGGCGCAGCCTGGCCCCGGTCACGGCCGAGCTGCGGGAGGCCGCCCGCAACGGCACCGTCAAGAGCGTGGGCGGCTACAGCGGCATCGCCGGGGCCCTCTACGCCCTGGACCACGCCGGCGCCGCGCTGGGCGATCCGGCCTACACCGACCTCCTCCAGGACCACCTGGTCCTGCTGCGCAAGGGCGCCGAGGCCGAGGAGAGCCCCGACCTCGTCTCCGGCCTGGCCGGGTGCGGAGTGGTCGCCGGACGGCTGTACGAGCGGTACGGACTGCCCGAACTGCAGGACATCGCCCGGGTGTGCGCGGAGCGGCTGGAGGCCACGGGGGTCGGCGTCGGCGGCGGAACCGCCTGGCCCAGCGCCCCCGGCGGCCCGCTGCTCGGAGGGTTCTCGCACGGTGCCGCCGGAATCGGCTGGGGGCTGCTGCACATGGCCGACACCCTCGGGGACAGCGCCGTGCGCGACCTTGGCGCGTCCGCGCTCGCCTATGACCAGAGCCTCGCGGTGCCGGGCCGGGACGCCTGGCGCGATCTGCGGACCTGGCGCGACCGTACCGGCATGGCAGACGTCCACCCGGCACTGTGGTGCCACGGCGCCACCGGGATCGGGATCTCGCGTCTGCTGGCCCACGGACACACGCCCGGCTCCGGGTACGACGCGCAGGCACGCAGCGCCTTGCGCGCCGTCCGAGACCGCGGTTACCTGGGCAACCAGTGCCTGTGCCACGGCGACTTCGGCAACATGGAGCTGTTCGCGCTGGCCGACGCTGTCCTGCCCGAGGCCGAGTGGGGGGAGCGGCGCGACACGATGGCCGGGCGGCTCCGGGACGTCCTCGGCTCGCGCGGCTTCGACTTCGGCCGGATCATCGGCCGGAACGTCTTCGGCCTGATGATGGGCAAGGCGGGTGTCGCCCTGTCCCTGCTCCGCCTTGCGGCGCCCGGCCGGGTGCCCTCCGTCCTGTGGCTCGAAGGCCCTGTCTCCGACCCCGAGGGGCGGGTTGCGCAGTGAACAAGCACGCGATCACCGGGGACCTCCCGGGGTTCGGGGGCAAGCGTGTCGTGGTCGCCGGGTGCGGCGCCCTGGCCGTAGCCGGGCTCCCGGGTCTGGTCCAGCAGTTCCAGCACGCCTACCCGGACGCCGACGTGGAGGTGGTACTGACACGGCAGGCCCTGCAGTTCGCCACCGCGACGACGGTCAACCTCGTCACCGGGCGCCCTTTCACGCTGGACGAGTGGGGCGAGGGCCCGCATGAGGAGGCCCCGCATGTGCGCCTGGCGGCGTGGGCGGACGCATTCGTGGTCTACCCGGCGACACTGCACTTCGTGAGCCGCCTGGCCAATGGACTGGCCGACACGCCGCTGATGCTCGCCCTGCAGTGCACGTGCGCGCCGATCGGGGTGGCGCCGTCGCTGCCGCCGGGCGGCTTCGAGGGCCACGCCTACCGGCGCGCGGCCGCCCTGCTCAAGGAACGCCCCCAGGTGGTACTGGCCGACCCCGTCCCCGGGCGCAGCCTCTCCACCGGAAAGGCCAATGTGGGCGCCCCCGCTCCCATGGCCGAGCTGTTGGGTCTGCTTGCGCAGGTGCTCACGGCCGCCGATGGCGAGCGGGACCGGTGAGCCCCCGCACCGCCCGCCCCGCGGGGCCCGGCGCCCGGCCCGGCCCCCTGCGCTCCGTCCTCTGGCCTCACGTGGTCGCCGACCGCCGCCGGCTCGGCAGCGCCGCCGCCCTGTCGCTCCTGGCCACCGCGACCGTGGTTCTGCAGCCCCTCGCCCTTCGGCAGGCCGTCGACGCCGTCGGCCGCTCCGACCCGGCCGGCCCGGCCGTCGCGGCGCTGGTGGCCCTGTCGCTCCTGGCCGCCTCCGCCCGCGCAGGGCAGTCCTACCTGCTGCAGGCCTCCGCGGAACGGCTGGTCCTGGGGATCCGTACCGTGCTGACCGGCCGGGTGCTCCGACTGCCCATGGCCGAGCTCGACCGGCGCAGCCGCGGCGACCTGGTCTCCCGCGTCGGTGCCGACACCTCCCTGGTCCGCGCCACGGTCACCGGAGGGGCCTTCGACATCGCCTCGGCCGCCCTGGTCTTCACCGGCGCGATCACGGTGATGGCCGTGCTCGACCCGATCCTGCTGGCCGCGACCGTCGGCCTGCTCGCCGGTGCCGCGGCCGTCGCGGCACGGCTGGGCACCCGGATCCGCTCGGCCGCACGGGAGTCGCAGGAGCGGCTCAGCGCCGTCGTCGCGGTCGTGGAACGCGCCCTGCCCGCCCTGCGGACACTGCGCGCCACCGGCGCGACCGGCGGGGAGGCGCGAAGTGCGCAGCGCGCCGCGCAGGAAGCGTACGCCGCCGGCGTGCGGGCCGCTCGGGTGCGGGCCGGGATCCAACCGGTCATGGCGCTCTCCGTTCAAGGAGCGTTCATCGTCGTCCTTCTTGTGGGCGGAGCACGGGTCACCGACGGTGCGATCGGCCTCGGCGAGCTGGTGGCGTTCCTCTTCTACCTGTTCCTGCTGGCCGCCCCCCTCTCGCAGGCGATGGCCGCATACGGTGAGATCCAGAGCGGGGTGGCCGCGCTGGACCGGATCGGCGAGATCCTGCGTCTGGCCGAAGAAGAGGAGGAGGGGGCGCACCGTCGCGGCGGTGACCGCGGAGAGGGCCCGGTCCCCTCAGCCCGTCCGGCGCCCGCCGTCGAGCTCGACCGGGTGCGGTTCGCCTATCCGGACGGACCGGAAGTGCTCAGAGACGTCTCGCTCCGCATCGAGCGCGGGCGCACCACCGCGCTGGTCGGTCCGTCGGGCGCCGGAAAGTCGACGATCCTCGCTCTGATCGAGCGGTTCTACGACCCGGACTCCGGAACCGTGCGGGTCGACGGCACCGACACGGCGACCATGGAGCGCGCGCGGTTGCGGTCCCGCCTCGGCTACCTGGAGCAGGCCGCGCCCGCCCTCTCCGGCACACTCGCCGAGAACCTCCGCCTCGCCGCGCCCGAAGCCTCCGACGCGGATCTGTCGCGCGCCCTCGCCGACGTCGGTCTGAGCGGGCTCGTGGAGGACTCCCCCGATGGGCTCTCCACCCGCGTCGGGGACGGCGGCACCCTGCTCTCCGGTGGCCAGAGGCAGCGCCTGGCCTGGGCACGCGTCCTGCTGGCGGACCCCGAGATCCTCCTGATGGACGAGCCGACGTCCAGTGTCGACGCGCGCACCGAACATGCGCTGCACGAGCTGCTCCTGCGCACCCGCGCCGGGCGCACCGTAGTCGTGGTGGCCCACCGCCTGTCCACCGCGATGACCGCCGACCGCATCGCCGTGGTCGATGGAGGACGGATCCGCGCAGTCGGCACCCACGGGCGACTGATGGAGCGCGACGCGCTCTACCAAGAGCTGGCCGCGCGGCAGTTCATCGGACCGGCCGTTCCGGGGAGGGGGCGGGACGACAGGGCGGCGTTCCCCGTCTGAGGGCGCGACCGGCCTCAGACCTGCCGCACCGGGCCGATGCGGTCCGGGACCAGGTCGGCCCCGCGGTCGCCCAGCCACCCCAGGGCCCGCTCCAGGGGGCCGCGGCCCAGCAGCAGTTTCCAGGCCGTGCACGCCACCAGTGCCGTGCCCACGAACGCCTCCCACCGGAACGGCGCCACGTCCTCGAAGGACATGCCTCCGATCGCCATCACGACGATGTGCCCGGCGTACACCGTGAGCGCCATGGCGCCCGCCGCCGACAGGGGGTAGAGCAGCACCCGCGCGCGCTCCGCCGCGAACAGGCAGGCCGTCAGGACCAGCAGGGAGGTGCCGATCGCCCCGATCGCCTCGTAGCTCGTTCCGCTGTGCGGGCTGGCGATGAGCAGCCACACCGGCGAGTCCGTGGGGACCTGCCCGTGCATGTTGCCCATCTCCTCCACGACCCAGTCGCGCATGGGCTCCAGCGCGGCGGTGTCCAGGTCGCTCGTACCCCACGTCGAGGCCGCGACGTCGGAGGCGAGCCGGTCCACCCCGCCCAAGGGGAACAGCAGCAGCCACGACCCGCCGTAGCCCAGCAGGGCCAGGCCGGCGCCGGTGCACACCATCCCGATGCGGACGCGGGTCGCGGCCAGGTCCAGCCGCCCCACCGCCATGCCCGCCACCACGAACGCCATGAAGGTGAACGCCGGGTAGTAGCCGGTGAGCAGGAGGTCGGTGATGCCGCCGATGGAGTTCTCGCGAAAGCCCGTGCCGCCCATGGCCGACCGGATCGCGAACGAGGCCTGCGGGCCGGCCACCGCGATCGCCGCCGCCGTGCACGCGAGCGCGGCCGGGCCCAGCCGCAGCAGCGGAAGGGCGAGCACGAAGAACCCGGCGTAGTAGGCCAGGATGACCGCGACCGGGGCGTCGAGGAGGTCCAGGAACATCCCGAGCAGCGCCAGCACGATGGCCCGCACCAGGATGCGCGCCATGGGGCGGCGCAGGTCCGGGCCGGGCAGCGGGCGCGTCCTGCCGGTCATCAGGGCCAGCGACAGGCCGGCCAGGAACGCGAACAGGGCCGAGGAGCGGCCGCGGGCCAGTCCGTGGAAGGTGTCGGCCGCCTCCTGGCCCAGGAGCCCGGCCAGGCCGAGCGAGCCGACCCCGAGGTGCACGGTGAGCATGCCGAAGACGGCGAGGGCGCGCGCTGCGTCGACCCCGGCGATGCGCTCGCGCGCCGCGGGGGCCGCCTGCCCGTCACGGGGACGGGGGTCGTTAGGCGGTGTCACGCGCCCACCCTAGGAGGTATTGCGGTGGTTTGGGGTGGTCGGTGACGGAACTGCCCCGCGACGCCGGACGGCCGAACGGGGCCGGCCCGGCGGGGGCGGGGGACGCCTCGTGCGGCCGTCCCCCGCCCTTCGGTCCGACAGCCGACCGCTCAGTCGCCGGTACCCGCGAGCGAGGAGAAGTAGTCCAGCGCCTCGGGGTTGGCCAGGGAGTCGCGGCTGGCCACCTTCTCGGGGCGCTCGCCCATGAGGATGCGCTTGACCGGCACCTCCAGCACCTTGCCCGACAGGGTCCGCGGCACCGCGGCGATCGCCCGCACCGCGTCGGGCACGTGCCGCGGCGAGCAGTCCTCGCGGATGCGGCGCGCAAGCGCCTTGGTGAGCGCCTCGTCCAGCTCGGCACCCTCGCGCAGCACGGTGAACAGCTCGATGCGCGAGCCGCCGTCCTTCTGCGGGACGTCCACCACGAGTGCGTCGACGACCTCGTCCAGGGCCAGCACGGCCCGGTAGATCTCGCTGGTGCCCATGCGCACCCCGCCCCGGTTGATGGTGGAGTCGGAGCGGCCGTAGATGACCGCGGTGCCGCGCTCGGTGATCTCGATCCAGTCGCCGTGCCGCCACACCCCCGGGTACATGGAGAAGTAGCTGTCGCGCAGCCGCTCCCCCTGCTCGTCGCCCCAGAAGTACAGCGGCATGGAGGGCGCCGGCTCGGTCACCACGAGCTCGCCGACCTCGCCGACCAGTTCCTTGCCCTCGGGGTCCCAGGCGGCGACGGCCATGCCCAGGGAGCGCGCCTGGATCTCGCCCTCGTAGACCGGCAGCGTGGGCACACCCCCCACCAGGCAGCTGCAGATGTCGGTGCCGCCGCTGGTGGAGAACAGCCACAGGCCGTCGCCGAACTCCTCGTAGCACCAGTCGAAGCCTTCAGGGCTCAGCGGCGATCCGGTGGAGCCGATGGCGTGCAGCGCCGAGAGGTCCCGCCCCTCGGCCGGGTGGATCCCGGCCTTCATGCACGTGGACAGGTACCCGGCGCTCGTGCCGAACACGGTGACCCCGGCGCGTTCGGCCAGGTCCCACAGGGACCCCAGGTCGGGGTGGGCGGGGCTGCCGTCGTACAGGACGATGGAGGCCCGGGTGAGCAGCACGCTCACCAGGAAGTTCCACATCATCCACCCGGTGGTGGTGAACCAGAAGACCCGGTCGTCCTCGTGCGCGTCCAGGTGCAGGTTGAGGTTCTTGAGCTGCTCCAGCAGGATCCCGCCGTGGCCCTGCACGATCGCCTTGGGCAGGCCCGTGGTGCCCGAGGAGTAGAGCACCCACAGCGGGTGGTCGAAGTCGACCCGCTCGAACTCCAGCCCGGCGCCCTCGCCGGCGCGTTCCAGCGCCTCCCAGGACAGCGCGTCCTCGGGCACCTCCTCCCCCAGGTAGGGCAGGACGACGGTGTGCTCCAGGGTGGGCATCTGCGCGCGCAGTTCGCGCACGGTGTCCGCCCGGTCGAAGTCCTTGCCGCCGTAGCGGTAGCCGTCGACGGCCAGCAGCACCTTGGGCTCGATCTGGGCGAAGCGGTCGATGACGCTGCGCACCCCGAAGTCGGGCGAGCAGGAGGACCAGACGGCCCCGATGGAGGCGCAGGCGTAGAACGCGGCGGCGGTCTCGGCGACGTTGGGCAGGTAGGCCACGACCCGGTCGCCGGGGCCGACGCCGAGGCGGCGCAGCCCGGCGGCGATGGCGGCGGTGCGCCGCTTGAGCTCGCCCCACGTCCACTCGCCGAGCACGCGCAGCTCGGAGGCGTGGCGGATCGCCACCGCGTCGTCGTCGCGGTCGGCGAAGACGTGCTCGGCGTAGTTCAGGCGGGTGCCGGGGAACCAGCGGGCCCCGGGCATGGCGCGCTCGGCGAGGACCTGGTCGGGCGGGGTCGAGGAGCGGACGCCGTAGTAGTCCCAGACCGCCGACCAGAACCCTTCGAGGTCGGTGGTGGACCAGCGCCAGAGGGAGTCGTAGTCGGCTTCGTCCACCGCCGCCCCCCGCTCCGCGCGCGCCCACCGGGCGAAAGCGGTGATGTTGGCCCGTTCCCGCCGGTCGCTGCCGGGGGTCCAGAGCACGGGGGGTTGTGGCTGCGTCATTGCTCGCGCCCTCCTATGTCGCGCAGGCGAGCGGTCGGCCGCGCCCGCCGCTCAGGGTGGGGCCGCCGCCGTGATGTGACGCCCATCTAACAACAGGGTTTCCGTGGCGCGCATCACCGGGGTCGGTGATCCGCAGGTAGGCAGGCGTTTCCCTGGGGCGGGAGACCTCTTCCCCCGGCGTTCAAGCCTGCGGGGGCGATGAGGTGCACACCATGGGCGCGAGCCGCACAGGAGGGAAGACGGGCGTGGACGGGGGCGCCATACCTGCCACGGGCCCGCCCCGCCGCTACATATAGCGGTCGAGGCTCCGCGTGCGAACGGCCCAGGGAAGCGAGGGGACGTGCGCGAAGTCGCCCATCGGCCCTTCGGTGAGCTGCATGTACTTCCCCTCCTCGGGGGAGCTGTGGAGGGTCCAGAGGTCCCCGCTCTGGCGGATGACCATGTAGCTCGGCACGCCGAGCGCGGCGTACCTCTCCTTCTTCCCGAACTCGTCCATGATCCGCGATGCCGGAGAGACGACTTCGACGGCCAGGAGAATCGTGTGTCCGGGCCGCATCCCCGTTCTGGGGAGTTCCGTCCCCTCCTCGTACACGGCGACGTCCGGTCGCAGCTCGTCGTCAGTGCCGGGGAAGACCACGGACGCGTCCATCGTCGCGGGGTAGCCGTTGTGCCGTGCCTGCAGCAGGATGTCCAGCTGGATCTCCTGGTGCAGCTGGGACGGTGACGGTGAAATGATGATCTCCCCGTTGACGACCTCGTAGCGGATTCCGTGTCGATCCAGCAGCTCGGCGGCTCTGGACTGGGGAACCGGGGATTCGGCGACCGTCATCCGTCTACTCCTTCAGGGCGTGGTACCAGGCCTCGCGGCTGATCACCGTCGCCTCCCATGCTAGCCCCAGGGCCTTCTCAGCGCAGGCCGCGAACTCTCCGGGCTCCAGGCCGGCCATGGCCTCGGGCAGCGCTCCCAGAAGCGGGGCCCCGGCCTCCGCCGGGAGGTCCCCGAGGTTGCAGCGCTCGGCGAGGCCGGGCTCCCGGGGCCAGCTGCCGATCACCACGCCCGTGCACTCGATCCTGCGGCGGCGCAGCGCCTCGGCGGTCAGCGCGGTCTCGTTCAGGGTGCCCAGGCCCGCCCGGGCGACCAGCAGGACCGGGGCCGACAGCCGCACCGCCACGTCGGCGAGGGTCGCGCCGGCCTCGTCCCAGCGCACCAGCAGCCCGCCCGCGCCCTCGACCAGGACCAGGTCGTGGCCGCCGTGCAGGTCGGCGGCGGCCCGCGCCGCCCGCTCGGCGGACAGCCCCGGCATCCGGGCCCGGCGGGCGGCGACGGCCGGGGCGAGCGGGTCGGGGTAGCGGACCAGCTCGCGCACGGTCGCCCCCGGGACCAGGCGGGCCACCTCCTCGGCGTCTCCCGCCTCCCCCGGCGCCACCCCGGTCTGCGCCGGTTTGAGCACGGCCACCCGGCGGCCCGACCGCACGCCGAGCGCCGCCAGCGCGGCCGTGCACACGGTCTTGCCCACCCCGGTCCCGGTACCGGCGACGAGCACCACCGTCATCGGGTCGCCTCCAGGGAGGCCCCGGCGGCGGCGAGCATGCCGCCGGTGATCGCCTCCAGGTCGGATTCGCCGCAGACATAGGGGGGCATGGCGTAGACGTTGTTGCGGAAGGGCCGCAGCCAGCACCCGGCCGCGACGGCGGCGCGGGGGGGGGGCNCTCGATGACGCCGATGGCGCCCAGCACGCGCACGTCGCGCACGCCGGGCAGGTCCCGGGCGGGCGCGAGCCCTTCCTGCAGGCCCCGCTCGACCCGCGCGACGCCGCCGCGCCAGTCCCCGCCGGTCAGCAGGCCCACGCTCGCCGCCGCCACCGCGCACGCCAGCGGGTTGCCCATGAACGTGGGCCCGTGGGCGAGCACCGGCACCTCCCCCTCCGAGATGCCGCGCGCCACCTCCGGCGTGCACAGGGCGGCGGCGAGCGTGAGGTAGCCGCCGGTGAGCGCCTTGCCCAGGCACATCACGTCGGGGACCACCCCGGCGTGGTCGGCGGCGAACAGGGCCCCGGTGCGGCCGAAGCCGGTGGCGATCTCGTCGAACACCAGGAGCAGCCCGTGCTCCCGGGTGATGCGGCGCAGCGCGCGCAGGTACCCGGGGCTGTGGAAGCGCATGCCCCCGGCCCCCTGCACCACGGGCTCCACGATGACGGCCGCGAGCTCGTCGGCGTGCTCGGCGACCGTCCGCTCCAGGTGGGCGACGTAATCGGGGTCGGGGTCGGCGTCGAAGCCCTGGGGCGGGGCGTCGGCGAACACCTGCCGGGGAAGGACGTCGCCCCAGAGCGTGTGCATGCCGCCCTCCGGGTCGCACACCGACATGGCGTGGAAGGTGTCCCCGTGGTACCCGCCGCGCCAGGTCATGATCCTGCGGCGTTGCGGCCTGCCCTGCGAGCGCTGGTACTGCAGGCACATCTTGAGGGCGACCTCGACCGACACCGACCCGGAGTCGGCGAGGAACACGTGCCGCAGGTCGCCCGGGGCCGCGGCGGACAGCAGCGCCGCCAAGCGCGCGGCGGGCTCATGGGTCAGACCGCCGAACATGACGTGGCCGAAGCGGTCGATCTGGGTGCGGGCGGCGGCGTCGAGGACGGGGTGGCGGTAGCCGTGGATCGCCGACCACCAGGAGGACATGCCGTCGACGACCTCCCTTTCGCGGCCGTCGTCGCCGACGAGGCGCAGGCGCGTGCCCTCGGCACCGGTGACGACGTAGGGGGCGCCGGCGGCGCCGGGCCCCACGGACGAATAGGGGTGCCAGAGCAGGTCGCGGTCGACTTCGCGGACCCACTGGGCTGCGGCGTCTGCGGCCGCGGCGGGGTCGGCGCCACTGGAGGCCGGTCGGGTCGGAGACGTCATGATCGGTCATCCTCCCTAGGGCGCACGGCGCCCGGCGATGCTCCGCCGCACAGATTTGCGCGCGCGATGTTTGTGTCTTCTCGCGCATGACGGCGCCCCGCGGACCGTGTGAGGCTCCCCGTGTCCGCTTCCAGGCGGCGCGGGCGGGCGGTGGACCAGCGCCGCCCGCCCGCGGGGGCGGTCCCGGGGCGGTCGGCCCGGGGCGAAGGAGGCATCCCGCTGAACTGACGAAAGCCCCGGTGAGGCGGCGCCTCGGAAGCGGGGGTGCGCCAGGACCCGACGGAGGACCAGATCGTGGGGACGACCCTGTCCGCTCGAGTGGCGGGGCCGCGATCCGCCCGGGCCGGCACGGGTGCCGGACCGGCGGGCGCCGCAGACCGCCCCGCGCACCGAACGCCCCGGCAGAAAGGCATCGACCGTGACCGCGACGACCGGCGACACCGCGCCGCACGCCCGGCCGCGCTCCACCCCCTCAGGGCCCTTCGCCTGGCTCTCCGGCGCCGCAGAGCGGCGGGCCGCCTCCGGGCTCACCCGGGTCCTGCGCCCGCGCGCCCACGATGACGACGTGCTCGACCTGGCCTCCAACGACTACCTCGGGCTCGCCCGCCGCCGACGGGTCACGGACGCCGCCGCGGGCGCGGCACGGCGCTGGGGCGCAGGAGCGACCGGATCGCGGCTGGTCACCGGCGACACCCTGCTCCACCGGGCCCTTGAGGAAGAGCTCGCCGACTTCACCGGGGCCGAGTCCGCGCTCGTGTTCTCCTCCGGATACGCCGCCAACCTCGCCATGGTGACGGCGCTGTCGGGCCGGGGCGCCCACCTGGTGTGCGACCGCCTCAACCATGCCTCCCTCATCGACGCCGCCCGGTTGGCCAAGGCCTCGGGCGCCCGCGTCTCGCTGTTCGACCACGCCGATCCGGCCTCGGCCGAGCGCGCTCTGCACGGACCGGACCCGGCGGGGAGCGAGCGGCGCCTCGTCGTCTCCGACACCGTCTTCTCCGTGGACGGGGACCTCACCGACCTCTCCGGCCTCTCGGCCGCCTGCCGCGCGGCGGGGGCGGCGCTCCTGCTGGACGACGCCCACGGCCTCGGTGTCGTCGGGGCGGGCGGCGCGGGCGCCCCGACCGCCGCCGGACTGCGCGGCGCCCCGGACACCGCGGTGTCGGTGACGCTGTCGAAGTCCCTGGGCGCGCAGGGCGGGGCCGTGCTCGGTCCGGCGCCCGTCATCCGGCACCTGGTGGAGACCGCGCGCACGTTCATCTTCGACACCGGACTCGCCCCCGCCTCCACCGGGGCGGCCCTCGAAGCGCTGCGCCTGCTGCGCGCCGACCCCGGACTCACCGAGCGGCTCCGCGAGCGCGCCCGGTCGCTCTCCCGCGGGCTCGCCGGGCACGGCCTGCGCGCCTCGCTCCCCGACGGCGCCGTGGTCTCCGTGGCCGCGGACACCCCTGAGGAGTGCGTGCAGTGGGCGCGGCGGTGCGCCGAGCACGGTGTGCGCGTGGGCTGCTTCCGCCCGCCCTCGGTCCCCGACGGCGTCCCCCGCCTGCGCCTGACCGCCCGTGCCGACCTCTCCGCCTCCGAGGTGGACCGCGCGATCGACACGGTGGCCCGGACCCGCCCCAAGGGGCCGGACGGACCGGCCCCGGTGTCGTGACCCGGGTTCCGGCCTCAAGGCCGCGGCCGCGGCCGCGGCCGGCTCTGAGTGCGCATCGGGCGGACCTGGGACCCCGATCGAGGACAGGACGGCCCACCGCTCTCTGAGCGGTGCACCGAGCGAGGACGCCGTCCCGGGTGTCCAGGGCGGGACGGCCCTTCCGGATCCGGCCACGGTGTGATGCGCACCTCCCGCCCCGTGTCCGCACTGGTCGGCGGGGATCGGCCGGCGTACGCCCGCCTTCCGGTGGCGCAGGCCCCCGCGAGCGGCGGCGCCGATACTCCGCGGGCGCCGCGACCGCGGGTACCCTGCCCATCGGAGCCAGGGCCGCGAGGCGAGCGAAGGGCGGTGGCCGACCGTGCGCGCACCCCGACTCGGCCGCCGCGGCACCGTGCTCGCCGCCGCCGCCGGATCGATGGTCCTGCTGCTCGTCCTCGCCCTTGCGGTGCCCGTCACCCGCGACGGGCTGGCCGGCGCCTGGTGCTCGGCGACCGGGACCGGCTGCGCGCCCGGCGGGGGCCCACCCGGCGAGGAGCCGGGATCCGCGGACGACTGGCGGCTGGCCATGGAGCCGGTCGAGGCCGCCACCTGGGGCCACTACCTGGCCCTGGGCGACTCCTACTCCTCGGGCGACGGCGCCGGCGACTACCGCTCCGGCGCCGGCGACGACGGCTGCTACCGCTCGGAGAACGCCTACCCCGCCCGCACCTCCGAGGCCTTCGCGTTCTCCGGCGGCTTCGGCTTCGTCGCCTGCAGCAAGCACAAGGGCGCGCAGCTGCTGGAGGAGATCGGCGAGGAGGACGCCCAGCTGGACGCGATCGGGGAGTACACCTCCCTGGTGAGCCTGGGGATCGGCGGCAACGACCTGGGCTTCACCCCGGTGCTGCGCACCTGCATGGTGCGGGTCCCGCTGGTCTCCGGCGGCGTGTGCCAGGGGCAGGAGGAGGACATCGACCGGCGGATGCGGGCCTTCGACGACACCCTGGAGGACATCATCGCCGAGGTGCGCGACCGCGCGCCCGACGCCCGCCTGCTGCTCGTCGGCTACCCGCGCCTGTTCCCCGAGGACCCCTCCGGCATGTACTACACGCTGACCGTGGAGGACCAGGCCTGGCTGAACGAGACCGTGCGGCGCTTCAACGACCGGCTGCGCGCCACGGCGCGTGAAGCGGACCGGGAGATCGCCGAGCAGGGGGACGTCGGCAGTGTCGAGTTCGTCGACACCTACACCGCGCTCAAGGGCCACGAGGTGAGCGCGGAGGGGGCCTGGCTCAACGGGGTCGTGCTGGAGGGGCTGACCGACGGCATCCGGGTCGACCGGAGCAGCTTCCACCCCACCGCCGAAGGGCAGCGGGCGTTCGCCCGGAGGGTCCGCACCCAGGTGGAGGAGGGCCCGGACCGGGAGCTGTACGCCACCAGGGAGACCGTCGACTCCGCGGGGCCCGAGGTCCTCGCCCGCGACCTGGACTGACCCGCGGCACGGAGGCGCCGGGGCCGGGTACGCGGGTCCGGTGCGCGCCCGGACCCGCGTACCCGGTCCCCCGGGGTCAGCCCCGCCCGGCCTTGAGGTCGGCCAGGACCGCGCCCAGCTGGTCGAGGCCCCAGTTGAGGTCCTCCTCGGAGATCACCAGCGGCGGGGAGAGCCGGATCGTCGACCCGTGGGTGTCCTTGACCAGGACGCCGCGCTCGACCAGCAGCTCGCACATGCGGCGGCCGCTGGCCAGCGACGGGTCCACGTCGATCCCCGCCCACAGGCCGATGCTGCGGGCCGCCACCGCGCCGTCGCCGACGAACTCCTTCAGGCGGGTGCGCAGCACCTCGCCGAGCCGCCGGGCGTTCTCCAGGTAGGGGCCCTCGTTGAGCATCCGCACCACGGTGCGCCCCATCGCGCCCGCCATCGGGTTGCCGCCGAAGGTGCTGCCGTGCTGGCCCGGCTGGATCACCCCGAGCACCGACTCGTCGGCGACCATCGCCGAGACCGGGAGCACGCCCCCGCCCAGCGCCTTGCCGAACAGGTAGGCGTCGGGCACCACGCCGGTGTGCTCGCAGGCCCGCACCGTTCCGGTGCGGCCCAGCCCGGACTGCACCTCGTCGGCGATGAGCAGCACCCGCTCGCGGTCGCACAGCTCGCGCAGGCGCGGCAGGTAGTCCGGCGGGGGCACCACCACCCCGGCCTCGCCCTGCACCGGCTCCACCAGGACCGCGGCGGTGGTGCCGTCGACCGCCTCGGCGACCGCCTCGGCGTCGCCGTAGGGCACCGAGCGGAACCCGGGGGTGTAGGGGCCGAAGCCGCCGTAGGCGTCGGGGTCGGAGGAGAAGGAGACGATGGTGGTGGTCCGGCCGTGGAAGTTGCCGCCGGCCACGACGATGGTGGCCTCCCCGTCGGGGACGCCCTTGACGTCGTAGGCCCACCTGCGGGCGACCTTGACGGCGGTCTCGACCGCCTCGGCGCCGGTGTTCATGGGCAGCACGCGCTCCTTGCCCGCCAGGTCCCCCAGTGCGGCGACGAACGGCGCGAACTGGTCGTTGTAGAAGGCGCGGCTGGTGAGCGTCACCCGGTCCAGCTGGTGGTGGGCGGCGGCGAGCAGGTCGGGGTTGGCGTGGCCGAAGTTCATCGCCGAGTATCCGGCGAGCATGTCGAGGTGGCGCCGCCCCTCCACGTCGGTCACCCAGGCGCCCTCGCCGGAGGCGATGACGACCGGAAGGGGCGCGTAGTTGTGGGCCGAGCGGGCCTGGGCCAGGGCGATGTGGTCGGCGGTGGAGACAGGAGGACCGGAGGGGTCTCCTCCGGAGGGCCTGCTTCCCAGAACGCGGGTGTCGCTCATCCAGGTGTCCCTTTCCGATCAACGCTGATCGTGTCGCTCTTGGGATACCCCGCGGCCCGCGGACGATACGCGCGCCCCGGGGGACCCACAGCAGAAGAACAGACGTCGCTCAGGGGGCACAAGGGTCCGTTCGGAGACAGAGAGGACGGGGGGCGCGGGGAAGCCGGGAGTGGACATATGGACACGTTCGAGCGCCGCGCCCGGCCGAAAGCCCAGTCCCGGCGCTCCGCAAGGGTCCGACAGGGCGCGCCGCTCGGGGACTCCCCTTGGGCGGCGACGGCCCGGGCGGCAGAGCGGACACGGTTCCGGGCGCCCAGTGGAACGGGTCCAGGGCTTCCGAAAACCCGTCACTCAGGCCGGATTCGGCGCCGCATCCAGGCCGGGAGTCCTTAGACTAGGGCGTGTTTCCCGCGCCCCGCGCGAACCCGCGGAGTCCTTGCGGCCTCTGAACGGGTGACGGCCGGCCTTCGCCGGGGACCGTCCGGGAAGACGAGACGCCCGGGGCGCGGCGTCCCGACGCCCGCCCCTCCGCAGGCCGCCGCCGTGCGCCCCGCCTCCCCAGACCCATCGACGAAACGCGAGACATGGCCAAACCAATCGGCACCCACGCCCTCAACCTGGTCCGCGGCGCCCTGATCGGCACCGCCGAGGTGGTGCCCGGGATCAGCGGCGGCACCGTCGCCCTGATCACCGGTATCTACGAGACCATCATCACCTCGGCTGGCCACGTGGTCAGCGGCATCCGCCTCACCGTCTCCGACCTGCCCCGCGGACGCGGCACGGCGCGCGCCGCAGCCGAGTTCCGCCAGGCCGACTGGGCCGCGGTGTTCGCGGTGCTGATCGGTATGGCGGCGGCGGCCCTGACCGCGGCCAAGCTGCTGGCCCCGCTGGTGGAGTCCGAGCAGCAGTTCGCCTACGCCGTGTTCTTCGGCCTGGTGCTGGCCTCGGTCTACGTGCCCTACTCCAGCACCCCCGAGCGCTGGCGCATCGGCGACTACCTGCTGGCGCTCGGCGTTGCGGCGGTCGCCTTCGTGCTGATCGGGCTCCCGCCCTCGCAGATCGAGCCCAACCCGCTGATCGTGGTGTGCGCGGCCGCGGTCGCGGTCTCCGCCCTGGTGCTGCCGGGCATGTCGGGTTCGCTGATCCTGCTGACGCTCGGCCTGTACGCCCCCACCATGAACGCCCTCAACGACCGCGACCTCGGCTACATCGGCACCTTCTTCCTGGGCGCCCTGATCGGCGGGGCGCTGTTCGTCAAGCTCCTGCAGTGGCTGCTGGACCGCCACCACCACCTGGCCATGGTGGTCATGACCGGCCTGCTCGCCGGCTCCCTGCGCGCGCTGTGGCCCTGGCAGCACGAGGACCGCACCTTCTACGCCCCCACGGAGGTGCCGTTCACCGTCCTGCTGATGGCCGTCGGCTTCGCCGTCGTGGTGGCCGTGCTGCTGCTGGAGCGCGCGACCCGCTCCCGGCGCGGGGACGGCGACGGGCACGCGGACTCGCGCGGCGAGGGCCGCGGAGGAGGCGGCGCCCCGCGCGGCGGCAGGCACGCCCGACCCGCCTCCGCAGCCGCACCGCGCATGTGACACGCTGATCGCACACCCTGCCGGGCCGCCGTCGACGGCCCGGCCGCAACCGAATACCGGCGCGGGGTGCCGCGCGGAGCCCTCCTCCGCCCGCGGCTGAGATCAGACCCGTCGAACCTGCACTAGCTCGCACTAGCGAAGGGACGCCCATGAGCTCCTTCAACATCCTGTCCGTCGCCGGGACCGACCCCAGCGGCGGCGCGGGGATCCAGGCCGACCTCAAGGCCTTCTCCGCACTCGGGGGGTACGGCATGAGCGTGGTGACCGCCCTGGTCGCGCAGACCACCACCGGGGTGGCGGCGGTGCACCGGGTGCCCCCGGAGTTCATCACCCGCCAGCTCGACGTGCTGCTGCAGGACGTGCGGGCCGACGCCGTCAAGATCGGCATGCTGGGCGACACCGACGTGATCGCCGCCGTGGTCGGGGCGCTGGACGCCTACCGGCCTCCGCACGTGGTCCTGGACCCGGTCATGGTCGCCAAGAGCGGCGACCGGCTGCTGGCGGCCGACGCGATCGAGGCCGTGCGCACCGAACTGCTGCCGCGCGCCGACCTGATCACCCCGAACCTGCCCGAGGCCGCCGAGCTGCTGGGCGAGCCGGAGGCGGCCGACACCGCCGCCATGGAGGCCCAGGCCCGCCGCCTGCTGGAGCTGGGCGCCCGCCGGGTGCTGATCAAGGGCGGCCACCAGGACACCGCCCAGAGCACCGACCTGCTGGTGGAGCCGGGGGCCCAGGCCCGGGCGTTCTCGGCGCCGCGGGTGCCGACCGGCAACACCCACGGCACCGGCTGCACCCTGTCGTCGGCCATCGCCGCCCTGCTCCCGCAGCGGGACGGCTGCGCGGCGGCGGTGCGGGAGGCCAAGGACTACCTGACCGGGGCGCTGCGGCGCGCCGACGAGCTGGACGTGGGCGCGGGCAAGGGGCCGGTCCACCACTTCCACGCCTGGTGGTGACCGGGCCCGCCCTCCGACGGAAGAAGGGCCCGTCCGCGCAGGCGGACGGGCCCTTCTTCCGTTCCCCGGTACCGCTCGGGGGCGCTAGCGGTTCTCCGGGACCCGGATGTCCGGGTTCTTCCACTCGGGGTTGGAGAAGTAGCGGCGGGTCTCGGCGACCACCACCGGCGAGAGCAGCAGCAGCCCGACCAGGTTGGGCAGCGCCATCAGGCCGTTGGCGATGTCGCTGAACAGCCAGACCACGTCCAGCTGGGCGGTGGCGCCGACGAAGACCACCAGGACGAAGACCACCCGGTAGAAGGGCACCACGCGGTGGCCGGCCAGGTAGTCGACGCAGCGGTCGCCGTAGTAGGACCAGCCCAGGATGGTGGTGAAGGCGAAGACCACCACCGCGATCGCGAGCATGTACCCGGCCATCGGCGCCAGGGCCGGCGAGAGCGTGCCCAGCCCCTCCTGCAGCGCCGCCGAGGTGAGCTGCGCGCCGTCGTCGTCGCCGTGCTCCCAGACGCCCGTGACGATGATGACCAGGCAGGTCATGGTGACCACGATGATGGTGTCGATGAAGGTCTGGGTCATCGAGACCATCGCCTGGCGCACGGGCTGGTCGGTCTTGGCCGCGGCCGCCGCGATGGCGCCGGTGCCCAGACCGGACTCGTTGGAGAAGATGCCGCGGGCCACGCCCATCTGCAGCGCGATCAGCACGGTGGAGCCGACGAAGCCGCCGGTGGCCGCGGTGCCGGTGAAGGCGTCGGTGACGATCAGCGCCAGCGCGGCGGGCAGGTCGCCCACGTGGACGATGAGCACCACCAGGGTGACGGCGATGTAGAGCAGGATCATCACCGGGACCACCGCCGAGGCGACCCGGCCGATGCTCTTGATGCCGCCGATGACGACGATGCCGATGAGCACCGTCATCACCGCACCGGTGATCCACGGGGCCACGTTCCAGTTCTCCGAGACCTGCTGGGCCACGGTGTTGGCCTGGGTCCCGTTGCCGATGCCGAAGGCCGCGATCGCGCCGAAGAGCGCGAACAGGAAGCCCAGCGTGGTGCCCAGGCCGCCGGACAGGCCGTTCTTCAGGTAGAACATCGGCCCGCCGCTCTGCTTGCCGACGGCGTCGCGCTGGCGGTACTTCACGCCCAGCAGGGCCTCGCTGTACTTGGTGGCCATGCCGACCAGGCCGGTCATCCACATCCAGAACAGCGCGCCGGGGCCGCCGATGCCGATGGCCAGGCCGGCTCCGGCGATGTTGCCGACGCCGACGGTGGCCGCCAGCGCGGTGCTGAGCGCCTGGTAGTGCGAGATGTCGCCTTCGCCGTCGGTCTCCTTGCGGCGCACGAAGGCCAGCCAGAGGGCGTGGACGAGCTTGTGGAACTGCAGCAGTCGCAGGCGGACCGTCAGGAACAGCCCCGTGATCAGCAACAGGGGGATGAGGACCCACGGCCCCCAGATGATTCCCGATAGGTCTTCCAAAAGGCTCACGGTCTGTTCCACGTGAGGGCTCCCAATCGATCTCGGACGGGGGGACGGGGGCACGGTGCGCCCGGAGGTCGCCGGACGCCCCGAGGGGGTGATCCCCTGGCGGGCACGGACTCCAGGGTCAGGAGGCGCCGCAATCCGCCAGGTTCACACCGATTCGTCACGTTCACGTCACGTTCCCTCCACACACCGGTTGCGGAGGGCCCGTGACCAGCGGAAATCAACGGGTCATCCGCTGTCCTGGCCGCCGGCCTCCGCCCCTCCGGCGGCGCCGGCGCCGCCGTCGGCCTGCTCCAGCGCCAGCCGGCTCAGGGCCCGGGCGGCCTCGTCCGGGTCGGCGCCCCGGCCGACGGCGATGCCCAGCAGGAAGGTGGTGACCGGGGCGGCCGGCCGCGCCACCGAGTGCGCGGCGTCCCGGGCGAGGTCGAGCACGCGGTCGACGTCGTCCTTGCCGACCTCCTCCGGCAGGTCGAGTTCTGCGCACACCAGGCGCGCCCACTCCACGAGCGTCATCAGTGCTCCTCATGAGGAATGTGCGATGAAGACTGCTCGCGATCCTAGAGCCATCCGCCGCCGAGCGCGCGCTAGAAGCGCGGCGGGGCTCCGTACCGGCCTTCTCGGCGCCGTGCGGCGGGCCCACCCCCAAGGGCGCCGAGTGCCTACCGCTAGGGTTGCCCGCGCAGAGGAGCGGGACCGGCCCTTCCGCGATGTCCGGCCCCGCTCCTCGCCCCCGCTTTCCGGGTTCGCTTCGGTTGTCGTTTCGGCGTCCGCCCGCCGCCGTGCCGTCGGCGCCCCTTCCGTGCGCCCCACCTCAGGCGGCCGCCGCGACGGGCTCGGCGACCTCGGCAAGCACCTCTTCCAAGCGGTCCAGGTGCGCACGGATCCAGGGGAGGCCCGTGGGGTCGTCCACGGCCAGCGCCGCATAGCGCTCGGCGTCGGAGTCCCCGTAGAGCAGGCTGGTGGCCACCCTCAGGCGCAGGGCCTCTGAGCCCTCGCCGAACTCCACGCCCGGCAGCGCGCCCAGGCCGTAGCGCTCCAGCAGCATCCGGCTCAGGCCGGGCCCGTCGACCACGCCGAAGTCGGCGGCCAGCCGCTCCCGGTGGGCCTCGAAGTCGGGGTAGAGGTAGAAGGCGGCCCGCGGTTCGGCCACGCGCGCGCCCACGGCGGTGAACCGCTCGGCCACCGCGCGCGCGACCGCGCCGTGCAGGCGGCGGCTCCGCTCGACGTGGGCGACCAGCTCTGCGGGCTCCTGGAAGGCCATCGCCCCGGCGCGCTGGACGGGGCCTGCGGGGCTGGACCAGATCTCACTGGCGACGCCCAGCAGCCCGGCGCGCAGGCGCTCCCCCAGCGGCCCCTCGGGCAGCCGGGCCACGCCCAGCCGCCAGCCGCCCAGGGCCAGGCTCTTGCTCAGGCCCGTGGTGACCACGGTCCGCTCCGGGGCGAACTCGGCGGGGCCGGGCACCTCGGTGGCCGGGTCGTGGACCAGGTCCCGGTAGATCTCGTCGGAGATGACCACCAGGTCCAGGGCGCGGGCGACCTCGGCCAGGCGCCGGACCGTGTCGGCGCCGGCCACGGTGCCGGTCGGGTTGTCGGGGACGGTGGCGATCACGGCGCGCACGTCGCGGCCCTGCTCGCGGGCGGTGCGCACGGCCTCGGCGAGCAGGTCGGGCTGGGGGACGCCGCCCTGGCCGCGCTCGGTGGGCACGAACAGCGGGCGCCGCCCGGCCAGGCGGGTCTGCGCGGCGTAGCTGACCCAGCTGGGGGCGGCGATCGCGGCGTCGCCGCCGATGCTCAGCAGCAGCGCGTACAGCAGCGGCTTGCTGCCAGGGCCGGCGACGACCATGTCGGGGTCGGTGTCCAGGCCGCGGCGGGCCCAGTAGCCGGCGGCGGCCTCGCGCAGCCCCCGCTCCCCGGCGACCGGCCCGTAGGAGTTGCACCCTCCCCCCGCGGCCAACGCGTCCCTCAGCGCGGAGTGGACGGGAAGCCCGGCCTCGCCGAAGCCCAGGGGGAGGACGGCCACGCCCTGGCGGCGCTTCTCCTCGAGGGCTTCGTTCACGGCGAGCGTGGCGGACACGGCAACAGACATGGAGAAATCGACCCCGCATACGTCCGGCGGCTGGTGGGAGGCCTGGGGCCGGTGGGGCCCACGGCCTCGCGACTTCAGCCTGCCCACTTCTACCCATCAGCACAAGCGACTCTTTTCGATGGTGAGCGTAAGGTGGTCTTATGCTCGATCTGCGACGGCTCCAGCTGCTGAAGGAATTCGCCGATAAGGGGACGATCGCGGCGACGGCCGCGGCGCTGGGATATACGGCCTCCGCCGTTTCGCAGCAATTGTCGGCCTTGGAGCGGGAGGCCGGGGCCCAGTTGCTGGACCGCACCGCCCGCAGTGCGGAGCTGACCGAGACCGGCAGGCTCCTGGCCGACCAGGCCGAGCAGATCCTGGCGCTGGTGGAGGCGGCCGAGGCGGTCCTGGACGAGCGGCGCGGGCAGGTGACCGGCCGGGTGACGGTGGCGGCCTTCCCGACCGCGGCGGTGGCGTTCGCGCCGCGCCTGGCGCAGAGCCTGCGCCGGCACACCGGCATGCAGCTGGTGCTGCGCCAGACCACCGAGGGGGCCGGGGTGCGCCAGGTGAGCGCCGCGGAGGCCGACGTCGCGCTGGTCGACGACTGGCGGGGGCGCCGCCCCGACACCGGCGCGGGCAGGCTCCGGCACGAGCACCTGCTGCGCGACCCGATGGTGCTGGCGGTCCCGGAAGGGCACCGGCTGGCCGACCCGGCGGTGCCCGTGGAGCTGGACCGGCTGCTGGACGAGGCCTGGATCGCCGCCCCGCAGGGCGAGCCGTCGCGCTACGGGACCGACACCCTGCTCGCGGACCTGGGCGGGGCCCCGCAGGCGGCGTGGGAGTTCGAGGGGCTGGGCACGATCCTCAGCCTCGTGTCCCGGGGCATCGGGATCGCGGCCGTCCCCGCCATGGCCCTGAGCTCGGGAACGGCCGGTCTGGCGTTCCGCAGGCTCCCCGCGCACGCGCCGTCGAGGGACGTCTACATGGCCGTCCGCGCGGCGAGCCTGCGGCGCCCGGCGATCGGGGTGACGCTCCGGGCCTTGAAGAAGGCCGCGCTAGACGTCCAACGCGACTTGGACGAGGCCCTCGACCGGATCCCGGGGACCGGGGACTGAAGGACCTGAGGGGCGGCGGTGACGTCCCACCCGGCTTCACCACGGCCGCGTCCGCCGTCGGTCGGGCGACCGAAGGCGGCCCGGGCCCGGCACAGAGCCGTGACGACGGCGCTGAACCGGTCGGACGGGAATGACACCACTCGGACACGGCCCCGGTGTGACGGCACCCCGCCCACGGCCGACGGCGTGCCGAGGGACCGCCCGCCAGGGGCAGGGCCCGGGGAGGGCTCCGAAAGCGGGCCCGTCCAGGGCAGTGGCGGGCGGACC
>NZ_ANAD01000011.1 GCF_000341245.1 Nocardiopsis halophila DSM 44494
GGACCGCCCGCCAGGGGCAGGGCCCGGGGAGGGCTCCGAAAGCGGGCCCGTCCAGGGCAGTGGCGGCCGTACCGCCCTGGCCGGGAGGGTCGGGCCTCTCATCAGCGTCTGTCACAGCACCTCTCAGGCCCGGTGACACCCCCAGCTCATGTCCTCGACAGGGGGACTCAGTCATGCCCGCCCCGGAGGCCGGCGGCCCTGTTGCAGGACCACGAAAAACTTAACGGGGAGAATCCACGCCGCGTCCAACCGACATGACGATGGCGTCCACTGGAACTGGAGCAGTGCAACCTCGGTGGTCGGCCTTGGGCCGTCCCCCGACGAGCGGGACGCCGGTCGGCCGAAATGACCGGCACCGACCGCCCTAAGGGCCGCGCCCCGTACCCCCGGCCCCGTTTCCGGCTGCGGCCTCACTCGCTCCAAGGGACCCGCCCCGGAGCAGATGGCAGTGCCGCCTCGGAAAGCCGTACCGATCCAGCGGACGCGGCCATGGCCCCCCGGCCCCGGAGTCGCCCATGAGGAATTGCAGATCCGCCCCGGACGCCCGCTATTCGCGAGGCCTTCTCCGCCCGCCGTTGACGCGCTTCCAACCGGATCGGGTCCGGCGCTCCTCATCGGCCGCCTCTCCAGAGGCCCCGGCCTCGCGCTGGGACGGGATCGCCCCCGAATCCGGGCTGCCGCGACCGTCGTCCGCCCGGCCCTGATCCGCGTGTCCGTTTCCCGGGTGGCCGTGCGCCAGGTGACCGTTCCCCTCGTAGCCGTTCGCTGCGCGGCCGTTTCCTGCGTGGCCGTTCACGCCGCTCTCGGAGCCGGAGCCGTTCCACGGGACGGTGCCGGCGTCCGGGCCCTCCTGAGCGCCTCCCGGCACGGAGCCGTTGCGGCGGCGGAGGCGCTCCAGGCGGCGGCGCAGCCGGCGCGCCACGTGCCGTGCCCGGTCGCGGTCCTCGCGGCAGTTCCACCACCGCGCGAACGCCTCCAGCTTCTGCCGGCGCGCCTCGGCCAGCTCGGCCTCCAGGCGCTCGACCCGCTCCTCCAGGTCGCGGTGGTCCCGGTCGTAGTCGGCCAGGACCTCCTGGCAGGCCTGCTCGTCGTATTCGGCCTTACGGAGCCGGGCGGCCACGCCCTCGGCGTGCGCCGCCCCCGTCCGACCGGATCCAACGAACCACACACTCTGGATGTATCCGCCGAACCGGACTTCACATCAGGATGTGACGCAAAAACCACGGAAAGTCATTACGCCGCGGCCGGAGAGCGCCGCCGCTCCCCCGTCCCCGCGACCGCGCGCAGGGCCCGGTCCGCCACGGGGGCGCCGGGCCGCCGCGGCCGCACCGACCGGTAGATCTCCTCGAAGCGGTCCAGCGAGCGCTCGTGGTCGTGCGTCAGGGCCAGCGCCCGCGACGCCTCCCCCATCGCCTGGCGCCGGTCCGAGGCCAGGACCTCCCCCAGCCGCTCGGCCAGCGCGTCGCTGTCCCCGGGCGGATAGAGGAAGCCGTTCCCGCCCTGGTCCACCAGGTGCGGCAGGGCGAGCGCGTCCGCGGCCACCACCGGCAGCCCCGTCGCCATCGCCTCCAGGGTCGCGATGCTCTGCAGCTCGGCCACGCTCCCGATGGCGAACACGTCCCCGGCCACGTACACCAGCGGCAGCTCCTCGTCGGACACGAACCCCAGGAACCGCACCCGGTCGGCCACCCCCAGCTCGTCGGCCAACCGGGCCAGCTCGGCCTGGCGCTGGCCGGTCCCGGCCAGGGCCAGCTGGAGGTCGCGCCGATCCTTCAGCGCCGCGAGGGCGCGGATCAGGTCGTCGATGCGCTTCTCCTCGTCCAGGCGCCCGACGAACACCATGGTGTCCCGGTCCTCAAGGCCGAAGCGCTTGCGCACCTCCGCGCGCTCTGCGGGCCGGGGGCGGAACCGCTCCAGGTCGATGCCGCACGAGACGGGCTCCACCGGGCGGCTGAACCCCTTGGCCGCCAACAGGTCGGCCGCGCGCCGGGTCGGGGTGGTCACATGGTCGGCGTCGTAGGCCACCCGGACCATGTCGCGCCAGGCCAGCGCTCCCGCCGCCCCCTGCAGGGCCGCGGGGACGTGCGCGTGGGCGAACAGGTTGTCCGGCATGAAGTGGTTGGTGAGCACGACCGGCGCCCCCGACAGGCGCGCCCGCCGGACCGCCGCCCTGCTCACCGTGAAGTGGCTCTGGGCGTGCACCACGTGCGGGGCCAGGCGCTCGACGATCCGTGCCACGTGCCCGCCGACGCCCAGCGGCACGGCGGTGCGCATCGTCGGGTGCACGACCACCGAGGCCGAGCGCAGCCGGTGCAGCACCACGCCGTCCTCGTACTCGATGCCCGGGCGCCCCGTCGCCGAGGCGCACACCACGTGCACGTCGTGGCCGCGTCCGGCCAGCCCGGTGGCCAGCCGGTAGGT
This sequence comes from Nocardiopsis halophila DSM 44494, assembly GCF_000341245.1. Lineage (GTDB taxonomy): Bacteria > Actinomycetota > Actinomycetes > Streptosporangiales > Streptosporangiaceae > Nocardiopsis_A > Nocardiopsis_A halophila. Next base: position 2,422 of record NZ_ANAD01000011.1, read on the forward strand.
GAAGTAGGCCGCCCCGTTCACGTCCGGCGGGTAGGTGTCGGCCGCGATCAGGACGCGGAGCCGCTCAGGCCCCCCGCTCGGTCGGCTGCCCTGGCCGGCGTTCCCCGGGGTTCTCTCCTTCATTGCGGTCATCAGGCTGCTCCTGTGCAGATGCGGAGGTGGACAACGGCGAGGCGTCCCCGGAGGGGTGCGCCGGGCGGCCGCCCGGCGCCGGCCCGCCGCGGCGGACCGCGGCCTCCGGGTTCTGGTTCCTGGCCTTGGCCAGCACGGCGATGCCGGCCGCGGCGACGGCGGCGGAGACGGTGGCCCCCGCCTGGGCGAGCGGGGTGGTCGGCAGCCCCTCGCCCAGCAGCAGCGCGCCCAGCCCGGCGCCGACCACGGGGTCGGCGACCAGCAGCACCGCGTAGGCGGCCGCGAAGTGGCCGGTGCGGTAGGCGTTCTGCATCATCAGGCCGCCGAACAGGGCCACGCCCAGGGCGATCGGCGTGAGCCAGCCGATCAGCGCGGACGGGTCCTGCACGGTGCCGGCGGCGATCACCCGTGCGATCGCCGAGGTGGTGCCCAGCGCGGCCCCGCCCACCGCCGCCAGCAGCACGCCGCGCGCCCCCGCGCGCAGGTGCCGGGCGGCCGCGAAGGCCGCGATCCCGACCGCGACCACGGTGCCGGCCAGCAGCAGGGCGGTCACCGTGGTCATCTGCGGGGTCCGGGCGGTGTGCGGGAAGAGCGTGAGCACCCCCGCCAGCCCGGCGGTGACCGCCAACCCGGCCACGATCTGCCCGGCGCGCACCGGCCGCCGGGTGAAGAGCATGGACAGCACGATCGCGAACAGCAGGCCGGTGACGCCGATGGGCTGGATGACGGTGAGCGGCGCCCCGCTGAGCGCCACCAGGTGCAGGGTGACGCCGGCGCCGGCCGCGACCGTCCCCAGCACCCAGCGCGGACGCTGGGCCAGGTGGACGAGCAGGCCGAACCGGGCCACGCTCTTGCCCGGGGCCCGAACCGCGTCGCGCTCCTGCAGCGCCGACCCCAGCGCCATGCAGAAGGCGCCGGCCAGGGCGATGAGGACCGATCCGATCAGCACCGCGGCCTCGCATCCCCCCGGCGGCGCGCCCGCCCGACCAGGTCGTCTCCCGGGCCGCACGCGCCCGCTCCGGCCCCGGCCGACGGCCCGGTCCGTCCGGTCCGTCCGTGCGGGGTCCGGCCGGCCGCGGCCGGGTGAGCACACTCCGGCTCCGAAGGCGCCACGGTGTCCCCCCTCCGTCGGGCCGCCGTGCGGCCTACTCGATCCATCAGGGGAGACGCTACGGATGATCCCCCGCTCGGGGCCATAACGCCACCACCCTGTTCGGGGTGGTGCTCGCCCCACCTCCGGTGGAGCGGTCCACCCCACCCCGGCAGGCGCGCCGCGGGCGCCGCCCGTACGTCCCGCGGGGGCCCGCGCCCGTCGGCGCACCCTCCGCGGCCTCCACCGGTTCCTCGCACGGCACCCCCGGTCTCGCGGATCGGACAATGCGGTTCGGCGGACGGCTCCCGGTTCCCGATGGACCCCGGACCGCCCTCTCCCCTCGAACCTAGATAACCCGCCTGTCCTTCGCGTCCCTCAACAGGCGTAGATATAGGGGAAACAGATAGTCAAAAGTCGGTGCCCGGGGCGCACCGGACTCATCCGTTCGCACACGTTCGCACACGTTCATGCCGCGCCGGCCGCCGGGTGCTCCGGGGAAGTGAGGGCGAGGATCAGCGGTCTGTCAAGTCGGGGCCCGCCCGCCCGTGCCGCGTACCGGCCGCTCAATGTGCAGAATTAGGGGGAAATTCCCCCACTGGATAGGTGAGCGCCCATGGGCGGCATGGAACTGGACGAGACCGATTCGGCGATCGTTCGCGAGCTGGGCGTGGACGGCCGCCTGCCGTTCGAGACGCTCGCGGGGCGCGTAGGCCTCTCCCGGGCCGCCACCCGGCTGCGGGTGCGGCGGGTGGAGGGGGCGGG